>NZ_JBHWUE010000049.1:0-81103 GCF_042738615.1 Rhodococcus sp. NPDC059968
GCCCGAGACGGCTTCGTATCTAACCCGTGTAGCCTAAACTACCTGTCTAGCAATACATTTAACACCATCGAATGCGCGCAGCTGTCGGTTGACGTTGTACCTGACATTGGTGACACTCTGCTCGCGCAGGACGCCCGCGCCCGCCAATTCGCCGGAACATTCCGTGATTCGAAGCGGGGAGCCGTGCGGCGGCAGCGTGCCCTGTCGGACGTTACGCCGCGGGCGCGTCGCCGTTCATTTGCGAGGTTTACCAAGCCTGTACTCGGGTAGGGCTAGAGGACCAACGTAAGGGGCAGCCATGTCAGCAGAGCAGAACATCGAGACCGCGAAGAAGGGGTACTCCGCGTACTCGGCGGGTGACGCCGAGAAGGCTATGAGTTTCTTCGACGACGACATCGAGTGGATCTCGCCCGGCAACAGCACCGTCAGCGGCACCTTCCGTGGCAAAGCGGAGGTCGGCGCGATGTGGATCAAGCTGGCCGAGAAGTCCACGACGACAACACCCGAGCGTTTTCTCGGCGACGACGATGTCGTTGTCGTTCTCACCCGAGTCGCCGCTGGTGGGGAGTCCGCCGACGAAGCCGATGTGCTGACTTTCCGCGATGGGAAAGTCGTCAAATTCCAGTCCGCCGCGGACACCGCGATGCTGGAACGGGTCTTCGGCACGAAGTAGCGACCCTCGTGAACGGACACGATGGCATGACAGCTCGTGCCGTCGATGACCTCGCGTTGTCGCCGGCGGAACCGAGGCTCGACTCTGAGGGGCGGTTCTTGCTCAGCGCGAGTGGCAGGACCCGACTCATCGCGTCCTTTCCCGCTTCGGTCACCTGCAGCCGGTAAGGGGCTTTCACGTCGATCCGCCGCGAGCCGCATGTGCACCGGCATCCCTTGTTCGACGGCAACCACAATGCGGCGTCGGAATCGGACTTCTGCGAATTGGGTCGCGCGGACGGCCCACAGGCTGCACGGGTCGCTTCCCAGCCAGTTTGGGCGCAACTCGGCACCCAACTTGCTGCGCACCCTTCTGCCCTCCGGCTACAGCACGTAACGCTACCGATCGAATCTGACCTCGCGAGTCGGAGCCTGAGAACGGTTGGAACGTGAAACCGGCGGACGCCTGAATCGGGAGTGGATGATCCCTTCGGCCACGCTCGAGACTACGGGTGCAAAGTCGGGTTTGCCGCAAGCTGTGCAGATCACCTGCTTCCACGATGGTCGCGATCGCCTCGAACTTGGTGGAACCAAACACCCGCACCGGTACTACAACCTGATCGCGCACACCCAATGCCAACTCGGCCGCGAGTGATTTGTGGCGACCATGGTCACCGACCCCGACGAGCGAAGCACCTGTACGCGTTCGCCATTCAGGTCTTCGCCGGCTACGGCGACTACCGCGCCACGACGGCGCTGATCGAGCGTCAGCTCCCCGTCTTCCGGCTCAAGCCGCGCTAGAGAGTATGGTCTGACCGTCTCGTCACGGGCAGTTGGCGGCGACCCGCTTGTTCATTTCGACCACGCGCGTATGGCCGTTGTCGCGGGCGACCCCTATGAGCCCGGAAGCTGGGCCAGGCGACCACGACGCGGTCTCCCGCTTCACGTTTTGTGAAGCCGGGAGACCGTCGATCGCCGGGCAGGGTGTGCATCTGATGTTTATTGGAACCCACCACGATCTCTCGACCCGTGCTATCGGACGGGTTGCGGCGCAGCGGTTTCCGTGTGGGATGCGGACTCGCGGCGGACGCCGCCGTAGGTTGCGGTTCGGATGCTGAACAGGGTCAGCAACCCGATGAGGCACGATCCGGCGAGAAAGTAGGCCGGTGACAAGGTGCTGCCGGTCCGGTCGATCAGCCAGGTCGCGATGTACGCGGCCGTTCCGCCAGTCGCGATCGTCGCCAGGTTGAAGCCCAGGGCGACGCCGGTGAGCCTGACGCGAGAGTTGAACAGCGACGGGAACAGTGGTGCCGTGGCGACCTGGATGAGCGGGGTGCCGAGCGCGAAGGCGAAGAATGCCACGCCCGCGACGACGAGCCCGTGACCGCCCATCAGGGACATGGCTGGGTACGCAAGGATGCCGGATCCGATCAGTCCGGCTGCTGCGACCGGGACGCTGCCGAATCTGTCGACGAGTAGACCGGCGACCGGCATCAACAGCGCGATGAGCACGATGATGAGCGCGGTCGTCCAGGTGACCGCGGTCCGATCGAATCCACCCTGACGGACCAGGTGTATGCCGATGTAGGTGAGCACCATGTAGCCGGTGGCGTTCTGTGCCACGCCGAGCCCGAATACCTGCAGAACCTGTTTGGGGTGTGTGCGGATGAGTTCGGTGAACGGTGACTTCGCCAGGTCGTCGGTGGCCGCGGCGTTCTCGAACTGTGCGGTGTCCTCGATGCGGGTCCGGGTCCACAGGCAGAACAGCAGGAGTGGGACGCCCAGCAGGAACGGGATCCGCCAGCCCCAGCTGGTCATCTGTGGTTCGGTGGTGAGCGCTGAGACGGTCCCGACCGCAATTGCGGCGAGCGCGAAACCACCGTTGCTGCCGAGTGCGACGAACGATGCGCCGAGGCCCTTACGTTTTTCCCCGACGGTCTCGTAGACGTAGGTCAATGCTCCGCCGAGTTCACCGCCGGCGGAGAAGCCCTGTACCAGACGTGCGAGGACGAGCAGGATCGGCGCGGCGATGCCCGCTGACGCGTACGTCGGCAGGCATGCCATGAGGAGGCTGCCGACCCCCATCAGCAGCACGGACATCAGCAGAGCGCGTTTGCGTCCGTGCCGGTCCCCGAGTCGGCCGAAGAAGATGCCGCCGACGGGGCGCATGAGGTAGGCCGACGCGAAGACGGCGAGGCTGGCGAGTAGTGCGGCGGTGGGATCGTTGCCGGGGAAGAACAGTGGGCTGACGACCACGGCTAGGTAGGCGTAGACGGTGAGGTCGTAGTACTCGACGATGGTGCCGACGGCTGCGGCGAGAACGCCGCGGCGTCTGGTCTGCTCGAGGGTGGGGGTGCGCGAGGTGGAATTCGTGTGGGTCGCCACGAACGTCTCATTTCTGTGCGGAGAGAGTGGACCGAAGGTGCGCTCACCGCAGGTGGGTGAGTCTTATCATGCGAGCGCTTTCACACCATAGCCGCGAATCCGCTAAATCTGTACATATTTCCGAAAACTGGCGGAAGCAGTCCGCTAGAACTGCCAGTGCACGGGCTCGGAGATGATGTGCGCAAGGCGCTTACGGTAGTACTTCGCGGTGTCGTGGACGAAGGCCTCCATCGCCTCTCCCGCGGCGGAGGCATTTCGGGAGCGCATGGCATTGAGGACGAGTTGCTGCGCTTCGACGGCGGCTGTACGAGTGATCTCGGGGTGCCGTGAGGGTTCCGCGTCGCGCACCAGCAGCAGCAGTGTTTCCATGAGGATGCGCAGCACCGGGTTTCCGGAGGCGGTGTAGATGGTGGTGTGGAACAGCGCGTTCTTCTCGATGAAGTTGTCGTAGTCGTCAGGCTGTGCCCGCATGCTGTCGAGCGCCGCCTGCAATTCGTCCAGTTGGCCGTCCGTGATTCGAGGTGTGGCCTGTTGCGCCACCACCGGCTCCAGGGTCAGCCGGGTGTCGATGACGTCGCTGAGATTTGCGCCCTCGAGCTGCAGGAACAGTTTCATGGTGTTACCCAGTGATTCGAATTGCGGCCGGCACGCGACGGGGCCGCCGCCGACACCGGCCCGAATGGTGACCAGACCCCGGCTCTCGAGCAGGCGGAGTGCTTCGCGCACAGTCGTGCGCGCCACCCCATACTCTGCAACCATCTCCTTCTCGGTCGGCAGCCGGTCACCGGCCTCGATGCCGCCCCCGAGGATCTCGTCCGCTATCTGGTTCGCGATGCGCTCGGACATTTTCGGGGCCCTGCCCGGTGCGCGCTGCGCGTCGTCCTTCGTCCTTGCGTTCCCCGTGCGCTCGTCGACAGTTCGCTGTGTAGCCGCCATGCGTACAAACACTACCCAGACCCGGAAGCAAATCGATAAACTCTGTACATATTTAAAGAAAGTGGCTAGCGTGGCACCAGTCAACCCGTGGCACCAGTCAACATCCGAACGCGATGCTCTCCCGGAGGTAAAGATGTGGCCGACGCGCCCACCGACGCCCGACCTTGTCCATTCCTACCGCGAGTCAGGGCACTGGCGTGATCAGCCGATCGGGCACTACTTGACACGCGCCGCCTCGCTGTTCCCGGATGCCGTGGCCGTAATCGACGGCGACACACGCCTGACCTTCACCGACGTCGACCGCGACGCGACCACGCTCGCTGCGGCGCTGCATTCGGTCGGGATCGGCGCCGACGACGTGGTCTCGTTCCAGCTCCCCAACCGGGCCGAAGCGGTCATCGTCTACCAGGCGATCATGAAGCTCGGCGCCGTCGCCAACCCCATTGTCCCGATCTACCGAGGGCGCGAGCTGCGGTTCATCCTCGGCCAGGCACAGGCGTCGGCCGTCTTCATTCCCGCGACCTACCGAGGATTCGACTACGCCGCAATGTATGACCAGCTGCTCGACGACTTGCCGCACCTGAAGAAGGTCGTCGTCCTCGGCGAACGCGACGAGCGCCACACGGACGAGCGGATGACCACCTGGACGGAGCTGTTCGACGGTGCCCCGGCCGAGGCTGCGAAGGTGGTTGCCGCACTGCCCCAGCCGGATCCAGATCAGGTCTGCCTGCTGTTGTACACCTCGGGGACAACCGCGGATCCGAAGGGCGCGCTGCACAGCCACAACACCCTCGTGTTCGAGAACCTTTCGATGATCGAGTTGTTCGGTCTCAACGAGAAAGACGTCATCTTCAACCCGTCGCCGGTTACGCACGTGACCGGCGTGAACTGCGCCTTGACACTGCCGTTCCTACTCGGGGCGCCCGTCGTGCTGCACGATCAGTGGGATCCAGCCGCCGCGCTCGACAAGATTGCCCGCGACGACGCCAGCTTCATGATCTTCTCCACACCGTTCCTGCAAGGGCTGCTCGACGCCGCGGTCGCGGCGGGTCGCCCCACTCCGTCGATCCGGTACATCGTGTGCGGCGGCGCTGACATGCCGGACGACCTGACCCGCCGGGCCACCGATCGGCTCGGCACCGTCGTCCGAATGTACGGCGCCACCGAGGGACCGTCCGTCACGGCAGGCAATCGCTGGGACACACCGCAATTACGCACCCGAACCGACGGGCGAGTCCTCGCGCCCACAGAGGTGATCATCGTCGACCCCTCCGAGCGCCCCGTCGCGCCCGGCTCCGTCGGCGAAGTACTGTGGCGCGGCCCCGACACCTTCCTCGGATACCTCGACTCCTCACTCAACGCCGCGGCGTTCACCGAGGACGGCTTCTTCCGCTCCGGTGACCTCGCACGGTTCGACGAAACCGGCGCAATCCACATCGAGGGCCGAATCAAGGACATCATCAACCGCTCCGGCGAGAAGATCAGCACTCACGAGGTGGAAAACCTCCTCAGTGAGCACCCCGCCGTCAGCGAGGTCGCCGTCGTCGCCGGGCCCGACGCGACGACAGGTGAGCGAGGCTGCGCCTTCGTCGTCACCCACCACGCACAGGACCTCACCCTCGCAGACGTCCACGAGTTCCTGACCGGACGCGAGGTCGCGAAACAGAAGATCCCCGAGAGCGTCTTCGTGGTGGACGTACTACCCAAGACCGCGAGCGGCAAGATCCAGAAGTTCGCGCTCCGCGACTGGACCCGTAACCGCACCGACGTCCCGCCGCAGATGGTCGGCGTCAGCCTGCATGCGGCGCATGAGAAGTGAGGACGACATGACCGAGCACATTCTCATCTCCCAACCCGAACCGGGGATCGCCCTGGTCGAGCTCGCCCGCGGCAAGGTCAATGCAATCGACCACCGAATGTACGGCGAACTCGCCGAGGCCTTCGATCGGCTATCGGACGATCCGACGGTCAACGTCGCCGTGCTCACAGGACGCGGTCACGTGTTCTGCGCGGGCAACGACCTCAACGACTTCCGCACCATGGACACGACGAGCGGCGAACTGCAGATGCGCAACGTCCGACGCGCGATGTTCAACCTCATCGACTGCTCGATCCCCGTCATTGCCGCCGTCAACGGGCCCGCACTCGGCAGCGGATTCGGTCTGACCGCAGCGTGCGACCTCGTGGTGGCGTCGGAGAAGGCGACGTTCGGGCTGCCGGAAATGAACGTCGGGGTCCTGGGCGGCGGCCGCTTCACCGCCCGAATGCTGCCGCAGCAGGCAATGCGCCGGCTGTTCTTCACCGCAGAAGCCGTCGACGCACACACCCTCCAGCGGTGGGGCGCGCCGATCGAGGTGGTCCCCCACGACACACTCATGACCACCGCACTCACCCACGCACGCTCCATCGCCGCGAAGAGCCGCTACGCACTGACCCTGGCGAAGCAATCGTTGAACGGCTGCGAGGGTATGGATCTCAAACGCGGCTACGAACTCGAACAGACCTTCACCGTCCGGCTGTCCGAGCATCCGGACTCCAAGACTGCGGTCGAGACACGAATGGCCGCACTGACGAACGGCAAGAACCCATGAGTACCGCAACGAGGGAACTGGCAACACCCGAAGACCTGGACGCGTTCGGCGACCGCGCCACCGCGTGGCTGTCCCAGCGGCTGGACCTGCATCTGCCGGTCACCGAAACCGACCTGTCAGGCGACGATGCGGAGCCGTCCTACGCCATCTTCCACAACCGCACAGAGGCCGAAGAGCGCGAACTGCTCGTCCGCGGCAAATCCTGGCAATCCGCACGCGTCGACGCCGGTTTCGGCGCGATCACCTGGAGTCCCGAATGGGGCGGAGCGGGCCTGACCGCCTCCCACGAACGGATCTACGTCGAGCTCGAACGTCAGTTCCGCGCCCCCGAGCGGCACGAAACCATCCTGGTGACCGTGGAGCTGATCGCACCGACCATCCATCTGCTCGGCACCGAGGAACACAAACAACGGTTCGTGCAACCGTTCCTGCGTGCCGACGAACTGTGCTGCCAACTGTTCTCCGAACCCGGCGCCGGCTCCGACCTGGCCGCGCTCGCGACCCGCGCAGTTCGCACCGACACCGGCTGGAAGATCACCGGTCAGAAGGTGTGGAGTTCGGGCGCACAATTCTCCGAATGGGGACTACTCATCGCCCGGAGCGACCCCGCCGCACCCAAGCACCGCGGAATGACGGCGTTCCTGGTGCCGATGGACGCCCCAGGAGTCGAAACCCGGCCCATCCGCCAGATGTCCGGCGGTTCCACCTTCAACGAGGTATTCCTCACCGACGTCGAACTGCCTGACTCGCTGCGTCTCGGCGAGGTCGGCGACGGTTGGAGCGTCGCATTGACCGCCCTCGGTTTCGAACGCAGCTCCAGCGGCGGAATCGTCTCCGCCGGCGGCAGCGCAGCCGACCTGATCAGGCTCGCCAAGCAACTTGGCATCACCGACGACCCTCACGTGCGTCAGACACTCGCCGACGTCGTCGTCTACGAACGCGCCACCGCAATGTTCAACGCCCGGTACGCCGAACGTGAACTCGCCGGCCATGTTCCCGGAGTCGAGGGCTCGATCGCCAAGCTCGTGTGGACGCAAAACCTCAAGCGCATCGGAGACGCCGCGGCCCGATTCCTCGGACCCCGCATCCTCGCCGACACGAGCACCCCGAACACCTATGCCTGGACCGAGCATCTCCTGGGCGCCCCGGGCTACCGCATCGCCGGCGGCTCCGACGAGATCCAGCGAAACATCATCGGCGAACGCGGCCTCGGGCTGCCCAGAGAACCGCGCTAGGAGCAATCATGGCCCTCGAATTGACCCACGAACAAGAACAACTTCGGGACAGCGTCCGCGCCTTCCTCACGAAGAACGCTGATACGAAACAAGCACTGTGGGAAGGGCTCACCGGCCTGGGATTGACGGAGATCCCCTTCCCCGAGCGCTTCGGCGGAGCCGGCTGCACCCTCAAAGACACCTCGGTCGTGATGCACGAACTCGGCCGCACCATCTCCGACGCACCCTACTTCTCGTCCGTGTGCCTTGCCGGGCTCACCCTCTCGGAATGCGCTTCGGACGCGGGCCGCGCCGCACATCTGCCCGCCATCGCTACCGGCAAACGCACCGCCACGCTGGTTGCCGGGTACCCGTACTCGGACACCCCGATTACCGCCACCGCAACCGGTGACAGCCGGTTGATTCTTCGAGGTATCCAAGATTTCGTAATCGATGGTGACAGCGCAGATCTCCTCGTCGTTGTCGCACGCGGTGAGAAGGACCTCGAGCTGGCCGTCATCGACGGCGCCGCACCCGGCGTGGTACGTACCCCTCTCGAGTCCCTGGACACCACCCGCCCACTGACCCGGATTGAGTTCGTCGACGCCCACGCACAGACGGTCGGCGACGCAACCCTAGGTGCGAGGCTGCCGCGCGCGCAGGCGTCAGCCCTCGTGGCGCTGGCGTCCGAGCAGGTCGGCGCCGCCGAGGCGTGCCTGGAAATGTCGGTCGAGTACGCCAAGACCCGGGAACAGTTCGGCCGACCGATCGGCTCGTTCCAATCGATCAAGCACCGCCTCACCGACATGCTGGTGGCACTCGAACTGGCGCACGCCGCAGTGCTGGACGCGGCGAACGCCGACGAAAGACCAACAAACGAACTGGCCACTGCAGCGAGCATCGCGCATGTACTCGCGTCCGAGGCCTTCACCTACGCCGCCGAAGAATCCATCCAGATCCACGGCGGAATCGGATTCACCTGGGAACACCCCCTACACAAGTACTTTCGGCGAGCTAAGAGCGACGCACTGCTATTCGGCAGCACCGAGGCGCACCACGAGGGCATTGCCGCTTCAGTGATATAGGTGTTCGGAGAATCGGTTGCTTGCAACCAGAATCGCCTGCCGGAATGAGCGCAAGCCGATCACCACCCGTTGTCGGAACGCCCGGACGTGCCGCAGCAAGCGCTGGGACCGTACTTCGTACCGCCGCGCCTTCCGTCGTCGGTGCCGCGTCATGGCTGTATGCCATATCAATATCCTTGCCAGGCGCGTGATCCGAAATGCTGTAAAACTGTGCAGCGCGTAACCACTGAGGCCACCCATAATTGAACGCGAACTCAAACTCCATCCTTGCGCTGTCATCGCTGTCATCGCTGACCTCGCCGTAGCGCGCGCAAGAGCGCCAACCCTCGATGTGTTCTACCTGCTAATCCCTGGTCTCCATGGACAGAGCCCATCGAGGGGCTGACGACTGTGCTGAGCCTGCGACGTGGACATTGCACAGCTACATGCCCTCTGTTCGGGATTGATGTATCTGCCCCTTTGAATAGGCTGCTACCAGAAGACCGATGAGATTGTCGGTGAGCCACCGCATGACAACCAGGTAGGCCGGATACATGGCGTCGGGCAACCTTTCGGACCACGCGCGGGGTCAATGGGGGTAGGACTACAGGCTCGGTGCCGAGTCGTCGACCCGGCGACCGAACCGCTCGGCGTTAGCGCGCCAGGTAGCCACCATCCACGGGCAGCGGAACACCGTTGACGAAACTCGCGTCGTCGCTCGCGAGGAACGCTGCAGCAGCCGCGATCTCCTCAGGCTGGCCCTGCCGGCCGAGCGGTACGTTGACTGTGAAGCTGTCGACGACGTCTGAAACGTCGGCACCCGTATCGCGCCCGAAGAACTGCGGGAGCATCGGAGTCGCGATCGGGCCGGGGCAGATCGCGTTGACGCGGATGCCGAGCGGGCCGAACTTCAACGCCAGCGACTTCATGAGCAGCACGATACCGCCCTTGGTCATCGAGTAGAGCGGGCTCAGCGGCGAACCGACGATACCCGAGACCGAGGCTGTGAAGATTACAGAGCCCTTGCCGCCGGCGGCCTCGAGCAGGTCTTCGCACGCGGCCGTCAGGAAGAACGCCCCTTTGATGTTGACGTCGACGGCGAGGTCGAACTGGTCCTCTGAGATATCGAGACCAGAGGCGCCGGGGATGCCGGCGTGATTGTAGAGGACGTGGAGCACGCCGTGGGTGGCGCGGACCTGCTCAACCAGGCTGGTGACAGCAGCCTTGTCGGCAACATCGAGCTGATGCGCTTCGGCCGAGCCGCCGGTCCCCTCGATCTGCGACACCGTCCCCTTGGCCGCGTCAGTGTCGAGGTCGGTCACGATGACATGCGCGCCCTCTGCGGCGAAGCGCACACATGCCGCGCGACCCATACCGGAACCTCCGGCGGTCACCAGTGCGATGCGATTCTCGAGCCTCATTGATTCTGCCTTCCCTACTGATTGTGTTGCGCACATTTCAGGCTTGTAAGTCGTGCTATCCCGCGGTTTCCTTCTTGGCACGTCCGGTGGCCGCAACCTCGGGCGTATTCGTTCTCGGGTACGTCATGCTGCGCGCCTTCGAAGGAGCCACGCGCGGAACGAACAGGATGATCAGCGGACCGAGCGCCGCGGGAATCATGAACGCGTAGAAATTCCATTCCACCGGCGCACCCGTTGCGAGCACGAAGCCACCGACCTGCGGTCCGAGGATCGCGCCGACACGGCCGATGCCCATGCCGAGTCCGAGCACAGTTCCGCGAGTTGCACTCGGGAACAGCGCAGCCGTATATCCGTACAAAACCACGGTGGTGCCGTTCGCGCCGATTCCGGCGAGGAACAAGGCAGCGAAGAAGACCGGCGTCGGCGGGCTGAAGCTCAAGATGTACAAGGACAGAACGGCAACGCCAAACGCCCAACAGACCACCGGGCGAGGTCCGAAACGGTCGGAAAGTACGGAGAGCGTCATGATGCCGACGATCGCCCCCATGCTCAGCACCATCAGCGATACCAGCGCCGAAGTCAGCGGGTACCCCGCTTGCCTCATAATCTGCGGCAACCAGGAGTTGAGTCCGTATGTCAGCATCAAACCGACAAAGAAGGTGGCGACCAGCGGGACGATGACGACAATGTGCTCGCGCTTCCAGAGGGTACGCAGCGGATTCACGGGCTTGCCCTCACCCGCGGCCTTGCCTACTTCGTCAGGCGGCCAGGGCATCCCGTACTTGGTACAGGTTGCACGCGCCTCCTCGAAGCGACCTCTCAGAATCAGGTAGTCCGCCGATTCCGGCAACCACTTCATCAGCACCGGAACGAGGACGAACACCGGGAGGAAGCCGATCCAGAACATCAGCCTGAACCCGTAGTCGGCAAGAAACCAGACCGCGAGCAGGCTGGCGGCAATGCCGCCGAAGGAGTACCCGATGTTCATCACTCCGTTGAAGAATTGGCGCCGGTGGCGAGGAGCGAACTCGGCCACCAGTGCGATCGCCGCAGGGAGGACGCCGCCGAGCGCGAGGCCTCCGAGGAACCGGAGAAGCATGAACACCTCCGGATTCGGCGCCATAGCGCAGAGTGCCATCGACGCCGAGAACCAGATCACCGATCCGATGAGCAGCCTTTTCCGGCCGAACATATCCGACAACACGCCGCTACCAAGGGCACCCACCAACATGCCGGCAAGAGCAAGGCTCGCCATGGTGCCGACTTGCGTTGCCGAGAGCGCCCACGGTTGGTAATCAAGGAGCGCCGGTGTGACGGCGCCGTGGACGACCATGTCGTAGCCGTCCCATGCGCCGATGAGGAGACAAAGAATGACGACCCACGCAGCCCGACGATGTCCCTTCGCGAGTTCCTCCGAAACGGGTGTCTCTCGGTCGATTCGATTAGCCACAATCTTCCTTTCCATCCTCACCGCGGAGGACAGGCGAGCGGAGAAGCAGGATTAGTCGCAGGCCCACTGAATGTGCTGCGGTTCGAGGTACTCGTGGATGCCCCAGGATCCGATTTCGCGGCCGACTCCGCTGACACCGAATCCACCCATCGGTGCGTCGGCGCGAAGGCCTCCACCGCCGTTGACCGATACCGTGCCCGCTCGCAGTCGCGGCGCAATCTCGCGTGCAGCATCCGTATCGGGCCCGAATAGGTACGCGTGCAGACCGTATCGGGTCTCATTGGCGATCTTCACCGCTTCGTCGACGGTGCTGTACGGCATGGCCGTTGCGACCGGGCCGAAAATCTCTTCCTGACAGATCCGGTCGGTGTTGTGCACGTTGGTGATCAGTGCGGGATTGACAAACCACCCAGGGCCGGAGTCCGGGCGCCCGCCGCCGGCAGCGATCACCGCTCCGCCGTCCACGGCCTCTCGGATGAACTGTTCCACCGAATCACGGTGCGCCTCAGTGATCATTGGTCCGACAATGGTGGCCGGATCCCGCGGATCTCCCACCTGGATGGATTTGTATGCCTTGTGGCTGAGTTCGATGAATTCAACCCATTGCGATTCGTGCACCAGGATCCGCGTCGGCGCGGCGCACGCCTGGCCACCGTTTCGGCAGTACCTCTGGTGCAGTCCGGGGACTACAGCAGTGAGATCGGTTCCGGGAAGAAGGATTGCAGGCGACTTGCCACCGAGCTCGAGGACGACGCCACGAACACCCGTCGCAGCCTGCCGCATCACTTTCTCGCCGACCGCGACCGAACCGGTAAATGCGATCTTGTCCACACCTGGGTTCTCGGTCACAGCACGCGCGATATCTGCCTCGCCCACGACGACGTTCACCACACCGGGCGGGACATCTGCATTGCGCAGCACCTCGGCCAGCAACAGTGTCGACAGCGGCGTACGCGGTGACGGAATCGCGACCACCGTGCACCCTGCAGCGAGTGCCGCGCCCAGCTTGTGAACCAGCAGCAGCAGCGGGTAGTTGTACGCAGCGATCGCGGCGACGACGCCGACCGGTCGATACGCGACGATGCTGGAGGACGGTATCGGGTCGGTATGCCGTCCCAGATCCTGGCTCCGCTCGTCGAGCGCGGCCTGCGCGTACTCCCGCAGGTGCTTGATCGGCCAATCGACCTGCAATGCTCCGGCGGCGCTGATCGGCGCACCCACCTCGGTCACGATCGCGTTCACGAACTCGTCGCGACGCTTTTCGATGCCGTCGGCGATTCGGTTGATCAGGGCACTACGATCTGCCGCCGATGCCGAGGCCCACGGACCCGACTCGAATGCCTCACGAGCCGACGTCACAGCACGGTCCGCCTGTGCTCTGTCCGCGGCAGCGACCGACGCGACTACCCGTTCTGTCGCGGGATCGATGACGTCGATGCTGTCGCCGCGCCCCTCCGTCAACTCCCCGCCGATGAGAAGCGAGAAGTTCGGCCAGACTTCGGTGCCTGGCGGCGTAAGGATGGTGCCAACTGTTGTCGTCTGGCTGCGCTCTTCGCCCATCGTCATCACTTTCGTTCAGCGGTTGTAGGTATGCGTGATCATGTTTCACGCGGTAATGCTGCGGCCGTGTTCGCTTCGCGAATGCGGGAACGCTTCAGCGAAGTTCAGTGCCAAGACGGCAGCGCGGTCGTTTCACACGACCTCTCGAGTTCTTCCGGCGTGACCTCGCCGCCGACGTAGCACACCAGCTCCGTCTGCTTCCAACCATTTTGCGTGCGGCGGTACACATCTCGGTATCGCGCCCAGCGGTGCCTGTCCTTTAGCGCTGGATACGCCTTGTAGCGCTGCCACGAATATAGATACGACTCCATCCGGGCGGTATCCGCGGATTCGAACACAACATCCATGTTCGAGAGGTGGTGGCTGCTCGCAATGAACTTGCTCAGTGCGCCGGAGTAGAACTTGCGGGCAGCGGCGATGCCGGTAACTGCGCCGCCGCGGCCACCGGACAGATCTACGACGCAGTCGTCTGTGAACACTGCGAGCATTCCCGCGGCGTCCATTGCATCGGCAGCGCGGCAATACGCGTATTTCAGTCGCCGGATCTGTTCGGCGTCGATGAGCTCCCTTAACACGGCTGGCCCGTAGCGGTCTTCGACCGGGCCTGCTTCGGAAAGTGTCGACATGTCAGCGAACCGCCCTCATCTGTTTGGCTGCCTAGGGAACGTGACGCCGGACTCATTCCTGGGCCCTGCGCGAACTGCGCCACAACGATGTATGGGACATTAGTTCGCATAGTTCGAGTAGTCAACCGAAACTTACAGAGATTCTTAAGGTTTGGGCAATGGCATCGTTAGCCATCGCGACATACGAGCGGTATGCCGTGCACTCGTGGCAGCGCGCCCGACGTGTGTGCGGCGTCGAGTCAAGCCCCGCGTCGACGACTGCTGCACTGTGCGAATAGGTATATCCGTCACGAGTGTTCGATCACTCCTCGGATATTCTTCCCGTTAACGAGGTCGTCGAACGCCTGATTGATATCGCCCAGCCTGTACCGGCGGGTAATGAGCTCGTCCAGCAGCAACGCACCACGCTTGTACTGGTCGACGAGCCGCGGAATGTCGGACAGCGGGTTGCAGTTACCGAACATCACGCCTTGGATTCGTTGCTGGAACCCCTTGAGAGACTGCGTATTCATCTCCAGCTGGTTCTCCCCATTACGTCCCGTGGCCACTACAATGATCGAGCCGACCTTTCCGACGATCGAACTCGCCTGGTTCGTGATTTCCACCGTATGGTCCGTGACAGTGATGATCGCGTGGTTCGCGAGCCGTCCCCAGATTGCCTCGTTGATGTACTCATACGCGTCCTCGTGCGTGGCGAACGTGTGAGTGGCTCCGAACGTCTCGGCCATCTCCCGCTTGAACGGAACCGGATCCACCACGGCCACGATCGATGCCCCCGACCTAGCTGCGCCCTGCACCGCGTTGCTGCCGACACCTCCCGAGCCGTAGATCACCACCACATCACCGGCCCGGACGCCGGCCGCATAGACGGCGGCACCCCAACCCGTGGGCACACCGCACCCGAGCAGCGCAGCCACATCGAGCGGGAGGGACGAATCCACCTTCACGCACGAGTACTCCGAGATGACGGCACGCTCGGAGAACGTGCCCAGCGCGCAGACCCCGCCGAGATCCTCGGATCGGTGGTGGAACCGGAAGGTCCCGTCGGGCAGCTGCCCCGTCCCGGCGTTCAGGCCCAGGTCGCACAGCGCCTGGTGGCCGGTTGAGCACCAGTGGCAAACCCCGCACACCGGCAGGAAGGAGCACACGACATGGTCGCCCACCGATACCCGGGTGACGCCGGGCCCCACCTTCTCCACAACGCCGGCTCCCTCGTGGCCCCCGACGAGCGGGAACCGGGCGGGGAAGTCGCCCACCTGGAAATGCCGATCCGATTGGCAGAGTCCCGAGTATGCGAGCCGGATGAGGACTTCACGTTCTTTCGGCTCGTCGAGGTCGAGTTCGACGATCTCCCAGGGCTCTTTGACCCCGCGGACGACCGCAGCTCGTGTCGTGCTCATGGTTGGCTCCTTACTCAGCGGATCTTGGTGAACACCGACTTCTCTTCCAGATAGGGATCGAGGCCGTTCGGTCCGTGTTCCCGGCCCCAACCCGACTGTTTGTATCCCCCCGTCGGCAGGTGGTAGTCGCCCGCGCTGTGCACGTTGATGCCGACCCGGCCCGCACGCAGGCGCCGGGCGACGGCGTGTCCTCTGGCGGCGTCGCCGGTCCAGATGCTCGACGACAGGCCGTAGTCCGTATCGTTGGCCAGCGCGACGGCCTCGTCGACGTCGCTGAACGGCAGAATCGACACCACCGGGCCGAAGATTTCCTCGCGTGCGGGTGCCGCGTCGGGCGAGATCGCCGTCAGCACAGTGGGTTCGATGAAGAATCCGCCGTCGCCGGTCCGTCCACCGCCCACCGTCACCTCTGCGCCGCCAGCACGCGCCGCGTCGACGTAGCCGATCACACGGTCAAGCTGTTTGCCCGAGATCAGCGGACCGATGTCCGCCTCCGGGTCGGCGTAGTAGCCGGGCCGGGTGCGACGAGCGATAGCGGTCACACCGTCCACGACACGGTCGGCCACGCGCTGGTCCACCAGCAGCCGGGACCCGGCCGAACACACCTGTCCCGAGTTGCTGAAGATCGCTGCCGCTGCCGCGGGAATCGTGGTGTCCAGGTCGGCGTCGTCGAGAACGATGAACGGTGATTTTCCGCCCAGCTCCAAGGTGAGCCGCTTGAGGTTGCCCTCGGCTGCGTGGACCAGGCGCTTCCCGACCTCGGTGGACCCGGTGAATGCGATCTTGTCGACGTCGGGGTGGGCAGCCAACGCGGCACCGGTGACGTGGCCGCGACCGGTGACGAGGTTCACCACTCCCGCGGGCACGCCCGCCTCGATCACGAGTTGACCGAGTCGCAGAGCGGTGAGGGACGTCTCCTCGGCCGGTTTGAGCACACCCGAGCACCCGGCCGCCAGCATCGGGGCAAGCTTCCAGGCCGCCATCAGCAGCGGCGCGTTCCAGGGAACGATCATCCCGACGACCCCGATGGGTTCCCGCCGGGTGTAGGCGTGGATGGGCTCGCCACCGACAAGGACATCCGTCGCCACCCCGTAGATGTGGTCGGCGAGCCCTGCGTAGTACCGGAAGCCGTTCGCGGAACCGGTCACCATCGCGCCCAGATAGGCGGGCGGCTGGCCCTGATCCACGCACTCCAGGAGGGTCAGCTCGTCGTGGTGCTGTTCGATCAGGTCGGCGATGCGCCAGAGCACCTTCGCCCGTTCCGATCCGGGCCGACTGCGCCAGCGCCCGTCCTCGAAGGCCTCGCGGGCCGCTGCGACGGCGTCGTCGATGTCCGTCTCGTCACCGCCAGCGATCAGGCCGACGGGACGGCCCGTCCCGGGGTCGAGGGTCTCGAAAAGTCCACCGGCCCGGGGGGCCACCCAGTCTCCCCCGATAAGCAGCTTCCCGCCGGCGCTGCCCAACAGCCCGGCTACATCGATATCTGACACGTCCGCTCCCATCTCCGACCTCACCTGTCCGGCACGCGTTGTCACGCGGCCGGGACGTCGACCTCGATGCGGATGATCCGTCCCGGTCGTGCTCGTTCGGACCCGTCCGCCGGAGGCGTCGTGGCGGCCAGGTTCGACATGGCCGCAAAGAGCGAGATGCCATCGGGGCCACCGAGCGCGACGTCGAACACGTCGTCGTCGAACTCGATCACGTCCGTCACCTCACCACCGTCGAGCACCCGACGAGCTTGCTTGACGTGCGGGAACGCGACCCAGAGCCCACCGTCACGGTCCAGTGTCGATCCGTCGGTCATGTCGTCGAACTGGGCGAAGAGTTGCCCCGGCCCCAAGGAGCCGTCGGGCTGGATCGCATACTTGACCACCCTGTGCGCGAAGCTGTCGCAGCAGATCAGGGTGCAGCCGTCCGGGGTGATCTGCATCGTGTTGGGCATCGACAGACCACCGGCTACCTTGCGGATGCTCCCGTCGAGGTCCACGAGCAGGATCCGGCCGGCGCCCTCGAGCCTCTTCTCGTTCGATCCGTGGTCGATGAGGTCGTGGGCTTTGCCGAAGCTGGAGATATAGATTCGGCCGGCGGCGTCGACGACCGTGTCGTTCGACCACGAATCGGCGACGCCATCGACCTCGATGTCATGGAGCACGTGTATTTCGCCGTCGCGGGAGGTGAGGAGCCGCTCGAATCGTCCACCGACGATCAGGGTGCCTTCGGGCGTCCAGGCAAGACCGATCGGGTACTCTCCCGGAAACGCCAGCCGGCCACGCACGGCGCCGCCAGCGTCGACGGTGATCACTTCGTGCTCCTCGATGTCACAGAACCACAACTCGTCGCCCCGCCACCGCAGTCCCTCGGGGAAGATCAACCCGTCGATGATGGTGGTGCGCGATTCCTCGTCGACCATGCGGTACTCCTTTTCAAATGCTGCGGAATTGGTCACCGGCGAAGCCTCACCTGTTTGGCGTCTGCGATACCGTCTGCCCCGTCAGCACGGCAAGCACCACGGCCAGGTCTCGTTCCATCAGTTCAGCGACCTTCTCGTTCATTGTCCTACTTCATGAATGCTGTGTAATGACCGATTTCAGGGTTGTTTGTTACCGGCAGCCCGCTCTGGGTCCGGCGATATCAACACGGTGGCCGGTCGGAAGAAGAGTGCGAGAGTGCCAACGCCTCCCGCCAGTCCCACCACGGCTGCGACCGTTCCACCGAGGACTCCGTTCGCTGGGTTCTCCCCGAAGAGCACATGGTCGATGCTGACGGTTCCAGACCCGGCCACCGCGACAACGAAGGCCGACAGCCCCAAGACGAGGTTGTATTCCCACCCGTTTCCGACAATGAAGAAACCGTTGCCGCGGTGCACCGTCCACGCAGCCACGAGCATCAGGGCGATCACCAGCGCCGCGGCGAGCGGTGTCAGCATTCCCAGCACCAGCAGGATTCCCGCTGCCACCTCGGTTGACCCTGCGAGCAGAGCATGGAATCGTCCCGGCTTCATTCCGATGCTCTCGAACCATGCCGCTGTGCCCGGAATCCGCCCACCGCAATAGAATTTCGCGTAGCCATGTGCGGCGATGACAACACCGAGAGTCACCCGGAGAATCATCAGGGCTGTGTCGACGGCGTCCATACTCACCTCGTTTCCACTACGTTTCGGTCGAATCGGGCCCTCGGCTCGCTCACCGTGCGAGGAGCGCGAGCGCCTTCTCGTACTCGTGCACGAGCACTGGGGTGCCCGCCTCGGTCAGGGCCGCAGCCTTTCCTTCCGACAGTGCCGTCTCGTAGGTCTCGACGATCGCTTGTGCGGCTGCGATCTCCTGGTGCCCGGGACTGAAGACGTCGTTGATGATGTCGACGTGTGGCGGGTAGAAGGTCGTCATGGTGGTGAAGCCCATGCGCCGCGAATCCTCGACCCGGTGGCGGATCTCGGTGAGGTCCCGGATGTTCTCGGCGTAGGCGATGTCCGTGACAGCCAATCCGTATGCGGCGCCGGCGAGCACGGTGAGCGACTTGGTCACCAGGAAGATCCGATTGAGCGCACCCCCGGGTTCGTACAGTTCGATGCCCGCATCCAGGCTGATGTCGGCGGGTCCGGACATCAGTCCGATCACGCTCGGATGCGCCGCGATCTCACGGACATTGAGCACGGACTCCGCGGTCTCGATGATCGCGAAGATGTCGGGATCGGCACCGTGTGCACGGAACTCCTCGAGTACCTCGTCGACGCATGCGGCAGACCGGATCTTGGGATACGCCACCACATCCGGCTTGGCTGCCGCGAGCGCCTGGACATCAACCTTGCCCCACTGGGTGCTGAGGTGGTTGACGCGCGGCAGCAGCAGCTTCTCACCGTCGAACGCCTTCTCCGTGAGCGAGCGGACGACGCGGTCGCGCGCCTGCTCCTTCCGGTCCGGCGCCACGGAGTCCTCGAGGTCGAGGAAGATCATGTCGGCGGGAATGTTTGCCAGCTTCCCCCACTTGTGGTCGTCCATGATCGGTGTCTCGAGGATGCTCTTGATGGTGCGGTAGTTGTAGCGGCCACGATGTGCAGACATCAGATGACACCTTTCTCGCGGAGGTCGACCAGTTCGGCAGCGTTCCTGCCAAGCCATTCACCGAGGACGAGGTCGTTGTCCTCACCTAAGTGGGCCCCGGTCCGCCACACGGAGCCGGGATGTTGGTGCATGCGCGGTACCACGCCCTGCATCTTGACGGACCCGAGGTCCCGATCCTCGATCGAGATGATGTCCTCGCGCTCGGCATAGATCGGATCTTCGAGGATGTCGGCTGCGGAATAGACCCGCGAACCCACCACCTCCCCATCGGCCATTTCCTTGATGGCGACGTCGGCGGTGCGGGCACTCATCCACTTGTGCAGGAGGGTGTCGAGCCGCTCCTTGCGGGCGGTCTGCTGTTCCACGGTGCGGTAGTCCTCGGCGGGCTCACCGAGCATCTCCGCGATCCTCTGCACGGACCGTGGGGTTCCTGAGGTTACGGTGATCCACACCTCGTCGGCGGTGAGAAAGGTGTTCACCACCGCGGCCGGGGCGACCGCCAGCTGGTTGCCGGCACGACCGGGCACGGTGCCGAGCTGGTCCGCAATGATGACCTGCCATTCGATGAGGCGGAAGAGCGGCTCGAACAACGCGATATCGATCCATTCGCCGGTGAAGTCCGACTCATTTCGTCGCACCAGCGCTGAGGCGATACCGAAGGCACCCATGAGTGCGGTCACGCTGTCGCCGTGGGAGAAACCGGTGTGGATGGGCGGTCCGTCCGGGAAGCCCGTCAGGTGCACGACGCCGCTGCGGGCCTCGCCGACCTTGCCGAATCCCGGGTCGTTGCGCGCGGAGCTGGTGGCACCGTTGCCGGAAATCTGCAGCATCACGAGCTTCGGATGCTGTGCATGCAGGGTGTTCCAGTCGAAGCCCCACTTCTCGAGGGTCGAGTACCGCATGTTGGTGATGAGCACATCGGCCCACGCGATCAGCTCCCCGGCGAGCTTCCGCCCCTCGGGCTGACGTAGATCCAGGGTCACCGATCGCTTGTTGCGTCCGGATACCTTCCACCACAACCGGACTCCGTCCTTTTCCGGACCTTGGAATCGTGCGGTGTCCCCGGTGCCCGGCGCTTCGACATGGACGACTTCCGCGCCGAGATCGGCGAGCAGGGTGCCGGCCAGCGGGCCCGCGATCACGTGGGCCAATTCCACCACTTTGACGCCGGAGAGCACCCCTCCACACGGACCTGGTGCGTTGTTCGTAGTCATGATTGAACTCCTCTCGTAAGTGCCGTGGACGGGCCCTGCGCGTGCCAGCCCATCGAAGACCGAACACGGGGAAGGACTTCCGCTCCGATTAGTTCGATCTGACGCAATACCTCGGCGGGGTCGGCCTCGTCGGCGTCGACTCGGATATTGAGCGCGGAAGCACCGGACGTCCTCAGGTCCTCGACGAGGGCCTCGGCAACCGCGCCGGGTCCGCCGCTGATGACGCTGTTCGGCGACGCGGTCAACCACTTCTCTCGGCCCGACGACGCCTCCAACCACAGCCCATGGCGGCGGTCCGCGGTTGCCGAGTCCCCGATGCACACCCGCCTGATCAGGACACAGCTCCGGTTGCCACCCGCCTCCTCGTAGTGCCTGATCAGCGATGCAGTCGCTGCTGCGCTGTCGAGTGACATCAACAGCAGACCGACATCGGCGTTCGCTGCCCGACGGGCGCCGAGCGGACCGGCCACACCTACCAGTACGGTCAGGTCTCGAACGCGGGCGTCGGCGATCGCCGCGTCGTCGGTAATCGGGTGCGGCGCGTCTCCGGGGCGTAGGACGCCGGTCAGGGTGTTCAGATGCGACCAGAACGTGGCTGATCGCGTCTCGAACTCGGCACCCAAGGCGTCGAAGTCGCGCTTCTGGTAGCCGGGGACGAAGCCTGCGGCCACACGGCCTGGGTATGCAGCGTCGATCCAGGCGAGATCTTCGGCGACAGTGTAGGGGTTGCGCAGCGGCAGGATGCTCGGTGACGCTGCGGCCCAGCCGTGGGGCATGTCGGCCAGAATCAGGCCGCACAGCAGGATCGGGTTCGGGAAGTACCCGGGGAAGCCGCCATGGTGCTCGCTCAGGGTCACACCGTCGAAGCCGCAGTCCGCTGCTACGTGGGCCTCACGCCGCAACCGACGTATCGCCTCCGCCGCGGGTCCCGCGCTCGAGTTAAGTCCGATTCCGATGGAACCGGGCCCGAGCGGCAGCCCGCTTCTCATCTGCCACCGTCCAGAATGGATCGGGCCGAGTCGATCAGCGTGGCGATGGTCGGGGGTAGCTGTTCTTGGAAAGGATCGACATGGCGTCCTTCGCGGTGACGGCGCAGGTTGTGGGCCATGACGGCGGCCAGCTTGAACCGACCGAACGCGTGGAACCAGTCGATATCCGCGATGTGGGACGCACCGGCGGAGTAATACGTCTCGAGAAGCTCGTCCGCCGTTGGCATGCCCTCGACCGGTGCACCGACTCCGGGGAACAGGTTTGGGTCGCAGAAGGCCAGGAACCAGCCGAGATCGACGCCGGGAGTCGTCGCGGTCCAGATCTCCCAGTCGATGATGCCGGTGGGGGTAACGCCATCGAAGAGAACGTTGCCCAGTCGGTAGTCGCCGTGGACGAGGACCGAGGCTTCGACGGTGGAGGGCATCGTCGCTCGCAGCGCGTCGGGTAGCGCGGAGATGCCGGGTGCATCGTCTTCATAGGCAGCGGCCGCAACCTTTGCCCACCGGGCGAGTTCGGCCGCGATATCGGGAAGTTCGGAGTCCGCTCCGGCGACCATAGTGATCGGTTGGCGATGCAGTACGCCGAGCATCCTGGCGGCGGCATCTGCGCGGGCCCTGACGACGTCCTTGTCGAAAACCCGTGTTGAGGAGTTCAGGACGGGCTCGGCGGCTTCGCCGGCGCAGCGTTCCATTACATAGAACGTCCATACCCCCGATCCGCGGGTGAGAACCTGGGGGACGACGAGCTCGTCGACGCCCCCCAGCGCGTCGAGGATGTGGGCCTGCCGCAGGACGTCGTGGCGGCCTTTCGGCTGCCGGCCATGGGGGGCGACCTTGATGACCACCTCGGCGACACCGTCGGTGTCGGTCTTTTTCGCTGCGAGCGTGATACCCGAGTGTCCGCCTTCGAGCACCTCGAGCGACGAGACGGCTGAGCCGGGCACGTCCTGGGCGAGCGCCTCGTTGATGGCGTCCTCGAGCCCGGGAAATTCCTGCGGTTCCATCAGTAGACCCCGATCAGGTCTGCGGGTTCGCCGCCGACGTGGATGCGTCCACCGTCGATGCGGATGGTCGTTCCGGTGATCCATTCCGCCTCGTCCGACAGCAGGAAGCAGATGGCCGACGCGATGTCGGTGGGCTGCCCCAGCCGGCCGAGCGGGACGAGCCGCTCCTCTTGGGGCCCGCGCTCACCGTCCCACAGGGCACGGGCAAGTTCGGTGCGCACCAGGCCTGGCGAAACAGCGTTCACACGAATGCCTTTCGGGCCCAGCTCTCGCGCGAGGGTGGTGGTCAGACTCGCCAGTGCCGCCTTGCTTGCGGTATAGGGTCCAGTGACCGGATGCACCCGTTCGGCGCCGGTGGTGAGCACGTTGACGACCGCGCCGTTCTGCATGCCGGCGGCCACCGCGAGCTGGACGAGGTTCAGCGCCGGCCATGTGTTGGCGAGCATGGTCTTGTGGAACGCATCCTTCGTCACGTCCATCAGCGGCCCGTACGACGCGGACGTGGCCGCGTTGTTGACGATCAGGTCGAGACAACCGAACTCGGAGAGTGCCGCATCGACCAACCCACCGGGCAGGGTCTCCGAGTTGATGCTCCCGGGGACACCGAGCGCACGGCCACCCGCATTCTGTATCTCCTCGACTGCCTCGGCGAGAACCTCGGGCTTGCGGGCGTTCATGACGACGGCGGCGCCGTCGGCGGCCAACCGCTGAGCGACCGATAGGCCGATGCCGCGCGACGCTCCGGTGACAATCGCGACTTTCCCGGCGAACCTCTTGTCCGAGCCGAATTCGGGTGTAGTCATGGGTTTCCTTCGCTGAGATTCCTGAGCGGGACATCCGGGCTGCGTGCCCCGACAAGGGCACGCAGCCGTGCCATCAGCTGATGTCGATTTTGTAGAGCTCGGCGGCGTTGTCCTGCAGGACACGCTTGATCGTGTGTTCCGGAAGCCCGCTCAAGACTCGCGCGAAGTGCTCGCGCGGACCGGGGAACAGGCAGGTCGGGTGCGGAATGTCCGTCTCGACCAGTACATTGTTGATGCCGATGTCCTCGAGCAGCTTCGCCGCGCCGATCTCCTCGAACCAGAACATCGCGAACAGGTGGTCCCGGAAGTACTCGGTGGGCCGGCGCTTCGCAGCGGCGAGTTCGTGATCGTGGGTGACCATCTCGTCGAACTGGAACTCCATCGCCTCGAGGATGAACGGGATCCATCCGATACCCGACTCCGCCGAGACGACCTTCAGGTTCGGGTAACGGTCGAACAGATCGGACATGCACAGGTTGACGATGATCCGCACGTTCGACATGAACATCTGCGTTGCACCCACGGCGAGCTGCCGCTGCTTACCGAACGACCGCCACGCAGGCTTGGCGACCCCGGTGACGTGGGGACCGGCGGTGCCGGAGGCCTTCTGTCCGATGTTGCCGCGCATGGCTTCCAAGTCTTCGCGGCGCGCACCCGCACCGATGTGGAAGTTGGGCACCGCAGCGGTCTGGTTGAACAGGTCCCACATCGGATCGAAGTAGGACTCGGGCAGCTCGGGCAGCCCGATCAGCTCCGGCTTGTCGGACAGGGTGAAGCCGCGCATCCCCTTGTCGATCAGACGGGTCATCTCCTTGATCGTCAGGTCCATGTCCCAAATCGGTAGAAGAGCCTGCGGGAACAGGCGACCGTTGGACTCGATCTGTGTCTCCATGAGGAAGTCGTTGTAGACCTGCAGGACGGTTGTGCGCTCGACCTCATCCTCGATTGCGAAGACGTGGTTAGATGCGAAGCCGATGCCGTTCGGGTAGAGGATCTGCGCGTGGATGCCCTGGTCATCCATCAACGCTAGGCGTTCCTTGGTGTCCCACGACGAAATATCGATGTTCGAAAATGGTTGCACGACATGAGCGCCGAGAACCTTCTCGCGTCCGGTCGAGATCGTGTTACCGCCCGTGCTTGCCCATACCTCGTCGTGCAGGTACCACGCGGTGATGCCGTCGATGGTCTTCTGGACCGGCACGCGGCCCTGCATCGCAGCAGGCACGCGGGAGGTCCACAGGTCGGCGGGCTCGGTCAGGTGCGCGTCGCAGTCGATGATCTTCACATCACGCAGTGCATCGGGGACGTGAGTCTCGGGCAGTGTTGCAGTCATGTCGTTCCAATCTGTAGATGGAAAGGTGGGGCTCACGAAATCCGGCGGCGGAAGGCGAAAGTGCTCCGGTCGGGGTGGTACTCGAATACGGCGACCTCGATCTCGTCGCCGACGATGACGTCACCGTCGACCAGTCCGATGACGCGGATTCCCTCCGCGAAATCGGTGACGCCGACGTTGTAGGGCGGCTCGATGAGCGCTCCGGGCGGCGGGGCGGTCACCTCGGTCAGGGCCGACAGCCGACCACGGGAGAGGCGCGTCTCGTGTATTACGCCGCCACATGCCGGGCATTCGGTGACCGTTGGGAAGTGGGTGCGGCTACAGGCGTCGCACGTCGACGCGAGTAGGGACGTGATCTCACCCACCGACGCGGGGACGTACCGCTGGTCTGCGGTAGGAGTAGTCGGGGTCATCGCTGCACCACCACTACGCAGGCGTTGTGTCCGGCGCCCATCACGTGCGCCATGCCGATTTTGGCGTCTTCGACCTGGCGTGCACCGGCGGCGCCGCGCAGCTGGGTGACGAGCTCGTGGATCTGCCCGAGACCCGATGCGCCGAGCGGTTCACCCTTGGACAACAAACCTCCGGAAACGTTCACCGGTATGCTACCTCCGAGAGTCGTAGCGCCGGAGCGTAATAGCTCCGCTTCTTCGCCCTTCTTGCACAAGCCCAGATCTCGGTAGGCGATGAGTTCGGATGCGGCGTCCGTGTCCTGGCACTCCACGACGTCGATGTCGTCGACGCCGACGCCCGCCTGGGTCAGAGCTGCCTCTGCCGCGCGGGCAGTGATGCTGGTCAGGTCGGACTGAAGGGACGGTGCCGGAACGAACCAATCATCGGCGCCTCGCGACACGAGGCCGATCCCACTGATTCGAATGGAGTTGTCGAGTCCACGCCGTGCTGCCTCCTCCTTGTGCATCAGCACCACGGCCGCAGCACCCTCGTTGGGTGTGCACAACATGAGAAGGGTTAGTGGGTCGCACACCGGTCGGCTTGCGAGAACTTCCTCGCGAGTAATCTCTCTGCGGTACATCGCGTTCGGGTTGTGCACTGCGTGCTTGTGGTTCTTCACCGCCACATCGGCGAGATCCTCGACGGTGACATCCTTGTCCCGCATCAGGTCCTGAGCCTGGAACGAGAAGTACAGCGGATTGACCCCGAGGCCCGACTCGACCTGCCAGCTCTCGAACCCGGCACCCGCGACGAACCCGCGAGGAGCCTTTTCGACACCCACGCACAGGACCGTCCTCGCGGCGCCCGACTCGATCAGGGACGCACCGAGAGACAGCGCCGAACCACCCGATGCACACGCAGCTTCCACGTTGATGATCGGCTTCCCGATGTACCGCACGCGATTGACGATGTTGTGTCCCTTGGCCATCTCGGCACCGACGTTCGCCACGAGGACCATGTCGACGTCCTCCGGCTGGAGAGCCGCGTCGGCGAGACAGTCCCGCATTGCGACTTCGCCGATCTGTCGGTACCCGTGGTCGAAACGACCGAAGGGATGAATACCGACACCAACGATTGCTACGTCTTTCATCGCCCGCTCCTTTCCGTGTAGTTCGTGGTCCGTGTAGTTCGCGATCACAGTGTGGCCAGTCGCGGCGCGTCCGAGCGGCCGACCAGAATGTCGCCGATCTCGTCGATGACCTGATCGGAGTCGCCGAAAAGTGCCTCGACGACGGTGATTCGACGCACCAGCTCGTGCAGGCCGAACTCCCACGTGAACCCCATTGCCCCGCAGAACTGCTGGGCTGCATCGACCGCTTCGCGGGCGGCTCGCCCGGCCCAGGCCTTCGCCGCCAGCGCTGCGAGCAGGTCACCCGAACCGCGCGTCGATTCGACAACGGCCTTCGCGGCCGCCAGGGCCGTGTTGGCGTCGACCAGCCGATGCTGGACCACCTGAAAGGCGCCGATCGCCTTGCCAAACTGCTTGCGTTCGGTGACGTGCTCGACGGCCCGGCCCAGGGCACGTTCGGCAAGACCGATCAGCTCGTGGGCAACAGCGCGCAAGGCCCGTACTTCGACTTCGTCCCACCGCAACCCGTCCACCGGGGTGCAAGTGCGCAACGACGCAGTGCCGATTACGGTGTGCAGTCCCAGTTCCGGATCGATCCCGTTCGCAGGCGTGGTGGTCACGGCGTCGGAGGAGACGAGCACGGCACCCTCTGCGGTGTGCACCAGAAACGGACCGGCCTTGTGCGGGTTGATCGCGAGGCCGTCGACCGCGATGTCGCCCTGCCGTAGTCCGGGCGCTGTGTGTGTGCCCAGTAGGGGCAGCACCGCCGTCCACGAGGTGTCGAACGCGGAGCCGCTGACGATCAACGACAGCAGGGTCGAGGTCGCGCCCGCGCGCCCTTGAAGCGTCATCAGCGCATCGACGAGCTCATCGTCGGAGTGCAGTTCCTCCTCGAGACCCGCGCCCACTAGTTCGTCGACCAACGCGTACCTGTTGGGCTGCTCGAACAGCCGAGCGGCGGTTTCGGTGATCAACTCGCGTTCGTCGGCGTTCATGACGACCGTCCTGCGGGCAGGCGCAGCACGTGCTGTGCAACGATGTCGCGTTGCACGTCGACGGCGCCACCGAAGATCGAGGCGGCGCGGCTATAGAACCATTCGTCGCGTAATCTCGTCGATTCGAGGTCGTCGCTGACGACAAACTCCTCGAACTGCGCCTTTCGGGCCGCGTCGAACGTCGCGCGCTCCGCGGACGACAGCAGCATCTTGTCCACCGACACCACCGGGCCCGGATTGCGGCCCTCCGCGAGGGCCGCCACGGTTGTGGCGCAGCGGGCACGAAGCGCAGCCAGCAGGACGTAGGCTTCGCCCACCGCCCGCGAGGGCCGGGTGTCCCCCGGGCGCACTCTGCCCGCGACGGTGGCGAGTCGGTGATGCAGGATCGACTGGCGCAGCCACGCGTACATTCCACGCTCGTACTGCAGCAGGAACATCGCGACGCCCCAGCCGCCGTCCTGCGGACCCACCCGGTGCTCGGCGGGGACGTGGACATCTTCGAAGAACACCTCCGCGAACTCCTCGCGGCCGTTCGCCGCGACGATGGGCCGCACCGTGACGCCGTCCGATGCAAGGTCCACCCACAACATCGTCAGGCCGCGGTGGCGACTCTCGGGGGTGCCCGTCCGGGCGAGGACCATCGCGTAGTCCGCACAGGGACCGAGGGTCATCCAGATCTTCTGCCCGTTGAGCAGGACGCCGTCGTCGGTTACGCGCGCGGAGGTGCGGACCGACGCGAGGTCGCTGCCGGCCTCGGGTTCAGAGAACCCCTGTCCCCACACCTCTTCGCCGCGCAGATAAGCCGGGAGATGTTCGGCCGCGAGCTCGGGCGAGTAGTGCGCCAGCACCGGCGCGACTGTCTCGAGGATGACGAAGACCTCGGGAATCTCCACCCCGGCGGCGCCCAGCCCGTCGTAGAGCGCCGCACGGTGTAGCTCGGAACCACCCCGGCCGCCGATCTCCTCGGGCCAACCCCACCGCGACCAGCCGGCCTCGTAGAGCAGGGCCATCAGTTCGCGGGCGTGCTCCACTTCGCCGCGCACCCCGCCTTCCACCGGTCGGCGAAACTTGTCCAGGTTGTCGCTGTTCTCATCGATCCACGCGGCTAGAACAATGGTGTACTCGGCGATGGTCCGAGTTGCTGTCGACGTCATGTCTGTGCCCGTTCGTGTACCTGAACAGCCGTCTGCAGTTCCTGCAGCGCGTTGATCGCGCCGGGGAAGCCGACGTAGACGACAAGCATCCGCAGGGCGGACTGGAGCTTGTCGGCGGGGATCCCGCCCTGCAGCCCACCGTGGAGGTAGTTCCGCAGCTGGTTGGTGCGCCCGGTCGCGGCCAGGGCGGTGATCGCGACGAGCATGCGCTCCTCGAATGACATCTCGTCGCCGTCCCAGACGTCACCGAAGATGAACTCGTCGGACCACTCGCCGAGTTTGCCGTCGAGTTCGATGAGGGCCTGCTGCAACAGCGGGGCCTTACGTCCTTGTGCGCGTTCGCGCAGCGCGCGGCCGGTATCGGTGGCCATCGTCATCTCCCGTGCTTCACGAGGGTGGACGCGTACTTCTTGCGTGCCTGTTCGGTCAGGGTGGGAATGTGCTGGGTCGGAAAGACTCCGTCGGTCGGCTTGTACTGCGTGAGGAGTTGCTTCGCGACCCCCAGGGTGTGGATCTCGCTGGGGCCGTCGGCGAGGCCCACGTGGAGGCCGTTGACGAGCATGCTGACAAATGGCATCTCTTCCGACAGGCCCAGTGAGCCGTGGATCTGCAGTGCCTTGGTTGCGACGTCGGATAGCACCTTGGAGGCAACGACTTTCACGGCCGAGATATCCATCCGGACGTTGTTGTAGTCGTTGTAGCGGTCGATCTTCCACGCGGTCTGGAGCACGAGGAGTCGGAACTGCTCGATCTCCATCCACGCCTCCGCGATCATCTGCTGCACAAGCTGTTTCTGCGCGAGCTGTTCGCCCTGTGTGAACCGGGACAGTGCCCGCTCGCACATCATGTCCAGGGCCAGCTTCATGTGGCCGACGCTGCGCATCGCGTGATGGACGCGACCGCCGCCGAGCCGGGTCTGAGCGACGGCAAAGCCCTGACCACGGTCACCGAGCAGAGCATCCTTCGGTACCCGAACATTGTTGTATCGGATGTAACTGTGGTCGCCGCCACCGTCGCCCTCGACCCAGCCCGCGACCTGGACATGGCGTACGAACTCGACACCCGGAGTGTTCACCGGTACGACGAACATCGACATCCGCTTCGAGATGTGAGCCTTAGGTTCGGTCACCGCAAGCACGAGAAGGATCTCTGCCCAGCGCGCGTTCGAGGAGAACCACTTCTCACCGCTGATGACCCACGAATCGTCGTCCTCGACGGCGGTGGTGGTGAACACCTTCGGGTCGGATCCACCCTGCGGCTCGGTCATCGAGAAGGCCGAGAACGTCGTGCCGTCGATCAGTGGCTTCAGATAACGGTCCTTTTGCTCCGAAGTGCCGTAGTGCGCGAGGATCTCAGCGTTGCCCGTGTCGGGCGCGGCGGTACCGAACACGATCGGGCCGACCGTCGGCCCTGGGCCGCTGCGACCGAGTATCTCATTCAGGAGTGCAAGCTTCAGCTGGCCGTACCCGGGTCCACCCAGCTCCGGACCCAAGTGACACGCCCACAATCCCTGTCGGCGCACCTCCTCCTGCAGCGGGGAGATCAACTCCTGCCGAACAGGATCGGTCAGGTCGAGTGGGTGCTTGATGACGTACTGTAACGGTTCGACTTCGTTGGTCATGAATTCGTTGGCCCAGTCGAGCTTCTGCTGGAATTCTGGGTCCGTCTCGAAATCCCACATACTTTTCAAGCTCCTCGGAATGGGGAGAGGTGCGGATTCTCGTGAAGGTGGTGTATCGCTGGCTCGAATCGAGCGGCCGGCCGCGAGGCGAACATTCACTGTAACAGTAGAATAGTTCGCATAGTTCGAATGGTCAAGGGTGGCTTATGCTTCGGTCTCACGAAGTCATCCGGCGCCCAGAAACAGACGACCACCGTTCACCGTCGTTCACAAAAGGGAGGCCGGTCGAACGGTGGTCGCCACGCCACGCGAGAGACGTGGACTACAGACCGATCAGGCTCAGCAGGCGGCTCTTGTCTGCGATTGCAGAGGCAGTATCGGCCCGCGTGTAACCCTCGGGCATCGGAACGGAGTCAGGAATGTCCGGCAACGGAGATGCCGCATATCCCCTGTTGAGAACCTCCTGCCCCGCACGGGTCAGCAGATAGTTGACGAAGAGCTTGGCTGCGTTGGGATGCGGGCCGTCGGCCGAAGCGGCGACGTAACCTTCGATGCCCACCGTCGGTTCTGGATAGACAGTCGCAACCGGTGCGCCCTCGTTCTGCAGAGCAAGCGAGCCGGACAATGCAGCCGGCGCCATCAGCACGGACTCTTGCGCGGCCACCTGCTGAGCCGCGGGAACCGCACTGTCGAGCCTCGTGGGGGACTGCTGAGCAATGGACTTCAGGAACCCTGTTCCGTAGTTGTCCTCGAGCATCCGTAGCCACGCCAGGTAGTACGGATTGTTCGTCGGGTCGACCATCGCAAACCGGTTCGCCGCCCGCTCGTCGAGCAGCGAATCCCACGACGTCACCTTCGCTGGATCGAATTCGTCTGTGTTGACAGTGATTCCGATCGGCTGCGTGTTGACCATGACGTAGTGGTTGTCCGGGATGAATTCGTCGGGCCACTGCGCCAACGCAGGAACCTCCGACTCGTTGAGATCGGCGAACCAGCCCTTGTCTTTCGCATCGTCGAAGAAGGCGGTCTCGGGAACGTGGAGAACGTCCGCGACTACCTTTCCTGCTTCTCGCTCGGCGTTGTAGCGCTGGATGAGGGTGTTTCCGGGGAACCGTACGACGTCGACCTTGATTCCGTAGGCCTTTTCGAAGCCGACCAGCACGTCGCCGATGGCGAACTCGGGAATGGGGGTGTACCACACCACGGTCCCTTCAGCCTGAGCTGCAGCCAAGATGCTGGATTCGGGCAGGCCGGCGTCGGGTGTCGGGATGGCGCCTCGTGTTTCCGATTCGCCACCTCCGCAGGCCGCCAGTGTCAGTGCGCCGACGGCGAACACCGCGCACGCTTTCGTTCTCACAGACAGATGCATGAGTTCTTCCTTTTCAGATATATGGAGCGAGGACGAGCGATGGGCCCGCCTACTTGACCAACCGAATCCTGTCGCGCATCCACATGACCGCCAGAACAACCGAGCTGGCAACGACCGTCATGAGCACACCCAGCGCGGCCAACCGCGGGTAGGTGCCACTGGTCCACAGGTCGAGGATGACGAATCCGACTACTGGAGTGTGGGTTCCAGCCAGCATCGATGATGCGGTGATATCCCCGGTGATCAGAACGAACAGAAGCGACCATCCAGCGATCAGGCTCGGCGCCATCAACGGCAGAAGCACACGTCGGAATGTGGTCCCACCTGCTGCACCGGACGTCGCGGAGGCTTCCGCCAATTGACGCCCCACCTGGTGATATGCCGCAGACGAGTAGAAGGCCGCCTGGGGGATGTACAGGACTATGTAAGCCAGCAACAGGATCGCGTAGGTGCCGATCAAGTAGAACGGCGCACCTGCAAACGCAACCACGAACGCTACCGCGAGGATGATGTGGGTGAGCGTGGCCGGAATCTTGACGACCCCGTCGAGCACTTGCGTGAGCTTCGATCGTCGCGACTCGACGGCCATTGTGATGAGCGCACCGGCAACGATCGCGACTGTGGCTCCCGCCAGGGCCAACAGCACGCTGTTTTTCAATCCGCCCCATACCAGTGTGTTTTCGAACAGCGACTGATAATTGGCGAGGGTGAGGTCTGCGAAGGAGAAGTCGGCCGTCCAGTACCGCTGGAGCGAGACTGCAACGAGGCCGGCCAGCGGAAGTACCGCAGTCAGCGCCATGAAGCCCAACATCGCGATACGGACCGGAAGTCGCCAGCGGCCGAGTTGTAGTGCCGCCGAACGCGCACCCCTCCCGGAGATCGTCGCATAGTTACCCGAACGCACCAATCGCCTCTGGAGCAACCAGCATAGAGATACCACCGCCACGATGACCAAGCTGAGGCCGAGAGCACCAGCCTTGTTGCTCGGATACTCCTGGGCCACCATGTGAACGATCTCCACTGGCAGAACATCGATGCCTGCAGGAGTGCCGATTACGAGCGGGATCGAGAACAAGGCGAATCCCATTGTCGCAATCAACAGGACGCTCGCGCCCAGCGAGGGACGCAGACTGGGAAGCGTCACCCGCCTGAATGTTGTGAACGCCCCCGCACCCGACGAGCGTGACGCCTCTTCCAGAGCAGGATCGAGTGACTGCAGGCCACTGCTGATAGTCAGATACGCGTACGGCGTCAAGAACAAGAAATATGCGAATATCAAACCTGGCCACGAGTGGATATTGAGCGGGCCCTCGGTCATATCGACGCCGACCAGGCCCAACGCATCTCGGATGAGCACATTCAACAGTCCGGCATTGCTCGATGCCAGGAATACCCAGCCCACCGCAGCGGCGATCGACGGGATGAACATCGGGATCAGGGGTAAGGATTTCGCGGCGAATCCGAGCCGCGCATCTGTTCTCTCATTCACCCAGGCGAACAAAGCCCCGGCCCCAAGAGCAAAGATGCCGGCGACTCCGACAGCGACCACGGTGTTGACCGTCATTGTCAAGGTGTGCGGCTGCCAGAACGTGGACCACATCGCCCCCCACTGGGAAGCTTCCGATCCGACGCCCAGCAGTCCCAGAAGGGTGCGCGCCAAGGGATACAGAATCAGAAAGGCCACTACGGCCGCGACAGCCCAGCACAGCCCTCGGAACGAGAACACGGCCGGCGCTCTGCGACGGTTCGGTTCGACTACCGGGTCCGGCGATGGGCGCTCGAGGAGGGATGTGCTCATTTGACGAACACCTGCGCCTTGGACTGGTCGAACCCGATGCGGACGTTCGTTCCCACTGTCGCCCACGGCATGTCTTCGGACCACACGTGCACAGACACCCCGTCGAGTTCGACGACATAGTCGCTGTAGTGTCCGAGCAGGGTCGCGGACGTGATTTGCCCCAGCAGCCCGGTAGTGGACGAGGGGGTTTCGGGGGTCAACCACCAGTCGTGAGCCCGAACGGACACGATGACCTCGTCGTGGGGCTTGCCCACGTCGGTAGCGATCTTCCCGACCACGGTGGACGCAACCTTGCGTCGCTCCGCTCCGCCATCGCTCTCGACTTCAATTGTTCCCGAGATCAGATTGCTGGTACCGATGAACTCCGCCACGTGGCGCGACTTCGGGCGATAGTAGATGTCGCGGGCGTCACCGATCTGGACGATCTCGCCATGATCGAGGACGACGATCTTGTCGGCGAGATCCATCGCTTCGGCTTGGTCGTGAGTCACGTAGACCGCTGTGAACCCGAATTCCTTTTGCATGGACTTTAATTCGGCGCGGAGCTGCTCCCGTACCTTGGCGTCGATATTCGACAGCGGCTCGTCGAACAGCACCACCTTGTTCCCGGCAACCACGGCCCGCGCGAGTGCCACCCGCTGCTGCTGCCCGCCGGAGAGTTCACCGATCTTCCGATCTCGGAGATGACCGATCTGCATCGCCTCCATGACGGCCACCACACGACTTTCCACATATGCACGCTTCGGTCGCGCGGAGCGCGGACCGACCGTCAACGGGTACGCGATGTTCTGGAACACCGTCATATGGGGCCACAACGCGTAACTTTGAAAGACCATCCCGACGGGTCGCTCCTGCGCCTCGAGCAGGACACGCCCTTCTTGGACGGCAACCGCAGAACCGATTTTCACGGTGCCCTCGGTAGGCTTCTCCAACCCCGCCAAGCACCGCAGCAGCGTCGTTTTTCCACAACCACTGGGACCCAACAACACCCAGAACTCTCCAGAAGGGATGCGGAGATCAACATCGGAGAGGGCGGTGAACTCGTGCCCCCTGCTGTCGACGTAGTCCATACGCAATCCGATGACTTCCACCTCCCCGCCTGTGGGAGTGCCGACTCCGGTTTCAACCGGCCTTGTACGCGTGCCTAAAACACTCATCTGACTCCTCCGTGGATGCAATAGAATTCGCCCATCATTTGGCGGCGAGTCCCGAGAGATGAAAGAAGCAAAGTCCCCCGAATGCCCGCAGATGCGCACATTCCAGGACATAGTGAGGGATTGGTGCCGGAGTACCCATGTGCAGCTGGCGAGGAGGCGCTGGCCGACTCCGCATCGCCGATCACGCGCCCGAGCATGCGAGCACCGCTCCCCCCACGGTCGCGCGCGGAACCGACCGCCCACTCACACCTGAGGCTCGCATGGACAGAGTCGGCGTCCGCATCAATGCCGACTCGGGTGCGACGTAGCGCGAAGTCCTCGGTTCATACATTTGCGTGCCTTCCTCGGACGAAACAGAAGTGCAATCCGTCAGCCAGCCGCTGGCCTGTTCTAACGTCGACTGCCCGCATGGCCGCTGTGAACTGACTCACACTTTCGGTGAGAATAGTTCGAATAGTTCGCTTGGTCAATGCCCGCCGCAATGGGCCGGTCCCGGAAGTACCGTCACCACATGCCTGTGCGATACAGGCAGACGAGCAGTCGATGCCACGCCGGCCCCTACGGCAGCCAGGGAAGCCCTTCACGTCGCCGACTGGCAACAATCTCGTTACCTGAGTTCTCGATTGCAGCCTCGAACAGCAGCCTTCTCGTATCGTGACTAGTCAGGCGGCCTCCCATCGCCGAGCCCGCGGGCGAGTTCGAAACTAATGTTCGTATTATTCGCATAGCGGGGTAGAATCCATATGTGGAGAAGCGTGGGGGTGCAGTGAACAGCACGAGGCCAGGAACACGCAGGCGAGGCGAACTTCGCTCCGAGAAACTCTCGGAGCTGATAGCGCGACAAGTACTGCACGACATCGCCGACAAAAAACTCGCCCCTGGCACCCAGCTGCCGGCCGAGACCGCCATGTGCGAGCGCTTCAACGTCGGCAAAGCCTCCGTCCGCGAAGCAATGCGCATCCTGGAGATCAACGGTCTCATCTCCATCCGCACCGGCAGCGGCGGCGGACCCATCGTCGGCTCCACCGACGGACGCGGCTACGGAAGCATGTCCACCCTGCACTTCCAGTCCATAGGCGCCACACTGAGAGACCTCATCAACGCCCGCGCCGCACTCGAGCCGATCTTGGCCGCGCAGGCTGCGGCTCGGCCAGGCCCCGAAGCCGGCAACGCGCTGCGTGCCGCGCTGGAGAGTTCGCTGCAGGTCTCGCGAACCGATCCCGACAAGTTTGCGAGTACCAACTCGGACTTCCACGCCGTCCTCTACTCGGTGAGCGGAAATCCCATACTGGCCTTGACCGCTCGCGCGCTCAGAGATATCTGGTCTGTTCGCGTCGAATCCGTCATGCTGCCGGAAGACGAACGACACGAAGTCGAGAACTCCCACAAACGCATCACCGAAGCGGTCGAACAGCACGACGCACCAGAAGCCCAAAGGCTGGTGCGAGAGCATGTCGAGTTCTACAGGGACTTCTGCGAAGAGAACTACCCGCACATCCTCAGCGACATTGTCGAGTGGTGGTGACCGCAGCATCAGCGGTCGGCGTGTGACGTCGGCGCGCAGTCGTGACCGAGGAAGTGACACAGTTTGGGAAACACGACGACCAACTCTCCACCACGTGAATCGACAGATCGGTTGTGCCAGACAGGGCCCCGCGGCTCTTATACGCGACCTGACACCACGCAACCCGCCACGGTGGCGTACCAATGACCGTCACTCCGAGGGCACCGACGCTGCCGAGTTCGATTCCAGAAGGCAACAGGTTCGGACAACCCGCGCCAGGGCATCGAAGACTTCCACGGGTACAGAAGACGGCCCCGTCGACCTCCGGCACCTCCAGCACCTCCAGCACCGCGAGCAGTTGATCGGGTCGGTGCGCCCGCCGCCAGCAGAGGGTGATGATCGTCGATGCGCAGCCCCCGCGCCGCGGCCAGCGCCAGCAGCGTCTGACGGCAGCGGGCGCTGGGACCGACGAACAGGGCCCGCAGTTCGATGCTATCCAGCGCGGCGACGAGGCCGCGTGCCTGCCAGTACCCGAGGGTGCTCAGCGGGCGTGCGGTCGGCATCGGGGCCGTGCCAGCTCTTCTTCTCGCCCGCGTGCGCGTGACGGACCAGGAGGAACATTCGCACCCTCTCGGCCACCCGAGCCATTCGGTGTGGTTGGCCGGCGTCAGGTGATCACCGTCGACGTTTGGTCGTTCGTCACACATTTCACCACCACGGGATCCGTTGTGGTCCCCCGGTCATCTGATCGAGCGCGGCAGGTTGCGCCCGCACGCTGAACCCAGTCGGCCGACACCTCGATGTCCGCGACACGACCGCCACCGCCAGCACCGTCTCGAGATCTCGTTGGCGAGCAACATCGCCACGCCCAGCATCCCCGGATCGCACGCGGGCGCAGGGTGAGCAGGACCGCAGAGACCATCCCGACGGGTCGACCTCCTCGCGGCGCGCCCAAACGAAAATGACGGGTACCGGAACGGCGCGCAGTCGTGCGCCCACCCGATTGATGGCGAACGCAATTCGTACTGAGCCACAACGGAAGTCAAACGACGATCATTTACCCAGATAACGGAGCCCGGGAACGGATCCGCCGACATCGGTGTCGCCCCAACGGGCGGGCAGATCGACGACTTCCTTGCCCGCGCCGTGACTGCCGATCTCGCCGAGTGCATGTCATGGGACCAAGTCACCATCCGACTCGGTGTGCCACCACCTGCGACCTCCGACGGGCCACCAACCGACCAGGACCGGCAGAACGCAACCGCGGCCCACAAGAACGCTCGGGCGCAGCGCCCGCAGGGTTCAGTGGTCGACCCTACCTAACGGGCGAGCCGAAGCCGAGGCCATCCCGTCCTGTTCAAGGACAAAAGGCGTGCCCAGTCATTCGCAACCTCGCCCATCGACCCGAACGCCCCAGATTGAGGCGTCATCGCTTCGTAACTCTGTCTCCGGCGGAACCCGGACTGCAGACAACCCACCTCCGCTCGCGGCTTGTACAACCGACACATCCACTTTGGAGTGGAACAATGGCCGGACCGTATTGCTTACACGCTAAACCGTTCGATTAGAGTGCAGCTCCCGCCGGTGTCATTACAATCGTTCGCATCCCAGATCTCAACTGTTCGTGCACCTACGAGTGATGCACCGTGCATCACTCATGCCACCAATTCGTGAACCTCCCAGTCGATACCAACATCGATGAACTTCTGGTCAGGGACACAGCGATGGCCGTGATGCTTCGAACTCGCGGCCCGGAAACTGGACTGCTCCGATTCAGAGTTGCGGGTGGCGCTGGGACAGGATCTCGGCCTGCTTGGCCCCGCTGGCAATTGCCGTTCGCAACTCCCGATCGATCACCGACGCACTCGATTGCACTGCCAAGTACCTATTCGTTCACGCACGCGGTCCCAGCGTCGAACTCGCCTCCGACCTGCACGGCGTCGGAGGCGTCGTCGGCTGCCGCTACGGATATCCCCACGGCGTCAGCGCGCCCACCAAAGAGTATCGACATGGAACTCCACTTCCTCCATTCCACGCTCATCGACCTCAACGGCGGCACCTACGGCCTCCGCGGCGGCGAACTTCGCCATGCGGCCGTCACGCCGATCGCCCGCGACGAGTCATTTTGCGGTAGACGGCCAAGCACTCGAAGTGCGGGCGATCGGTTGGTCAGGGCCGAAATCACGATGCCTACAAAGCTGGACAGCACCGCAGCCGAAGCCCTGCGGGCGGCGCGGCGCTCCGGTGAACCACGCGCTGAGATGCCTGCTCGTCGCATGTCGTGATCTGCGAGTGCCAGTCCGTTTGCGCCGCGCCGTTCTACAGCAGTTCACGCGGTCAGCTGATGTCGATGTAAGGCGTCGATCGCGGCGTGATCGGAAGCCGCATGGAACAGGGAGGTCAGGGTTGGGAAGTGCTCGAACAACGTACCGTTCCTCCCACCCCACACACCCTTGCGGAAGAACGCCTCGCCGGTAGCGCGGTCGAACAATGCGGGTGAGAGAAACACGTAGTCGATCTTGTTGCATGCGGTGCTGTTGGCGGAGCTGCCGGGCCGGCCCCGTCATCGAACCCCTCCACCTTGGCCACTTCCCGTAGGTCGGTGTCGGCGGGCGGACTGCGCGGCCCGATTGTTGTTGACCCGACCATGCCCGCGGGCCACGCGGGTGGTGAGATCCTCGACCGCGATCACCTGCGCGCCCGCGGCGGCGGCGGAGTCGGTGACCTGGCGGGCGAAGTGGAAGGCGTTCCCTCCTCTTGACGCACACCGCGGTGCCATGGGCGTCAAGGACGGCGATCTTCTCCTCCAGCTGGTCGCGGACCGCGGATTCGGCGGTGGCGGCCAGTTGCGGCAACCGGGCCGCCTTACTGTGCAGCATCTGCCCCTCGGTCTGCAGGTGGGCCAGTTTGATCCCGCGGACTCGGTCGTCGTAGGTCCAGCGCCGGTTATCCGACAACAGCCCCACAGGGTTTCGGCGGTGATGGCGGCGGCGCCGAGCGCGGCCGGGGACAGATCGACCCGCGACCGCGATGGTGGCCGAGTCCAGGTCACCTGCCGGGACGAGTTCGGTCGCCGCGCACCGCCACAACAGACCCCTGCAGTCGCAGGATCAGGCCCGACACCCCGCTGTACTGGAACGGCGCCCGCCTCGACTCCCTCTACCCCCTGTCGATCCCGGTCACCGGACAAGCCCTGAACATCACCTGCACCAGCAGCGACGACCAACTCGTATTCGGGTTGACCGGCTGCCGGCGGACCGTCCCGAACCTGCACCCGATGCTCGACCACCTCGACATCGAACTCGACGCACTCGAACAGGCAGTCGGCCTGTAAGCCACCCCTCGGCCGCCGTGATCGACGGCCCCGCGGTGACGGTGATGACCGAAATACGCTACTCAATAACAATTTTCGACACTCACGAATAACCCGCCGACGCCCCTCGGTATTGTGGCTCGGTAACGCTGCTAGGCCATTTCGGGACTAGGGACAGCGGTGACTCGTCCGGCGTTGCCCGGCTGGTCCAGCGGATCGGCGGCGGCTCGTACCGCCGCCCTACCCCTGTGTTGCAGGAAGAGCTCGATTGATCCACTCCTCGTCGGCCCCTGATCGTCCGAAAAGCTCTCGAAATTCCGGCCTCTCGCGGAGCCTACTATTTCTCCAGTGCGAGAAGCGCAACTGCAGGCGGCCGGGTTGCAACCCGTTGTGAACGAGCTCAAATCGGCACTCGTGCGGCGAAACAGAAGAAACCGTCTTCCCCGGGGGCACACAGGTGGCATGATTTGCGGTCCGTGGCGCCTGCCACCAGTCGCCTATGCTCCATTGTTGCCCGGGGAGCCGCCATCGCCCGTGGGTTGCGGTGACGCAGCGGCGCGGCTGGTCTACCAGCGGAGCAGCGCGCGCCCGTACCGACTCCTGCGATCCCATTCCGCGGTGGGGTCGCCGCGGTCGATCCCCTTTGACCGGCGATCGACCCCACACGAGCCGCGCGCGGTGGTCGTGGATGCATGACGGACATCCTTCGGCACCCGGCACCACCCGACCGGCCGCATTCGGCGCCATGTCGTCGGCGGATGAAGGATCCGTGGGAAGCGCAGATCCGCGGGCACGTGAAACACGCCGAAACTATATGGCGGGGTGAGCGGGCGAGAAGGTGGTGATTACAGTGCCATTATGTTCTCCGCCGATGACCTCAGGCTGTTTCTGGAGGTTGCGCGCCGAGGTCGGTTGACCGAGGCAGCTAGACACCTTCAGATCAATCACACGACGGTCAGCCGCCACATCACACGCCTCGAGCGCGCGGTCGAGAACCGTCTGTTCGATCGCACTTCGGACGGATGGACGCTGACCGACGCTGGTCTGCGGCTGTTGGCCCACGCCGAGACCATCGAGTCGGCGATGCGCGTCGCACAGGAAGACTGTTTGTCTCGGGATTCGTCGCTGACCGGTCATGTCCGGGTGATCGCGCCTGACGGATTCGGGGCATATCTGCTGCTCCCGGGTCTCGTCGAGCTCCAGCGTCAGCATCCAGATCTCACCATGGAAGTTGTGACAGCGAACAGGCACGCCTCGCTTACGCCCCGCGAGTTCGATCTGGCCGTCACCATTGAGCGGCCGCAGGCGCGCGCTGTAACGGTGCAGAAGCTGGCCAACTACACGCTGGGCTTCTACGCTTCCAGCAACTACCTGGCGTCGCATTCTCCGGTGGAGCGGGTCGAAGATCTCTACAACCAGGTTCTGATCTGGTATGTCGACACCGCCTTGGACCACTCGACGTTCAACCTGCTGTACGAGGTGCTGCCGAACGCGAAAGCGCGGATTCAGACGAACAACATCGCGGGGTTCATTCAGGCTGCGGAAGCGGATCTCGGCATCGCGTTGCTCCCTTCGTTCATCGCCGACCGCAATCCTCGCTTGCAGCGGCTCACGTCGATCACTGCGAGGATCGAGAGCAGCTATTGGATGTCGATTCCTCGCGATCTCGTGCGCCTGGCGCGGGTACGCGTGATGGCCGAGCACATCGAGAAACTGGTGGCGGAGCAGCCGGGCGGACTGTTCGCTGCCCGCTAGAATTCTCGCCGATTCACAGCGGTTTCCACGAACTACGCACCCGCACACCACTTGCGACGAACAGCTGGATGATGGGGCAGCGGCGTTCCACTTCCCGCCCCAACTCCTCGAGTTCTGCGTTACTCAGCGACGTGTCGACCGTTATGTCGATATCGAGGGTGTCGAATTTCGAGGTGCCGGCTACGCCGAACACGAGAATGGAGTTGTCGAAGCTCGTCTCGATTTCGGTGTGCATCTCGCCCAGCTTTATCCGGCGCGATCGGGCGACGATGTCGGCTGTGATCTGGCAGCAGGCGCCGAGTGCGCCTAGGAGGTGCTCGAAGGGCCCGAGTGCCCGGTCGCTACCGCCGAACGCCGGGTGGCCGTCGAACCGGAGCGGCCGCGCGAGGTCGGCACCGTGTGCTACGTGATAAACGCCGGTTCCTCGTCCACGGACGGTGGATACGTACATGGCCCGATCAGCCCAGGCCGTTCAGCGCGGCCGCCAATGCACGGGCCGTCTCGGGCCGGTAGGTGTAGTGGTAGTTGCGCCCCTCTTTGCGGACCTGTACCAGCCCGGCGGTTCTCAGTGTCTTGACGTGGTACGAGACGGTCGAGGCGGACACATGGGATTCATCGACCAAGTCGGTGCACGCCATCTCGTCGACGGCGGCGATGCGCCGGAGGAGATCCAACCGCACGGGGTCCGCCAGCGCTTTCAGGATGTCAACCTGCTCGTCGAGAGTCGGTGTGGCATGAAGCACGGGCCCTCCTAATCCTTCGATACTTCTACGAATGGCCAACATTCCAACTATAGCTGGCGACACCCTCCACCCGGGGGAAACCGCGAAAACCGGCCCTGACCTGCGTTCTGCAGATTTGCACAGCCTTGCTCGACATTGGTCATTGCCGTTCGTTCACCTTCAGCTGAGACTTGAGCCACACCAAAGAGGAGTCGGGCTATGCATCACAGCACGCCTTTCACCGCTTCCGATCCCAACTCCCTGGCCGCACCGGCGGCTACCCCAAGTACATGCCCCCACATCCCTCTTGGTCCCGACTCCGTACGGCGACCCCCTCCCGAGAGGAGACCCCGACCATGAGTTCACCGACAGCGCCGTCGGGCGCAAATAAGCCCAACTCGCCCCGCATGGTCGCACTGGGAAGTTTCGTCGGCACCACGATCGAGTGGTACGACTTCTTCCTGTACGGCACCGCCGCAGCCCTGGTATTCAGCCCCCTCTTCTTCCCGGACGTTAGCCCCGCGATCGGACTCATCGCAGCGTTCGGTACCTACGCGGTGGGCTTCCTCGCCCGCCCTATCGGTGGGGTCGTCGCCGGCCACATCGGTGACCGGGTGGGACGTAAGGCGATGCTGGTGGCGTCGCTGCTCATTATGGGAGCGAGCACTACTCTCATCGGCGTTCTTCCCACCCACTCCTCGATCGGCATCTGGGCACCGATCCTGCTGCTCGTCCTCCGTCTCGCACAGGGATTCGGCGTCGGCGGCGAATGGGGCGGCGCAGCACTGATGTCCGTGGAGTCGGCGCCACCGAACCGCCGCGGCTTCTACGGGAGCTTCACCCAGATCGGTGTCTCGGCCGGCATGCTGCTTGCCGTCGGAGCGTTCAGCATCGCTCGCACCGTTCTCGACGAGTCAACCTTCCTCGCCTGGGGCTGGCGCATCCCCTTCCTCATCAGCGGCCTGCTCGTCTTCGTCGGCCTACTGATCCGCATCGGATTGTCGGAACCCGAAAAGTTCGCCGACATGAAGAAGAACGACACTGTCGCCGAAAGGCCGGTGGTAGAGCTGTTCCGCAACGAACGACGTGCGGTGTATCTGACGACCGGAATGCGTCTGTCGCAGAACGCGATCTACTACCTATACACAGTGTTCGGCATCGCCTACATCGCCCGGAGTGTGGGCACAGCGACCAGCGTCGGCTTGAACTCCGTCCTGATCGCGTCAGCGATAGGCCTCGTTTCCGTACCGATCTGGGCAGCACTGTCCGACAGATTCGGCCGACGCCCCCTATATCTGTTCGGCGCCGTTACCAGCGCACTGTTCATCGGCCCGTTCTTCCTCCTGGCCGACACCGGGAACCCGGTCCTGATCACTCTCGCCATGGTGATCGGATTGAACTTCTTCCACGACGCGATGTACGGCCCGCAAGCTGCCTTCTTCTCCGAAATGTTCTCCACCGGAGTGCGATACAGCGGCGCATCAGTCGGGTATCAAATCGGCTCGGTGTTCGCTGGCGGATTCTCACCGCTGATCGCAACAACACTGCTCGCAGTCGGCAACGGAACCCCCTGGCTGGTGGTCGGGTACTTCACCGTACTCAGCGTCATCACCGCCGTCTGCGCCTACCTCGCACCGGAGACCAACAAAAAGGACATCGATCTCGATCCCCACAGTTCACAGAAAAGAACTGCTGCGGTCGACAACCACGACTCCCCTGCTCCCTCAAACGCCTAGCGGAAGCGTCCATCGACGCCCCCGCGCACGCTCACACGAAACGAAAGGCAATACCTCATGACCAGCACCTCCTCAGCCACCACCATCAACGGTGTCGACAAGCAGGCCCTTCACGCGACGATCGACGCGGTCCGCGAAACTCCCGCACTCGCCCAGGTGACGTTCTCACTCGGATCCGAGTGGCTCGACGGCTGCCATCAGCGTTCGACCACGGGCGAGCTGCACCAGAACGGTGAGCTGGTGAGCAGCCGGGAGGCGTCGTACGTCCTCGAGTCCGACGAGCCGGCGGATTTGCTGGGCACGGACAAGGCTGCCAGCCCCGCCGAGTACGTGCTCCAGGCGCTCGCCGGCTGCTACGCGGTCACCTACGCCACCAACGCGGCCGTGCGGGGCATTGAACTGTCCTCGCTGCGACTGGAGATGCAGACAGATTTCGATCTCCAGGGCTTCCTCAACCTCGACGACAGCGTCCGCCCCGGCGCCCAGGAGATCAGGATTAGCGTGCACGCCGAGTCCCCGAACGCCTCGACCGAGCAGCTGCAGGAACTGACCGACGCCGTGCAGAAGCGCTCCCCGATTCGGGATACCCTCGCCAACCCGGTGCAGGTCGTCACCACCCTGGTGAAGTAGCCATGTTTCCCCTGACCGTCGACCATCTGCTGTGGCGAATGAGCAACATTCATCTGCAGTCGGAGATCGTGAGCATCGCAGGAGAGGCCACCGGGTTGGCGACCATACGTTGGCCCTTCCCCGATGTGGCGGCACGAGCGCAGCGCTTGGCTGCCGGTGCCCACGCACAGCTGGGCATCGGGCCAGGGCACACGGTCGCGGTACTCGCGTTCAACACTCTCGAGCACTTCGAGGTCCTGCTCGGCGTGCCCCTGCTCGGCGCCGCCGTCAACAGCCTCAACGCACGCCTGAGCGTTGAGCTCCTCATCGACCAGGCCATGTCTCCCCGACCGGCCGCCGTGGTGGTCGACGAGGAGATGGTGGACCACCCGGTCGTGGGTGGGAACGTCCGATCGGTCCTGGGCGTACTGCGCCAGGCCGGGGTACCCCTGATCGTCGTCGGCGAGCGCGACTGGACCGAGCACGCGGACACGGTCGTCCGCTACCGCGACCTGATCGAGGCAGGCGCGACCCTGTCGGCGCCGGCTGCGGTGGACGATGAGAACACCACCGCGTACCTGTTCCATACGAGCGGAACAACTGGGCGGCCAAAGAGTTACGCGGTCAGCCACCGCGCAGCCATGCTGCACACCCTCAGCCAGGCCACCACCGCCGCCTCGGGGCTGCACAGCACCGACCGGGTACTTCCACTGGCACCGTTCTTCCACGTGAACGGATGGGGGCTGCCCCTGACCTGCGCGCTGACCGGAGCGTCGCTCGTCCTCTGCGGCGGTGACCTTGCTGCCGACCGCGTGGCCACGATCCTCGCCGAGGAGTCCGTCACCGCCGCCGCCGCGGTCCCAACGGTCTGGCACGACGTATGCGCGGCCGTTGCTGCCGGGCACGCACCGCGACCGAACCGTCTGCGGGAGGTCTTCAGTGGTGGCAGTGCCGTCCCGCAGCCCGTCGTGGACGCGGTGGCGACCGTTCTCGGTGCCACCGTCAGCACGGCTTGGGGCATGACTGAGACAATGGCATGCAGCACCTACGAACGCCTCGAACCCACGACCTCGGCGGGAGTCCCCATTCCCCTGGTGGAGCTACGTGTCGACACTGGCAGATTCGCCCAGGACGGCTCCGAGCCGACCATGGGCAAGCTACAGGCGCGAGGGCCGTTCATCGTGGGAGTACGGGACGGCAGCACAAACTGGTTCGACACCGGCGACATCGCCTCGATCGACCAGCAGGGCCGATTGCGGCTCCACGACCGGGAGAAAGACCTGATCAAGTCCGGGGGCGAGTGGATCGCCACCGCCGAACTCGAGCAGTACCTGTGCACCCATCCGACCGTGTCGTCGGCCGCCATCGTCTCGATGGCACATCCGCGTTGGATCGAGCGCCCGCTCGCCTACATCGTGGTCGCCGGCGACACCACCGAGGACATCGACGCCGCCCTCCGCGCACACGTCGGTGAGCGATTCCCCCGATGGTGGATTCCCGACCAGTTCATCGTCGTCGACGCACTGCCCCGGACCGCCGTGGGCAAGGTCGACAAGGCCAGTCTGCGGACGCAGTCGGCCTCCGAAATCGAACTACGAAGCGAGGCAATAGCATGACCACTTCCACCGACGATCTCGTCCGCACCGAGCACCGCGGAGAAGTCGCCTGGCTGACCATCAACCGGCCGAAAAAGCTCAACGCGCTGTCGGTCGAATTGATGCAGGAACTATCGCAAGCCCTGACCGTGGCCGAAGCCGACCCGGCGATCAAGGTTGTCGTTCTGCAGGGCGGGGAGAAGGCGTTCAGCGTCGGGTACGACATCGCCCAGGAAGTGGAGATGGGTGTCTCGACCGCCGAACAGTGGCATGCCGGCCTCACCAACAACATCGGGCTGTCGATGCAGGTGTGGCGACTGAAGAAACCGGTCATCGCCGCCGTCTCCGGATGGTGCCTGGCAGGAGGATGCGAACTGGCGATGGCCTGCGATCTGATCATCGCCGCCGACGACGCCCAATTCGGTGAGCCGGAGATCCGGTTCGGGTCCGGACCCGTGACGCTGTTGATGCCGTTCCTGCTCGGGCAGAAGGCAACCAACGAACTGCTCTACACCGGAGACATCATCGACGCCGAACGAGCCGCAACGCTCGGAATGGTCAACCGTGTGGTCGCCAAGGCCGATCTGAACAAGACCGTCGACGTACTCGCCCGCAAGATCGCACTCACTCCCCTGTCGATCCTCCGGTACACCAAGCGGGCCATCACCCGCGCCTACGACGCGATGGGGCTGACCAGCGCGGTCGAGTCCAATCTCGATATTGCCGCGGTGCTGAACTCGGCCGATACCCCCGAGCGCGCCGAGTTCACCGAGCTCGTCGCATCCAAGGGACTCGGAGCCGCCCTGGCCTGGCGGGACGAACGGTACGGCGCCGTCGAACAGTAGTCACCTCGACCCCGATTGCGTGAGAACTTTTCTCCCGCAACCGGAGTCCGAAGGCCGAACCTACCCCCGCCTGCCTCAGATCGAAGGGCGGGCGGGGCTGGGATGACACCAAACCAATTGTTTGATAATCCTACGACTATGAATCTTTAGGAGATGATCGTGACCGAACTGATGGAGCGCCAGCAAGTTGCCGACCCGACCACCGACGCGGTGGAGCCGGGAACACTGCCCCCGCTCGGCGTGGTTCCCAAGAGGATGCACGCGCAGGTCGTGCGCCCGGAGCGGTACGGCGATCCGGCCACCGCGTTCGTGCACGAAGTCGTCGACACCCCGCAGCTCGGTACCGGTGAAGTGCTGATCGCCGTGATGGCGGCCGGCGTCAACTACAACAACGTCTGGGCGGCCCGCGGCTACCCCGTCGATCAGGTCACCACTCGGCAGCGACGGGGCGAGACCGAGGACTTCCACATCGGAGGATCGGACGCCTCGGGCATCGTCTACGCCGTCGGTGAAGGGGTCAGCGGCATCAGCATCGGCGACGAGGTCGTCGTCCACCCGGGAGTGTGGGACGCGGACGACCCGTGGATCACCTCCGGCCGCGACCAGATGATCGCACCCAGTGCGAAGATCTGGGGCTACGACACCAACTACGGCTCGTTCGGGCAGTTCGCCCGCGCTCAAGCACACCAAATACTCCCCAAAGCGGCACACCTGAGCTGGGCCGAAGCGGCTGCACCCACCCTGGTCGGCACGACCGCCTACCGGATGCTGCACGGCTGGCAGGGCAACACCGTCACCGAGGGCGACCTGGTGTTGGTGTGGGGTGGCTCCGGCGGACTCGGCACCCAGGCCTGCCAGCTCGTCCGCGAAGCCGGCGGCCGGGCGGTTGCCGTGGTATCGGACGACGAACGCGGCTCCTACGCAATGAAGTACGGGGCCATCGGCTACATCAACCGCCGCGAATTCGATCACTGGGGAATCCCGCCGTTGGTCGACGACGCCAAAGGCCAGAAGAAGTGGACCGCCAGCGCCCGCGCGTTCGGCAAGAAGATCTGGGAAATCGCCGGCAACCGAGAAGACCCGGCGATCGTGTTCGAGCACCCCGGCGCCTCGACCATCCCCACCAGCATCTTCGTGTGCCAGCCCGGCGGCATGGTCGCCATCTGCGCCGGAACCACCGGCTTCGACGCCATGGTGGACCTGCGATACCACTGGACCCGCCAGAAGCGACTGCAGGGCTCGCACGGCACCAACGACGCCCAGGCGATCGCCTACAACCAGCTGGTCGTCGACGGGAAGATCGACCCGGTCGTCGGCCGCGTCCTGCCCATGGCCGACATTCCGCTCTCCCACGCCCAGATGGGCCGCGGCGAGGAGGTCTTCGGCAACACCGTCCACCTCATCGGTGCCACAACCCCCGACGAGGGTCGCCGAGCCTGACCACCCGCAACGGCACAGCAGAACCACAAGCAAAGGTGCACAACATGTCCCGAGCATGGAGAGTACGCGAGTACGGAGAACCCAGCTCCGTCCTGCGACTGGAAGACACAACCGAACCGACCCCCGGCCACGGGCAGGTGCGGCTTCGAGTCGCCGCCACCTCGTGCAACTTCGCCGACGTTCTGCTGTGCCGGGGCGAATATCAACAGAAGCCGGACCCGCCGTTCACCCCGGGCCTCGAGGTGTGCGGCTGGGTGGACGACATCGGTGGCGGAGTCGACCCCATGTTGCTCGCCTCGCGGGTCGTCGGCCAGCCGATCCTGCCTCACGGCGGTTTCGCCGACGTTGCCCTGCTGAACGCGGACGAGGTCTACATCGTTCCCCGCGCCATCGACGACAGTGTCGCGGCAACCTTGAATCTGACCTATCTGACCGCCTGGCTGGGCCTGCACCGACGGGCGTCGATCAAGGCCGGTGACACCGTCGTGATCACCGCCGCCGCGGGTGGTGTCGGCTCGGCGGCCGTGCAGGTCGCCCGAGCGGCGGGCGCGACCGTGATTGCGATCGTGTCCGGTGCGGACAAAGCCGCTACCGCCTCCCGTCTCGGAGCCGACGTGGTCATCGACCGATCCGACGGCGACGTGATCGAACAGGTGAAGGCCACCGCACCGGACGGCGCCGACATCGTCTTCGACTCGGTCGGCGGCAAGGCCTACGAGCAGGCAACGAAATACATCGCCTTCGAAGGACGCATCGTGGTCATCGGATTCGCCAGCGGCTACATCCCCCGGCCACACCTCAACCACGCGTTAGTGAAGAACTACACCATCGCCGGCCTGCACTGGTCGTTGTACCGCAAACACCGACCGGACCTCGTACACATCGCCCAGGCGGCCATCTTCGAGATGGCCGCCGCCGGCCTGATTGATCCGCTGATCACCGCCCGATTAGGCCTCGAAGATGTACCCACAGCCCTCGACCAGCTCGCCCACGGACGCACCCAAGGAAAGACAGTCATCACCGTCTGACGTCGTCCGTCGCCCATCGCAGAAACCAGGAAGAAACAGGAGTGCGGCATATGACCTCCATGGCCGAAGAAGCCCCGTCGTTCGACGGCAACTGGGACGAGTACGAACACCTCCGCGTCGAACGCCGCGGTCCGGTAGCGCTGATCACGCTCGACCGCCCGAAAGCGCTCAACGCCCTATGTGATGCTCTCACCATCGAACTGACCCACGCGCTCGATGCCACCGAGGCCGACGACAGCATCGGTGCCGTTGTATTGACCGGCAGTGCCAAGGCCTTCGCGGCGGGCGCCGATATCGCCGAGATGCAACCGAAGTCGTTCACCGACGTCTACCTCGAGGACTTCATCACGGCCAGCTGGGAACGCGCCTCGACCACCCGCAAGCCCATCATCGCCGCGGTCGCCGGATACGCCCTCGGCGGCGGAGCCGAACTCGCGATGAGCTGCGACATGATCATCGCGGCGGACACCGCCAAATTCGGCCAGCCCGAGATCACCATCGGGATCCTTCCCGGCGCAGGCGGCACCCAACGCCTGACCCGGGCGGTCGGCAAGTCCAAGGCCATGGACATGGTGTTGACCGGACGCACCATCGACGCCGAGGAAGCGGAGAAGATCGGCCTCGTCGCCCGCATCGTCCCCACCGACACCCTCATCGACGAGGCAATCGCCATCGCGCAGAAGATCGCGGGATTCTCCCGCCCCTCGGTCCTGATGGCCAAAGAGGCCGTGAACTCCGCTTTCGAGACCCCCCTGGCAGAGGGCCTGCGGTTCGAGCGTCGCCTGTTCCACGCCGCCTTCGCCACCGACGGCCAGACCGAAGGCATGACTGCCTTCCTCGACAAGCGCAAGCCGTCCTTCACCAACCGCTAAGAAAGCGAGACATGCACATGGCTTCACCAATCGCACTCCCGCGGATCATGCGGATTGGCGGCGGCGCCGTCGCCGAGATCGGCGAGGTCGTCTCGAGCCTCGGGCTCACCTCCCCGCTGGTGGTCACCGATTCCTTCCTCGTCGGCACCGGCGCGGCGGAACAGATGATCAAGACCCTCGAATCCGCCGGTCTGTCGCCGCGCCTGTTCGCCGACACCGTCCCGGACCCGACCACCGACTCCCTCGACGCCGGAATGACCGCGATCGCCGAGCACGACTGCGACTCGGTCATCGGGTTCGGTGGCGGCAGCCCGATGGACACCGCCAAGGCCCTCGGAATCCTCGGCCGCCAGGGCGGGCAGATGCGCGACTACAAGGCTCCCCGCAACAACGTCGGTCCCGCCCTGCCGATCATCGCCGTCCCCACCACCGCCGGAAGCGGCTCGGAAGCAACCCAGTTCACCGTCATCACCGATAGCATCAGCGACGAAAAGATGCTCTGCCCAGGCCTGGCGTTCCTGCCGATCGCCGCGGTCATCGACTACGAGCTGACCGTGACGATGCCACCGCGGCTGACCGCCGACACCGGGGTCGACGCCCTGACCCATGCGATCGAGGCGTACGTCAGCAAGAAGGCCAACCCCTTCGCCGACAGCCTCGCCCTCGTCGCGATCGGCACCATCGGCCGGGTCCTGCGCCGCGCCTACACCGACGGTAGTGACGCCGAGGCCCGCGAGCAGATGATGCTCGCCGCCACCCAGGCCGGCATCGCGTTCTCCAACTCCTCCGTCGCCCTCGTCCACGGAATGAGCCGACCGATCGGCGCCCACTTCCACGTCGCCCACGGACTGTCGAACGCCATGCTCTTCCCCGCGGTCACCGCATTCTCGGTACGCGCCGCGCAGTCGCGGTACGCCGACTGCGCCCGCGCCCTCGGCGTCGCCACGACCGGCGATTCCGACGCCACCGCCGCGGACAACCTCGTCGACGCGCTGCGCGAACTGTGCCGCGACGTGGCCGTCCCCACCCCCAAGGCCTACGGCATCGACAAGGCCCGCTGGGACGAACTGATCCCGCTCATGGCCGAACAGGCCCTCGCCTCGGGATCACCAAACAACAACCCCCTCGTCCCGACCGTCGCGGAGATCCGCGACCTCTACGCCCAGATCTACGGCTGAAAACCCCTTCAGGAGAACCCTTCACATGACTGCCACCATCCCCGCCTCGGCATCGGGTACCACCGCACCCGGTCACCCGGCCGACATCGACCACTACATCGCCGGCCACATCGACGCCCGCGGCGCCGCAACCCGTAGCGACGTCTACAACCCCGCCACCGGGCAAGTCACCGGCAAGGTCGCGATGGCCACCACCGCGGATGTCGAGGCCGCGGTCGCCGCGGCGGCCGCCGCCTTCCCCGCCTGGTCGGCCACCCCCGCGCACATCCGGGCCCGCATCCTGTTCCGGTTCCGCGACCTCGTCGAACGCGACTCCGACCGGCTCGCAGCCATCATCACCGCCGAGCACGGCAAAGTGCACTCCGACGCCAAGGGCGAAGTGACTCGAGGCCTCGAGGTCGTCGAATTCGCCTGCGGCATCCCGCAGCAACTCAAGGGCGAGTTCTCCGAGAACGTCGGCCGCGCCGTCGACGGCGTCACCTTCCGCCAGCCGCTCGGCGTCGTCGCCGGCATCTCCCCGTTCAACTTCCCCGCCATGGTCCCGATGTGGATGTTCCCCGTCGCCCTCGCCTGTGGGAACACGTTCGTGATGAAGCCCTCCGAGAAGGACCCCACCCTCAGCAACGAACTCGCGAAGCTGCTGACCGAGGCCGGGCTGCCCGGCGGGGTGTTCAACGTCGTGCACGGCGACAAGGTCGCTGTCGACGCCCTCCTGACCCACGATCAGGTCGAGGCGATCAGCTTCGTCGGCTCCACCCCGATCGCGGAGTACATCCACACGACCGCCTCCGCGCAGGGCAAGCGCGTCCAGGCCCTCGGCGGTGCGAAGAACCACATGGTGATCATGCCCGACGCCGACCTCGACCAGGCCGTCTCCGCCCTCATGGGTGCCGCCTACGGCTCCGCCGGTGAACGCTGCATGGCCATCTCCGTCGCCGTGCCCGTCGGCGAGGACACCGCGAACGCCCTGCGCGAGCGGTTGATCGCCGCCCTCGCCGATCTGAAGGTCGGCCCCGGTACCGACCCCAAGGTGGACATGGGCCCGTTGGTGACCGGGGTGCACCGCGACAAGGTCGCCTCCTACATCGACGTCGGTGTGCAGGAAGGCGCGGAGCTGGTCGTCGACGGTCGGGAGACCATTCCGGCGACTGCGGGGGAGGGGTTCTTCCTCGGCGGCACCCTGTTCGACCACGTCACCCCGTCGATGCGGATCTACCTGGAGGAGATCTTCGGGCCGGTGTTGTCGATCGTGCGCGCCGAATCCTTCAACGACGCACTGCAGTTGGTCAACGCTCATGAATTCGGCAACGGCACCGCCATCTTCACCGCCGACGGCAACACCGCCCGCACCTACCTCCACCAGGTCAAGGCCGGCATGGTCGGTATCAACGTCCCGATCCCGGTGCCGATGGCCTTCCACTCCTTCGGCGGCTGGAAGCGCTCGCTGTTCGGTGACCACCACATCCACGGCCCCGAGGGCGTGCGGTTCTACACCCGCAACAAGACCGCCACCACCCGCTGGCCCAACGACACCCAGGTCCGCACCGACTTCTCGATGCCGACCCATGAGTGAGGTGCGATTCGGGCGGTGTGGGTACACCCTTGCGCCTGAACGTCCGGCAGGCCAGCGCGAGCAGAGCGCCATCGTCCCCGGTGATGGCGATGAGATCCGGTATCTCCGCCAGGGCCCGATCGCTCGGATCGTTCTCAATCGTCCGAAGGCGTTGAACGCGCTGACCACGTCGATGGTCGACCAACTCCACAGTGCGCTCGACGAGTGGGAAGAGGATCCGGGGACCGCTGTGGTTCTGGAGAGTTCGAGCCCGAAGGCGTTCTGTGCCGGTGGTGACATTCGTCAGATCCGCCAGAACACTGTCGACGGCGCCTACGGTGACACTGAAGCCTTCTTCTCCTCCGAGTACCGTCTCAACACCCGGCTCGCCGAGCTCGCAACCTCTGTGGTCTCGCTGATCGACGGGATCTGCATGGGCGGCGGCATGGGACTGTCCGTGCACGGGGCTTTTCGGGTTGTCAGCGACAAGGCGTTGCTGGCGATGCCGGAGACCGCGATCGGGTTCTTCCCGGATGTCGGCGGTAGCTATTTCCTCCCTCGCCTCCCGGGCGGGCTCGGGATGTATCTCGGGTTGACGGGCTATCGTCTCGACGCTGCCGATGCGATCTACACCGGGCTGGCCACGCACTGGGTTGCCGACACGGCGCACGTGGTGTCAGCGTTGGAGGGCAATCCGGTCGCGCCGGTCGATGAGGTGTTGCGGTCACTGTCTCCAGCGGCCCCCGCTGCCCCCGGCCAACTGGCCGAGCATCGATACGGGATCGACTGGTGCTTCGGCGCACCGAGCGTGACCGAGATCCGCTCTCGCCTGCGTGAACTCGACAGCTCGTGGTCTCGGGAGACTCTGGAGGTACTCGATTCGGCGTCCCCGCAGAGCTTGGAGGTGACGTTCGCGGTGTTGACCGCGGGCAAACAACGGGACCTGCGGCGCTGTTTGAAGATGGAGCTGGACGTCGCCACCCATCTCGCCCGCACGCCCGACTTCGTCGAAGGCGTCCGTGCGGGTTTGGTCGACAAGGATCGATCCCCCGTTTGGGGAGGGTCGCTGTTCGGCGGGTTCGACGCCGGTGGGTCGAGCGTATGGCACCGGCTGCCGTAGCCTGCTGGGACACCGCGGGATGCTTGCTCTGGGGGATGCGGCGATGTTTTCCAGAGTAATCCACGTGGTTACCACTGGTGCGGGTCTCGTCCTGTCCGGCGTTCTGACGCTTGTCCTCGTCCGAGTTGAGGATCCCACCCCGGGACACTGGCCAGCCCTCGACCTCACTCTGCGCGCGGTGGCCTTGATGTGCGGCGCTCCCCTGCTCGCCGGTGGGGTGTTGTGCTGTGTGTGGGCGCGCCCGTTGTCCTGTTACGTCGACGACGACATTCCTCGATCATGACTCTCCAACTTTGCGGGAACCGAGACACCGAATATGATTGTCCCACTATATTTTTGGTCGGTTGTTGAGCATATTCGGTGCGTAGAACTTGGGCGTTGACCAGCCACCGCCAGTGTGATCTGATTCTCACATCCAATACTTCGATAGATTTAGGAGTATCAAAATGATTCCTGTGCCCCCACCCAGCACCCCTCCGGACAACCCTCGACCGACCTTGTCGTGGACCAAGCGCGTGATCTGCACGATCCTCGTCATCACACCGGTCGCGCTCGCACTGTCCGTTCCGCTGTACCAACACACCGAACCAACCCTCGGCGGATTGCCGTTCTTCTACTGGTTCCAGATGACCATGGCGATCGCCGCCGCCTGCGGATGCGGCGCCACCTACTACATCGCCTTCCGCAACGAACCTGAAATCGGGGACGCACAATGACCTTCAACGGCGTCACCTTCGGTGTGTTCATGGTCCTGTTCGTACTGGTTACCGGAATGGGCTTCGTCGCCAGCCGATGGCGCCGAGCCAAGAACGAACACCAACTCGACGAGTGGGCCCTCGGCGGCCGCGGCTTCGGCGGATTCATCACCTGGTTCCTTCTCGGCGGCGACCTGTACTCCGCCTACACCTTGATCGCTGTACCCGCAGCGATCTTCAGCATCGGCGCCTTCGGCTTCTACGCGGTGCCCAACGCGGTAGTCCTCTACTCGCTGGGCTTCCTATTCCTGCCCCGTCTAGTTCGGCTGGCCCACGAGAAGGGCTATGTGACGCTGACCGACTTCGTCAACGACCGCTTCAAATCACCAGCCCTCGGCCTGGCGATCACCCTCACCGGACTGCTGGCCACCCTGCCCTACCTCGCACTGCAGCTCGTCGGCCTCGAGGTCGTCTTCGCATCCATGGGTATCCAGGCGGGCCCAACCGCCAGCTGGATCGTCCGCGACCTCCCACTGTTCATCGCGTTCGGTGTCCTCGCGGCATATACCTACTCCTCGGGTATCCGCGCGCCGGCACTGATCGCGTTCCTCAAAGACGGGCTGACCTACATCGTGGTCATCGTCGCCGTCATCGTCATCCCGATCAAACTCGGCGGCTTCGGGCAGATCTTCGCCGACGCCGGCGCCGCAATCGCCGAACGCACCAACTCCCCCGACCCGGAGGCCGCGACGATCAGCGTCAACGCCAGCGTCTACATGACCCTCGCGCTCGGCTCCGGCATGGCGTTCTTCCTGTACCCGCATGCCATCACCGGCGTCTTCGCCGCCCGCGGCGCCCGCACGGTACGGCGAAACATGTCCGTCCTCCCGATCTACACAGTGCTCCTCGGCTTCGTGGCGTTGCTCGGCATCATGGCCCTGGCAGCCGGAATCAAACCCCTCAACGGCAATCCGCAGTTCGCCGTGCCACAGTTGCTGCAAGAGATGTTCCCCTCATGGTTCGTCGGCGTCGCATACGCCGCGATCGCGATGAGCGCCCTTGTCCCGGCGGCAATCATGGCCATCGGCGCCGGGAACCTGGTCAGCCGGAACATCATCCGCCAGTTCTCCCGCTCCGAGACCACCAGCCGCCGGGAAACCGAGATCTCCAAAGTGGTGTCCGTACTGGTCAAGCTCGGGGCACTGGTATTCGTCCTGACCCTCGACAGCCAGTTCGCCCTCAATTTCCAGTTGCTCGGCGGTATCTGGATTCTGCAGACCATCCCCACGGTCCTGCTCGGCCTGTTCACCGAACGCTTCGCCGACAAGCGGGCACTGCTGGCAGGGTGGGCAGTCGGTATCGCCTACGGCACGATCGCCGCCTACAACGTCTCATCACCCAAAGCCAGCCACTTCGGCGGCTCGACAGCGGCCCCGTTCTTCCTGTCCTCGCCGATGTACATCGCCATCTCCGCGCTGATCCTGAACCTCGTCGTCACGCTCATCTGGAGCGGCATCACCTCGACACTGCGCCGTACCCGGCAGATCAGCACCACCGCACCTGTACCCCCCAAGGGCGCCACGCCCGGCACCGACATCGACGCCGCCGCCAATGTTCCCGCCGCCCACTGACCTTCAGGAGTGCCGATTTCCATGACTGCCACCATCAACAGGACCGACGACGGTCCAGTCCGGATTCTCACCATCGCAAACCCCGCCAAGCGCAACGCCTTCAGCGGCGACATGGCCCCTTGTCTGCGCAAGTTACTGCTCGAGGCCGACCAGGACACGTCCGTCCGGGCCATCGTGATCACCGGTGACACCAACACCTTCTCCTCCGGACACGATCTGCAGGAAGTCCTGCACAACCCGGAGACAGCAGGTGACCCCGAGGCCAACGCCGCCTTCACACTGCCCGCCGACCTCGGCACCCCGGTCATCGCTGCCGTGAACGGCGCAGCCTACGCCGCCGGATTCATCCTGGCACTCAACTGCGACATCCGGATCGCCGGCCACAACGCGAAATTCTGCGCTGTCGGCGCCCGCATCGGCCTAGTCCCCGTCGGCGGGCAGTTGAGCCGCCTGCTCGACATCGTGACCTACCCGGTCGCCTTCAAAATGCTGGCCACCGCCGCACCAGTCGCCGCCGACGCCGCCCGCGAATCCGGATTCGTCAGCGAAGTGTGCGACCCGGCGGACACCCTCGACCGCGCACTCACGCTCGCACACCAGATCGCAGAAGTCTCACCCGCCGTGGTGCGGGCGATCAAGACCGGACTGCGGGTGACCCTGCACGACGGACTCGACGCCGGCACCGCGCTCGAGCCGCTGCTCGCCGCAGTGGTCCGCGACCTGCCCGACGGAGACGAAGGTGTGCAGTCCTTCCTACAGAAGCGGCCTCCGCAGTACCCGAATGCACCCACCGATCTGCAGGACAAGCTCGACAAGGCGGGAGCAGACCGATGACCCAACGACTCCGCGAAGACATCATCCGCGACCTTGCCATCCGCTACGGTGTCGCCGCCAATGCGGTCACCTTCGCTACCAACGGCGTCGACGCCGGCCGGATCGCAGAAACAATCGGCCGTCCCGTCGCCGTGAAACTGGTCGCCGACAACGTCGTCCACAAGAGCAAGGCAGGCGGCGTCCTGCTCGGGGTGGCACCGGACAACACCCGCTGCCGCACCGACGAACTCCTCGAGTCGCAGCGCTCCCAGGGGTCGATCGTTCGCGGTGTCACCGTCGAGGCGATGGTCGACTCCGGCCTCGAAGCGGTGGTCGGGGGACTCGAAGCACCCGGCTTCGGTCCGGTCGTAATGTTCGGCCACGGCGGGGTCGACATCGAAACCCTCGACGACGTCGTGTTCGCGCTGGCCCCTATCGATACCGCCGAGGCCCGGCGGATGGTATCGAGCACCCGACTCGGGCGGGTCATCGAGAAACGCTTCCCACAGCGCCTCGACGAGGTCATCGAGATGCTCGTCGCCGTCGGCGGGCCATCCGGGCTGCTGCTCAACGAGGACGTCACCGAGGTCGACTTCAACCCGGTCGTCATCACCTCCGAGCGCATCGTCGCCGTCGACGCCCGGGCGACCGCACTTGATGTCACCGAATGCCATACACATTCGGTCCCCGATCCGGCTACCAGCTATGAGACCCTGCGGCCGGCCATATACCCACAATCGGTGGCGATCGTCGGTGCCTCGGCCGACGAACGGAAAATGGGTTTCCGCGCGGTGCGCAGCCTCGTCGACTTCGGCTACACCGGCCAAATCCTCCCGATCAGCAGCAAGAACACCAGCATCTACGGTGTCCCGACCGTCCCGGATATCGAAACACTCCCCCAGAACATCGACCGCGCGGTCCTCGCATTGCCGGCCGCGGCGGTGCCCGACACGCTGCGGGCACTCGCCGAACGCGGCACCCGCACCGCACACATCCTCACCGCCGACACCCCGCGGTTCAACGACATCCTCAACACAAGCGACCTACGGGTTCTCGGGCCCAACTGCATCGGCCACTACACACCGTACGAGCGGATGACCATGATTGGCACCGACGCGTCCAGCACGACCGAGGGACACCTCGCGGTGGTGTCGCAGTCCGGCACCTACGCCGGCGATATCCTGCGGCGCGGGACCGAGCTCGGTCTTCAGTTCAGCTTCGTCAGTTCAGTGGGTAACTGTGACGATGTCAGTCCCGCCGAGCTCCTGGCCTTCTGCGAAGCCGATCCCCGAACACACGCCGCCGCCTTTTACCTCGAGGACGATCGGTGGGCCGGCGAGTTCTTCCGACTCGCTCACAGGATGACCAAACCCGTGGTGCTGCTCAAGGGCGGCCGCACCGCGGCGGGCGGCGCCGCCGCCGCGTCGCACACTGGCGCCCTCGCCAGCGACCCACAGCTTCTCGAGGACGCCGCACGCCAGGCGGGAGTGCTACTGGTCGACGACCTTGACCAGCTGCTCGACGTCCTCACGGCGCTACAATTCGTCCCCGCGCTCGACGGGGACAACCTTGCCCTGGTCGGCAGCGGCGGTGGTGTCGCCGTGGTCGGCTCCGACCGTGCCGACCGGTGGAACCTGCGGATGGCACCGTTCGCCGAATCCACTCGCGAACGACTGACGCCGTTCGAGGCCCCCGGAACCAGCTTGTCGAATCCGATCGACATTCCGATCTGGTCCCTGTTCGACGAGACCGGGAGCTTCACCGGCTCCATCATGTCCGCCGTCGCCGCCGACGACTCGATCGACGCGATCTGCGCGTTTCTCGATCTCGGCACCGTGTTCGATATGCAGGCCATCGATCCCGGAAACAAGCTGGTGCGGTCGCTGACCGAAGACCTCGTCAACGCCGCGCGCGGTGGTATCCCGCTCACGCTGGTCCTGCGCAGTGGATTCGACCAGAACCAGGACGAACTGATCCGGCAGCTACGTCCGGTCGCCGCTGCAGCCCGGGTCGCGCTCTTCGATTCCGTGGACCGCGCGATCGACGCTCTCGGCGGTGTCCGGTGGCTGACCCGCCGTGCCAAGATCCCGGGAGGCGACCGGCAGTGAGCCCGTACGACGCCGAGATCCAGCCAGCGCCTGAGCGCACACCGGCCGCTGCGCCAGCGCAACGCCCCTCAACCGCGCTCACCCTGATCGCCATCAGCACGTTCCTGTCGATGAGCGTGTGGTTCTCGGCGTCGTTCGTGGTCCCACAACTGGTGGCGGTCTGGAACTTGTCCACCGCAGGATCGTCATTGCTGACCATCGCCGTCCAGTTCGGCTTCGTCATCGGCGCGGTCACCGCCGCCGCCACCGGCCTGGCCGACGCCGTACCCGGCCGGATCCTGATCTTCGGCGGCGCCGTCGGCGCTGCCCTGGCCAACCTCGGCCTACTTCTCGCCGACGGTCTCGCCGCGGCCCTACCGCTGCGGCTACTCACCGGCATCTTTCTCGCCGCGGTATATCCGCCGGCGCTGAAAGAGGTATCCACCTGGTTCCGAACCGGGCGCGGCACCGCACTCGGAGTCATGATCGGTGCGCTCACACTCGGGTCGGCGCTGCCGCACCTGGTCAACTCGTTCGGAGATGTGCGGTGGCAGCACGTCATCACCGCCACCACCATCATGACGGCGTCCGGTGGCGCCCTGATCCTGCTGCTGCGAGGCTCCGGCCCGTACCCGTTTCCCCGACGGCCGTTCAGCCTCACCGCCGCAATCACCAGTCTCCGGAACAAACACGTCGCGCTGGCCAACATCGGCTACATGGGGCACATGTGGGAGCTCTACGCCATGTGGGCCTGGGTCGGCGCATTCCTCGCCGGCCTTCCTGCCATCGCCACCCGCCCCCACCCCGATACGACCGCGTCCGCGCTCTCATTTACCTGCATCGGTGCCGGCGCAATCGGGTGCTTCGTCGGAGGCCGCCTCAGCGACCGGTACGGTCGGGCACAATCGGCCCTGATCTGCCTGATCTGCTCGGGAACCGCTGCGATCGGGCTGAGCATCCTCGACACGGCGCCACTACCGATCGTGCTCACCGTCTGCGTGTTCTGGGGATTCTGGGTCATCGCCGACTCGGCACAATTCTCGGCGCTGGTGACCGAACACGCCGATCCGGTCTACGTCGGCGGAGCGGTGTCCATCCAACTCGCACTCGGCTACCTCACGACCACCCTCACCCTGTGGCTGGTCCCGGTCCTGGTCGAGCACCTGTCCTGGTCTGCAGCACTGCTGGCTCTTGCGCTGGGACCCGGCATCGGGGCAGCCGCAATGGCTCTCCTTATTCGTGCAGACCGCGACATCACCACGCCACCGAACCACTGAGCAGACAGAGAACGACCAGTGAAATCCGAGCCCCATTTCCCCGATAAGGTCGCCCGCATCGCGCGCATCCTCGCTGATCCGGTGCGGCTACACCTGCTGACAATCATCGCCCAAGCGCGGGAAATCTCGTGTGCGCACCTGCTAGACCACGCAGACGTCGGCGCATCCACAGTCTCGTACCACGTGAAAATGCTCACCGAGGCAGGATTGGTGACAGTAGTCATCGACGGACGGCACCGATACGTGCGTTTCGAACGAGAAACCATGCGCCACTTCACCGAAATCGTCGCCCCCTCGATCGACCGCGACCCACCCAACCAGCACCCCTGACGCCACCGAGAAACTGACCAGCATGCCAAGAGGAACCACGAGCCCCTCGCCAGGACAAGGACACCCACGACCGATCCACATCCTCTGCCGCTGCTCACTCCAATGCAGTTGCTCGATACCAATACCCGGCTCGGACTCGAGCAGCGAAAACTGAGCAAGGCGATCGACTCCGCGCTGCCGCGCCAAGCTCTCGGTCCCCGGGCTTCCCGGACGCCATATTCCTCCGACCACTCACACGGTGTGCTGCGATCCGGCGTGGACATCACGCAGGGGATGGAGGACGCCGCCCCACCCAGTCCGCGCCAGCTCCACGGACCGACGAAGTACGTGACGTTGCCGAAGCAGTCGGGTGGTTAGACGAGCGAACCAGCGGTGACATATGCCTAATGCGGGTGGAAGATCGAACTAAGAAACCAACGGGTCTCGACCCTGTTCCCGCGGGACACCACGGAGGTCGTGTGCGATACGTCCATACTCCGAAGAAGTCCGGGAGGACGACACCAGAGCGGCGAAAGGAACCGTTTAGCCTCGACTCTACCCATCCGAGGACCAGCCATTTGCCATCGATTTTGGCGGTACCTGTCCGCGCTGCGATCACGCGATCAGCGACCGCAAAGTACTCGTCGGGATCCTCGGGGCTGGCAGGATGAACGCCAGAAAGAGACGACGTCACCTCGCCGACTTGAAGAGGCGTGGTGATCTCTCGGAAGGTGACCACACCTTCGACCTCATCTGTTCTTGTACGGCCGCCCACACCAATCGCCCACCTGAGAAGGTCGGCTGTGGTGCCAGATTCCGCGTCCGAGTCCAGTGGCCCTGACATGCCTGTACGACTAGGCGAGCCCGAAGGCTTTCCCACCCCAGCATCCCTAGCGGAAGAAGCCGACTGGCAAGCCTTGCTCGGCACGCAGCTCGCGGATACACGCAAGATTGCGGAGAACTGGCGGACTGGTCTCGCCGCACTGCTGGGTCTCGTAACCGTGTTCTCCGCGGTGAAGGGCGAAGCCGCGATCAGCGGCCTCGAATTTCGCTACGCGGTGGCAACCGGCGTCCTGCTGCTGATGGGAGTCTGTATCGCCGTCATCGGGGCTCTCGCGTCGCTCCGAGCGGCATATGGCACACCGCGTGCGGTGTCTCGGGGAGAGCTGTTATCGACCGGCGGCCTGCCCGGATACAGGTATGAGCTCGCATGCCAAGCGGTTTCCGACCTGCGGTGGGCGAGGTGGACGACGCTGACTTCACTCGTCTGCATTATCGCCGCAAACAGCGTGACATGGTACGGGCCTCGTCCAGCTCAAGCGATCATCGACGTGGAAAGGACTGGTAGCCCTCACGTTTGCGGGAAGCTTATTGCCTCAGCTGAGGGATATATCGATATTGAGCTGTCATCCGCCGAAGCCGCCCGCATCGCGAACAAGGACATTCTCTCCATCAACGCGGTGAGTGAGTGCTGACGGTGTCTCGTGTTGATCGCCCCTACCTCGACCAGATCCCGGACCCCGACCTGGACACAATGGTCGCTGATATCGTTGAGCAGGTTGATTTTTCGTCGACGGATATAAAATCGAGACTCCGCTCCCCTAACCTCCGAATCGAAAGAACCTCGTCAGCGGCGGATCTAGACGCGCGAACCGAGATACTGTTCGGCCATCGGACAATACTCATGGGTGGAGGACTGTATCCCTTTCTCTCCCAGTACCTTCGTGCGGCGTCATCCTACTTTCTAACCTGCAACCAGGGCGGTACTCCCGCCTCGAACTGGCACGCCGGGCGCTCCTCGCTCGCGACGACCCTGGATTGGCTCTCGACACCCACCGAGATGCCGCACCGGCCCGCGTTCACAATAAGTCGAACCCAGGACAAATCGGCGCTCAGCCTTGCTCTCTACACATACCGGTTTCTGCTATGCCACGAACTCGCCCACGTTGCACTTGGCCACTCTCCCATCGAAGCTGGATCCGTTCCGGACAACATCACCCCGCTGCACCAGCAACAAGACCAAGAGCTCAAGACAGACAGAATGGCACTGACCCTGCAGGTCCGGTCAATACCCACACGGTCCGAAACCGTCAAAGGCCTGGCAGGCGCGGTCTATGCCTTCGCGGCGGAGGCACTACGCAACAGCAGACTTATGTTGCTGGCAGAACTTGTTGACGAACGGCAGTGGGAAATCGAACTCACACACCCCAACCATTCAGCGGGAATTTGGCCTGCTTGGGGCAGCCAACAGTCTGTGCGGGCAAGCAGCGATGACCGATATGCACCGTCTACGCAATGACCTACGAGAGCTGAACGATCAAGTATTGGCCGACGCGCTGCACCAACAAGAGATGGTCGTCAAGAAGGCGAGGCAGCTGTTGCGAATCGAGATGGACACACTGCGACTGCGCGGTAACGATCCTCTGCCGGCAGTCTTACCCGACCTGCTAAGAATCTTCGTTCAGAGTCCTGTCGGCGTGATGAAGGCACTCGAGCATCCCCCTAACAATGCTTCCGACGACACCAGCGCAATCGCATCATTGATCGACCGGCTCGTTGCTGAACTCCCAGCCGAGTTCCAGGATTTCCACAACCAATCACCCAAGGAGCGTGCCATCGACTTGGCGTAATCGAAACCGCAGAATTGCCCGGCCAATCCCGCGTCGACGTCGAGAGCCGACCGGCGCACCGGCCGGCGGTGCAATGATGGCGAACGCGGTCGCTGACTCGCCGGAACCTGCCAACGCGGGAACCATTCTCATGCAATGCCGCGAACGAGGATTGCTCATCGGCAAGGGCGGATTGTCCGGCAACGTCCTCCGCGTGACATCACCGATGACCGTCGATCGAGGAAGCCAAACAGGCTCTCGGAATCCTCGGCGACATCCTCTCATACGTAGCATCGCGGGCCGAGCCGCAACCAATCCACTGACCGATGCCGGACACGGCGCCCATAGTCCGTACTGACGACACCATGACCGCCGACGAACGAACCGTCGGGCCGGGCACTGCCCCTCTTCAGCTCTCATCGGCGTGGCAGCACTACCGATGGCTCGACTCCCCACCGATGTCCGTCGCCCCAGGTGATCCTGACCCAAACACTCAGTCTGCCCACGCAGGGGCGGGTCGCGGACCCCCTTGTTGAGGCACTACCCGCGGGGACCAATCCGGCGATAAGAAATGGGGACCGCACCCACCGGATGCGGTCCCCACGTGCCACTGGTCAGACAGAGCGTACGTTCGTGGCCTGCGGGCCCTTCTGCCCCTGGCCGACCTCGAACTCCACACGCTGGTTCTCATCGAGCGACTTGAAACCGCTGCCCGAGATTTCCGAGTAATGCACGAAGACGTCCGGAGTTCCGTCGTCGGGTGCGATGAAACCGAAGCCCTTCTCACCGTTGAACCACTTCACAATGCCCTGCGCCATGCCGATACTCCCTCAATCTCGATCCGGACCCTCACATCGAGGTTCCGATCTCGATCACTCGATACTGCCATCCTCGGTGCAGTCGCGAAGGCCGCCCACCGTTTTTCACACCGACCTACGACCGGTCGTCGATGCACCAGCAATGACCTGCGGTGTCGGATTGATGGTGTCGCGGTCCCCAAGTGACCGGGTCGTTACACACCAACCGGGAACGACTCCAGGTCTGAGTGTGTGGGGATCGCGGCGATGCACTCGTGGGTTCCGCCGACATAGGTGGCCATCGATCGACATTGCTTGTGACCGATTCCAGCGGGGGGATTGCACTTCCTGGTTTTAGTCATATAGACTAAAACAATGGAGACGGTGACGGAGGCACTCGACGTCGTCGGCGCGGCAATCGTGCCGAGCGACCTGTTCGGCCCAATCACCCACGACCCGGCAGCTCAGCGCGCAGCCCGTCGGCGGTTCCACCGCCTGTCGGTTCTGATTCACCCGGATCGGGTTGATCCGGCGTACACCGCCCGCGCCGCAACGGCATTCACACATGCGTCCGACCTGTACCGCCGCTGGCAGCACGACACGACCACCACGGACGCGGCCACGGCCATCGTCTTGGACGGCAGAAGCGGCTCCTACCGACTCGGGACCCGGCACGCCCGCGGTTCGATCGCCGACCTGCACCATGCCACCGACAGCGGCGGCGCGGGCGTGGTGATCAAGGTTCCCCGCAGCGTCGCCTCGAACGCTCTGATCGACGCGGAACGGGCCGCGCTCACCGAGATCGCGGCGTCCGCCGAGTACGGGAACGACTGGTTGCGCGCGTACTTCCCGCAACTGATCGACCACCTCACCCACGCCGACCCTGTGACCGGCACCCGGCGGCAGGTAAACGTGCTGGACCCGCTGACCATTGGATTCGTCACCCTCGCCGAGGTCCAGGCCGGCTACCCGGATGGGCTCGATTCACGGGATTGGGTATGGATGCACCGGCGGCTGCTGCGGGCCCTGGCCGCCGCCCATCGCGCCGGGTGGGTGCACACCGCGGTGACCGCGGACAACGTGCTCATTCACCCTGAGCGGCACGGGGTGGTACTGGCCGGATGGTCGTTCGCCACCCGCCCAGGCACCGTTCCTCTGGCGACGATCCCCACACGGCGGGACCACTATCCACCGGAATGTTCCACCGACTCCCCCGCAACTCCGGGCTGGGATGTGTTCATGGCCCATCGGTTGATGCTGACCATGCTCGCCGACAGGGCCCCGGACCGCCTGCGCGCGTTCGCCCGCGGCTGCCTGCAACCACAACCTGGTCTGCGACCTGACGCCGTCGATCTGCTCGACGAGTTCGACGACCTGCTCGACACGCTCTACGGGCGGCGACGCTTCCGCCCGTTCACCATGCCCACCACGAAAGGACAGTGATCCACCATGGGATACGGCAAGTGGGATGACGACACGTATACCGCGGCCAAGACGTTCCGCGCCGCCCGCGGCGTCGACGACTTCGGCTACACCAGCGCCCTGTACGCACAACCGATGGATCAGTGGAAGGCCGATCCGACCCTGGACCCGCTGGGTGTGATCGTGCGGGAATGCCGGGATTCGGCCGGGCATCCCGAGTCGCTACCGATCGCCGTGCTGTTCGACGTCACCGGTTCGATGGGCGCGGTGCCGCGGATCATGCAGGACAAGCTCGGCAAGCTGCACGGTCTGCTGCAGCGCAAGGGGTATGGCGACGACCCGCAGATCCTGTTCGGCGGCATCGGGGACGCTGACTCCGACCGAGTGCCCCTGCAGGTCGGTCAATTCGAGTCCGGCAACGCTATGGACGAGCAACTGCGCACCATCTTCCTCGAAGGTGGCGGCGGCGGGCAGAAGTCTGAAAGCTACGAGCTGGCCGCATATTTCATGGCGCGTCACACCGCCACGGACGCGTGGGACAAACGCGGTCACAAGGGTTATCTGTTCATCATCGGCGATGAACTGAACAAGGCCCGACTGTCGGCCCGGCACGTGCGCGCGGTGATCGGTGACGACCTCGACCGCGATGTCACCGTCGAGTCGGTGTACCGGGAACTCGAACGGCGGTGGAACGTCTACTTCGTACTGCCGAATCAGTCTGCGTACTACCACGATCCCGAGATCGCCGAGCACTGGCAGCGCTTGTTCGGGGAACGGTTCCTCAAGCTGGACGACCCGGGTGCGGTGTGCGAGCTGCTTGCGCTGACGGTCGGCATGGGCGAGGACCGCATCGACCTCGGTGAGGGATTGGCGGACCTGCGTGACGTCGGATCCGCCGCTGAAGCGGACACCGTCGGTCACGCGCTCGCCGTCCTCGGTGCGGCGCGGGCCCCCGTCGCGGTGAGTCCGCTGCCGATCGATTCGGCCGGCAGCGACGACGTGTCCTTCACCTGACACCCGTTCGGGAGGCAGGGCATTCGATCCCGCTTCGGGCCCCGCCTCCCGACTCCCGACTCCCTCTCTACGACAGGAGATCCCATGAATACGGTGTTCGGTGACCGCGACATCATCGTCGTCGACCTGGGCTTCGGCGACGCCGGCAAGGGCGCCACCGTCGACTGGCTCTGCGCACCGGACGCCGGCCTCAATGTCGCAGCCGTCGTTCGGTTCAACGGCGGCGCACAGGCCGCGCACAACGTCGTCGCCGGCGGTCGCCACCACACCTTTTCCCAGTTCGGGTCCGGTACCTTCTCCGGCGTCCCGTCGGTGCTGTCGAAGCATGTGCTCGTCGAACCGATCGCCCTCGCCGCCGAGGCCCGCGCCCTGGCCGCGCTGGGGGTGCCGAATCCACTCCAGTTACTGCACATCGACGCCCACGCGCTAGTGACCACCCCGATCCACGTGGCCGCCAACCGCGCCCGCGAGGACGCCCGCGGTAACGGCAGGCACGGCTCCTGCGGCAAGGGCATCGGCGAGACCGCCGCCTACGCCCTCGATCACCCCGACGCACCCACCGTCGGGGACTGCCACCGCCCATCAGTTCTGCGCGCCAAACTCGCCGCGATGGCCGACCACTACCGGGACCTGGTCTCCCCCAGCGCGCACCGGTGGCCCGACCTCGACGACACAGTCACGATGTACTCCGAATTCGCGGCCGCCGTCCGGACCTCCGACGACGGTGATCTCGCGGCCCTCGCGAACCGGGGGCGCTTGGTTTTCGAGGGCGCACAAGGAGTGCTGCTCGACGAGTGGCGCGGGTTCCACCCACACACCACCTGGTCCACCGTGGAACCGAGCAACGCGCGCGCCCTCTCAGCCGAGCACGGCCGCGACAGCCACGTCCTCGGCGTCACCCGCACCTACACCACCCGGCACGGTGCAGGGCCGATGCCCACCGAGAACCCGGCACTCGGCGCGGTCCTTCCCGAGTCGCACAACGACACCGGCAGCTACCAGGGCACCTTCCGGATCGGGGACCTCGACGAGGTACTGCTGCGGTACGCCGCAAACCTATGCGGCAGTGTGGACAGTCTGGCCGTCACCCACCTCGACGCCGTCACCCGTGCCGCAGCGGCCGGCATCCCCATACGTAGCGCACGCCGGTACCCCGGCGGCGCCAACCATCTGCCCCTCGGGCCGTGGAAGGACCTCACGCATCAACAACACCTCACCGACGTCCTGTCCGCACTCACGCCCGACACAGTCGAATTGCCGACACACCCGGCGGACGTCGCAGCCCACCTCGGATCGCTGGTCGGCGCACCGGTAGTGCTCACCTCCGACGGTCCCAGCCGGGCCGCTCGTCACATCCGAGAACCTGCTGTCGCATGATCACAGGTGTGGAACAGTCATCGGTCTCCGTCGACGTGGTCGCTCTCCGGTTCGGCAACCCCGAACCCGGCTCGCTGCGCTACGGCGTCGCGCCCCGCCGCTGGGAGCCGTACACCGGGCAGACGGCCCTGCCCGGTGTCCTTCTCGGCGCCGGTGAACGCCTCGAAATGGCCGCCCGCCGCGCCGTCACCACCAAGCTCGGTATCCCGGACGACGCGATCCTGGCCGTGGGACAACTCGAGGTGTTCGACGAACCCAGCCGCGACCCACGAGGGCCGACCCTGTCCATCGCCATGTGGGCCGTCATCACCGCCGACAACATCACCACCGACCCCGCCGCCGCGACGCAGTGGCGCGGCTTCGACGAACACGACAACCTCGCCTTCGACCACGACCGCATCGTCACGGCCGCACGCCACATCCTCGCCACCAGCCTCCTCTGGCGGGACACAACATTCACCCGGGCCCTCCTCGGCGCAGAATTCCCCGCCACCCACGCCGTCACGGTCACCACCGCCCTCACCGGCAGCCGACCCGATCAAGGCAATCTCAATCGCACACTCAAGGCGATACCGGGACTCGAACGCACCGACGAACGCGTCCGCGTGCAGGCCACCGGCCGACCGGCAGTCGTATGGCGTTGGACCACAACATAAGTCACATTCTCACGGACACCGTTCCTAGCGCACGAGCGTGGCCCCCGTCCCTGCTGACCTCGGTCGCTGATGCGAGAATCGACGTAGCGACGAGCCTGGTCGCCGCGGTTCGGGGCCACGGCTCGGATTCGACACCTCATCAACTGTCACCACGTACCGCTCGGTGCTGTTCGGGATGATCTTGGGGAAGCAGCGCCGACTCGCCGGGGCGACCGTTCCCGACCACCTCGTCAGCGGTGCTGCCCCCTATCCGGAGTCTGCTGTGCCTATATCGACAGTGAGGTCCTCAGTGTCGGCGAAGACCAGCCGCCCGTCGTCAAGGGCGACCGCCCACCGATGGACAGGTGCCCAATCGTGGCCGCGTTCAGCGGTGTCGGTCAGTTCGGCGTAGTCCTCGACGATCACGCCTGTCGCTGCCTCAGACTGCCTACGCACCAGCACCCGGGTGCCCACGCGCATCACATCAGGTGACGCCGACTTCTTCTCGCTCTCGTCACTCATGGACTGCACCTTTCTTCGGCTGCCCTCGGAGCATAAGCATGACCTATCCGCGCCCACCAGACGAACTCACAACCACCGGCCGATCTGTGCTCAGGCTATGTGGGTTCACAGGCGCCCCGACCACGCATGCAGGGAGCTGGAATGCGGCTCGCCCACGCACCGCATTGCGGTCGATTTCTCCAAGGCGAAGCGCGGAGTAATTCAATGTTCCGCGGGTACTCACGACCTACGCTGCACAGCGGGCTCGACGGCCCCGGTGGCAGCCAGGCCCAACGACCAGCGCTCCCCTTTCGCTGGCCGGAGGGCCGCTCGCCGCCGAAGCATCAAGAGCTCGCCCCCCGCCCGTGGCCACGGCGGCGCCCACAAAGTCTTTATCGAAACGGACACTGACCAGGTGGGTGAGCTTCGGTTCACCGGTGTGATCGGGCTGGAGACGTCTCGTCAAGTAGCGAATCGACAAGGTCCGCTGCCGCGGCGGTTCTTGCGAGGTTCTTTGTTGTCCCGCTGCCGGTTGCTGTGTGGTCCAGGTAGCGGACTGCGCACGTGAACACCGGCGCGTGGGCGGCGCCCTCCATTCTCACGGCCCACTGCGGGGAGGGATGGCCGTGGTGTTCGGCATGGCTGATCACCCAGGCGATCGGGTTCTTCTGCGCTCGCTCCCGCCGTCTCGATGCCTGGCCCGAATCCGAATCCATGGGTCCGCTGCGCGCTGATGCCGGCCGCGCCCGTACCCCTGCATGCGTGGTGCTCGGGGGCACCGGCTGCGGGTCGTCCCGCAGCGGGGAGCCGATCTCCGGATGGCTCTCCCCTGCCGCGACGGCCTTCGTCAGGCCCCACGCTGCGTCCTGCTCGGCTCGCTTCTTACTGCCCGCGGTTGCCCACGGCCCACAGACCTGACCCACACGGAACCGGGCCGCGAACACCGGTGTGTGCGCGGGTCCCCGGTGGTCGCCGTCGATCTCGGGCCGGGGCAGGTCGGGATGCGCCTGCAGCCACATCGACACCACACTCGGTCCGAACTCCGGATGCGCCCGCGACGCCCGGTCGAAGACCTCGCGTCGGATCGGCGCCCAATTCTCCCCGGCATCGAGCAACGTCACGATCGCGGTCACCGTCACGTCGTCGGTCCGCACGCGGCGGCGCAACTCGCTGACCACGTCACCGATCGGGTCACGTGCCGCCGCGACGGCCAGCACCTTCGCCCACCGCTTCGAGTCGAGACCCTCGAGTTCGCCGGCGGCGACGACCTGCGCGGTCACCTTTCGATCGCGCGCCTTGAAGTGCGCTGCCTTCTCTTCCCGGTCCGCGGCGATACGCCGGTTGATATCGGCGGCGAGGTTGCCGAGTTGCTCGCTCGTGTACGGGGCCGGCGCGAAGTCGAGGTGGGCGAAGATCACCCGCTGGGTGATCAGGTCCGACACCCTGCGCAGCGGCGACGTCGCGTGCGTGTACGCCGCCAACCGGAGCCCGTGATGGCCGTGCACCGTCGGGGCGTAGGTGGCAGCACCATACGACGATTGCAGACGCGAACGCAGCTTCTCCAGCAGCACCGGATCGGTCATCGCCACCGCAACCTCCGCCGCGAGGTCCTCGGTGCTGCCCGCGGTCACCGCGCTGCGGTGATTGCGGAACAGGACCGGAAGATCCTCCCGCACACACCACATGGCGATCGCCTCGTTGGCGGCGATCATCAACTCCTGCACGATGACATATCCCACCGTGCGCACGTCCAGTGGGATCGGCGCGATCCCCCCTTCCTCGGTGGAGCCCCAGCCGTGCGCGAGATCGTAGAGGGCGAAGACACCGGACCTGCGACGTCCCTGGAGCAGCACCTGCGCGGCGTCATTCGCGGCTCGCACGCCCTCGTGTAGCGGGTCGTCGACCGAGCCGAGGATCTCGGTGATCTGCGCATGATCGACCGCGACGCACCTACCGGCCGGCACCCGCCCGCGACCGACGCTCACCCCGGACACCACCCCGTCTGCGGACAGATCAGCAAGGACCCGCAGCGTGGACCTCTCCGCTGTCTCGGTCAATGTTGCCGCCTGCTCGGTGTCATGGCCGAGCATCGGCACTGTCCGACGGGGCAAATACTTCGATTCACGGCGCAGGAATGCCGTCGCATCGGCGTCGGAACCTAGGGCCACGACGTCCGTGACCCCGGCGATGTGCACCTCCAGCTTCCAACCTGAACCGTCGGCGAGCTCGGTCACCGCGAACGCATCATCGCGATCGAGGGCCTCGGACCGATCCACCATCAACAACGGCACACCACTATTGGACACTGCGCCTCCTCAACCAGAAATCGGCAGCGACACTGCACCAGAAACCATCAGTACCAGCGACGGACATCAGTGTCGATCACCTCTTCCCTTCGACACGCCCACCGATCCGGCGGACTTGCGGCTACGCCGCCAACGCCCTGTTGAGGCAGCTTCGTCCCTGCCCACTCTGGTGTCTCCCACGCCCCTGGTGCCGGTCTCTTGCCCCTGAGTACCCGTTACTTCCGGATCTGACGACCACCGAAACGGAGGCCGCGTTGTACGGGAGCGTCTCCAGCGTGCACGAACACGCCCGACCAGCACGAACAAGACGACCACCTCGCTCAAAAGCGTAGATCTGGTCTAACACCCGGGCCGACAACCTAACGCGAGGCGCGCCGTGTATTCGGTGAGAGTTCACATTTGCCCTACCCGCCAGTGGACCTGCGCGGCTTGGGTACACCAATACCCCACCCCGTCGCCAACTCCTCCGCCCGCCGTGCCGCTGGCCCCCACTGGTGGAAAATACTGTCGCTGAATCGAAGTCGGTCATGACTGTTTTACGGACGGATCCTACGATTGTGCCCGAACCGAGAGCCGCAGTGGCATATTTCTGAGTATGCCCAGGTACCTGGTAACGCTCGATGATGGAACATCGAGCGAGAAGACATTCGACTCAGACTTTCACGCGATTAACGAGACGCACCGCCCCCATCCACCCCGGCGCGGCATCGCCCAGATCGACCGTTGCGACAAGGACGGAACTCGGTTCCCTGTGTGGCCATCCTCCACAACCAAGTCCAGCTGACAGTTTCTCTCCCCGGGGCCCGACGCCAGGTGGACGCCGATTGATCAAATCGCCCGTGCCGACATCTCGCCGACTTCTCGGCAACGGTGCCGACACCACGGCGACGACCCCGGGCGAGTCGGCGCCACCCGCGCACCCTCGCCACGCTCCCCGCCCCACCAGACCGCAGATCACTGGGGCAGAATCAGCATTGTGCCCGCTCATCAGCCCGCACCACCCCTCCGCCCGGTAAGACCGATGCTCGCGACACTCGGCTCACCACCGGGTGGAGACGACTGGGCTGTGGAGATGAAATTCGACGGTGTACGCGCCGTCGCCACCATCACCCCGGCCGCGGTGCACCTGTTCAGCCGCAACAACAACGACATCACCGCCGCATACCCGGAGATCGCCTCCGGACTCTCCGAGATTAACCCAGGTCGAGGCGTAATAGTCGATGGTGAGATCGTCGCGCCCGCTGCCAGTAGCGGCCGACCGCGCTTCGACCTCCTCCAACAGCGGACCCCCATCCAGGATCCACAGCCCGCGCTGCAGCGCGCTGTACCGGTCGCCTTTTACATTTTCGATCTGCTGGCGCACCACGGGGCGCCGATCCTGCGGTGGCCGTACCTCGAGCGCCGACAACTTCTTGCCGACCTCAACCTCGGTTTGGGGGGCGAGGCGCTGCACGTACCTCCACACTGGGTCGATGTCGACAGCGAGGCGATGCTCGAGGTCGCCAACGAGCATGGCCTCGAAGGAATTGTCACCAAGAGAATGACCTCGCCCTACCAGCCAGGACGCCGCTCACCAGACTGGGTCAAAACACCCCTACGCAACAGCGCCGAGGTGATCGTCGGCGGGTGGGAAGCAACCAGCCACGGAAGACTGCGGTCGCTGATCGTCGGTGCCCACGCGGACCAGGTCGGCCTGATATTCATCGGGCACGTCAGCTCCGGTTTCACAGAGTCCGACCGGCGGCGAACACTCATGCTGCTCCGACCACTCGAACGGCCCACCAGCCCCTTCGACAATCATGTTCCCGATAAGCTTGCCGCACACGCCCGCTGGGTCGAACCGGCTCTGGTCGGCACCGTCGAGTACCGCGAGTTCACCCCGAACCGGCGGCTCCGCCACCCGTCGTGGAAGGCCTTCCGCGCGGGGATCGACCCCCGATGGGTGACCATAGAGGAGCTACCTTAACCCCCGCGCGCGTCTCGGCGCGATGACGTTGTGCACTCAACAGGAGTGCAATACCTGGCTCATCGCGTCCTTCTCCGCCTGGGTCACCCACAACCGGTACAGGGCCTTGACATCGATCTGCCGCGAGACGTACGTGCACCGGTAACCCTTGTTCGGCGGCAACCAAGACGCGGCATCGGAATCGGACTTCTTCGAATTCGTGGGCCCGTCGACGGCCTGCAGGTTCCGTGGGTCGTTGGCCAGGTCGCGGCGTTGCTCCGGGCTGAACTGCTGGGCGCCCTTCTGCCAGGCATCGGACAGGGCGACGACGTGATCGATCTGCACCGCGGTGGAGGTGTCCTGGCCGCGGACGAACGCGATGGTGGTGTCGGTGTAGGTGTCGTGCAGGGTGCCGGTCGCCACTACACAGTCCCGGGTACTGGTCTTGTAGGTCAGGTCGACCAGGTCGCGGCGGAGGATGTCGTTGCGGGTGTCGCACCCGTTGTGGCCGCCCTCGACGCCGTTGTCGTCGGACCACGACGGGCCGAACTGTTCTCGTGTGTAGCCGGTCTTCGGTGCACGTCCCTTCACCGCGAGGGTGTCGAGCTTCGCCAACGCCGGCGCCGCATCGAATACCGGGGCCGGGGCGGCCGGCGCTCCCCCGAGCGACCCGGTGCCCGGATCGGCATCGGCGATCGCCGAGCACCCCGTCAGACCGAGCACGGTGACCGCACCCAATGCGAAGAGAGCGGACCTGGGGCGATGGCGCATATGCCTGTTCTCCTGTTACCTGTGTGACTGAGTGGACACAAGTATTGCGTGCGCCTCCGACAATCCTGGTGGCGCGTCCGACTGAGTGTGTCTCGGGCGACGATTTTCGGCGAAGCCACGGTGAGGCCGCTACCACCATTCCCGGTTCCCGCTGGCAGTTTCCTAGGCGAGCACACCGCCGGATCTCACGCCTAAACGACTTGAGCGCGCGATCAGCCCCATCGCTAACCTCACCCCATTTGGTGTTCGAGTCGTTCCAGGTCCCGTATCTACCTCGACTCGGCCACATCGGGATGGCCCGAGTGGTCGATCGCGGTGCCCGACAGGCGGCAACGATCGATGGAGCGGGACCGCGTTATCGCATCCTCTGCCGCAGCCGAGGCCACCGGGCCCACTTGGTATCTGGCTGCAGCCGGGACAACCAGGCCGAGTGGCACCTAGCGGACCTGTGGTGTACAACATAGTCGGTCGCAATGTGAACCAGATCACAGACGTGACCGCGAGGCACACATATCAACAACGACGAAAGCAGGACACATGGCGACAACCTCGACCACCTCGACCTCCCTCACCGGACGGCAGACGCCCCGGCGCAGCGGCACCATGAGCACCGCGGAGATCAAGTCGAGGATCGAGGCCATGTTCGCCGACGATCGCAGGCCCACCCGCCGCGCGGTCACGCGCTGACACGTTCGGCCGCCGACAACGCGGGTCGGGTGAGCGTCAACGTGCCACTACTCGTGCCGCCATCGACCGCGGCGATCGGCGGTCCCGCCGCTCTGCAGGCGGCTCCGCGACCACCATCACAACGGTAGGCTCGGCACTGCGAGTTGAGGAACCAGCCGCGGTTATCACGGCCCAACCGATCAATCACCGCCCACTTAGGCCCTTGGCACTCATGCCATTTCGAGCCTGCCGCATTAGGTCGGCGATTGGTTCGAGAGTGACGAACACTGCGTAATCGGTCGGTTCCGATCTCCACTGCGCTCCATTGCTCCCCCTCCCACTGCTGATATGCGAGAGTCCGCGAAAACGTTGCAGGATAGGTGCATAGCACTGCACGCCGCCCTAGTCACTCGTCTACGACCAGGTCCTGCCTGGGCGGGCAGCGTCACGTTCAGGGTTGACGCGGCTGTCCTCGCCCGTTTCGCGAAATTCCTTGCCCCGGCAACCACACCATCACGTGTCGACCAGGTGGTCCTGACGACACAAGATCGTGCGCGGGCACCATCATGGACGGGATCCTGGCCTAGTCATGAGCACAGAAAGGGTTGCGGAAGGAGCCGTTTCACTCGGTCAATGGTTTGTGATCGCATCATCTGGTGCGACAGAACGGGTTCAGCCGCTCACGTTGCGTACTCCCGGCACTGCTGGTCATGCACTCGCTGGGGACGGATTGCTGTAAATCCGGTCGGGCCGGACGAGCACAGCGGCGCGGCGGTCGGCGGCCATCACACGGTCGAATTCCGTCCAATTGTCATGGCTTCCGCCCGCCGCGACGAAGATCTTACGCAACAGCAACCGCAACCGCTCGGAGTCCAGCCATGGCTGAGGATCGTCCGGGCCAGCGAGCTCGGCACGACCCTCGACGGTGGCCCACTGCCATCCGCTGCGAAATGTCGTCGTCACCTGGGGTCGGGCCCGCAGATTGGCCAGCTTGACCTTGCCGTGCGCGACGAACGCCAACACGCTCTCGCTCGTGACAGGATGTGCGAGCACGCCGGTGTTGACAACGCTTGACTGGATGGTCGCGTCGGTACGCAGCGTCGCAACGACAGCCAAGCCCTGCTCCGCGCGGGCAAGCTCGAAAGCGTTCTGAAGCGTAATCACCGGTTGGCCTCCGATTCCATACTGTCGGCGACTTGACCCCGGCCCCGGTGTGCGGGACGAGTTTCGAGTCGCTCTTCTGCCCAGTATGAGCCATCCGCTCGACCAAGACGTGAAAGTTCGGAGAAGCCCCGAGCACGGACCCGACGAGCTTGCTGTCCACCACCGGTTGGCGAACAGCGAAACGAAAGAGCCACGGGCGCCGAGAATCCAAGTCACTGGCAGCTTCGCCAAGGTTCTGCTCGAAGACGCCTAAGGCCAGCCCAGCCCTTCGGTAACCGGTGCCACAAGGACCCGTACCGGTGGTCAATTCCTTATCCGATGACAGGGAATCTCATAGGGAATCCATGGACTCGGCCAGACACCGCACACAGGCGGCTCCTGCAGCCATTTCCGACCTGATCGCCGGTCGGCTTGCCGACGGAGCCTGGGTCTATCCGACCTGCATTCAGTCGAAGTAGGCGGTAGGACTGTCGAACTTCTGTACGCCGTCGCAGGGCCACGGCGTCGTCGGGTCATGGTCGGCAAGGCACAAGGCGCCCCACCGTCCGCCCTCGGGCTGGTGATCTGCCATGAGCGTCCTCTGCACCCTTACGTACGCTGCAACCTCGGGCAGGTGACGCCTCGTGCTCTCGTACTTGGTCAGCCGCGACTCAATCGAGCGGTTCAGCTGGGCAACCCGGTGGTCGGACTTCGGCATATCAATTCCTCTAGTCGCGTCGAGACTGAAAGCCCTCTGGATCGCCCGCCACCCCTTTCGGGCGACGGGCATCGCCCGTGCGGACTGTTCCGCTACGTCGAGGATGTTCAGTACGAACGTCGGTGCAGTGATGCAAGTTCGCCCATCCGCCGGCGCGGACAGTGGCTTCCCAGTGATGGCGTCGATTCAGAGCAGTCGGAACACCAAGAATTGGAGAACCCCGCCAGCCACTGGGGGTTTGGCTGGCGGGGTCAAATACACCCGCCCACATCGCGTGGACAGTGGGCTTGTGCCGGGTAATCGTATGACAGCGGTCACCAATAGTCAGAAAGTGTGACGCAGTCGATGGACGTCAATTTGGTCGCCAATCTGCGGCCCAGACATCCTCCCGAGGAACTTCCCGCGGCGGCCACAGAACTCCGGCTTTTCCAGGGACTCCATGCGCAGCAAAATAGGACATTCGTCCAAGTTCTCATAACTAATACCGACCTGTAGGTTTTGATACGACATCAGTATCGGCTGCAGAAGGGGGCGCCTTGCAGAAGCGCGCGATCGCTACGCGGCAGATTGTGTTGGTCGCCGCGGCTGAGGTGTTCAACCGTATGGGTTACGTGAACGCGGGCCTACAAGAGATCATCTCCGAATCCGGGGTGACGAAGGGTTCGCTGTACTTCCACTTCAGCTCGAAAGAGCAGTTGGCGCGGGCGGTCATTGACGAAGGCTGCGCACGCCTCGATGCGGCATGCTCTCAACAATTCGACTCCCGCACACCAGCACTGGAAGCGTTGATCGGAATCTCGTATGTAATGATCGATCCGTCCAACAATGACAACCTGATGTTGGCCGCATTCCGCCTTCTCAATGAGATGGGCGACTTCCGGGGCACCAGGCACGTGGTCTTCGATCAATGGACCTCGACCTACCAGGCACTGGCGGCAAGGGCAGTCGAAGAAGGCGACTTCCGCGCTGACACAAATCCGGACGAGGCGGGTCGCCTGCTGCTGGAGATAACCTTCGGCACGCGCCTACTGGCGGTCGCAACCGACACACTGACCGGACTTCCGCAGTTCGTAGGCATTTTCGTGCCATTCCGGGAATGAATGTGCAGGTCAGAGCGGTGCAGGGCGGCTGGAACGCTGAAATCTGTAGGCACACGATTTTCGGCGTGTCCGCTGGTAAAGCGGTGTGTAATCTGGTGTTGTGTAGGTATGTACCTGCGGGAGACGCGGCGGAAGAACAAGGACGGCTCGGTGGTGTCCTATCTGCAGCTCGCCCACAACGAGCGGCACCCGGACACCGGCTCGTCGACCGCGAAGGTGATCCACAACTTCGGCCGCGCCGAGACGGTGGACCGCGAGGCCCTGGCCCGGTTGGTGGCGTCGATCTCGCGGTTCCTCGCCCCCGAGCAGGCCGCGGCGGCGGCAGGGGGCGGGGACGTGGAGATCCTCGACGCCCGCCGCCTCGGCGGCGCTTGGACGCTGGACCGGCTGTGGGAACGGCTTGGGATCTCGTCGGCGATCCGCCGCGCCGCCGCCGGTCGGCGACTCGACGCCGATGCGGTGGAGCGGGTGATCTTCACCCTCGTCGCCCAGCGCGCGCTCGAACCGGGCTCGAAGCTGGCGGCGACCGGCTGGGTGACCGAACGCGTCGCCATCGAGCACATGACAGGGTTGTCGGATGATCAGGCCTACCGGGGCATGGACTTTCTCCTCGACGCACTCGAGGAGATCGCGGCCGATGTGTTCAATTCTGTTGCGCACCTGTTGAACCTGGATCTCGACATCGTCTTCGTGGATACGACGAGCACCTACTTCGAGACCGAGGGCCCGGACCGGGTGCCGGAGCTGGCCGGCTCACCTGCCAACGACGACAACACCGGCCCGGCCGAGTTCGGGGCGCGGGAGTTCGGTCACTCCAAGGACTTCCGCACCGACCTGCCGCAGGTGGTGATCGCGATGGCCGTCACCCGCGACGGGATCCCGGTGCGCTCTTGGACCTTTCCCGGCAACACCGCCGACACCGCGATCATCCGCACCGTCAAGGATGATCTGGACGGGTGGAACCTGCGCCGACTGGTCTGGGTGGCCGACCGCGGCTTCGCCTCCGCCGCCAACCGGGCCTATCTCACCAAAGGCGGCGGTCACTACATCCACGCCGAGAAGCTACGCCACACCAATGCCGAGGCCGCCGCCGCGCTCGCGAGGCCCGGTCGCTACCGCAGCGTCGCCGGCAACCTGCGCGTCAAGGAGGTGCACGTCGCTCCCGGCGGCGACGGGGACGGCGAGGGCGGAGCGCGGGCTCAGCGGTTCGTGGTCTGCCACAACCCGGACCAGGCGCAGCGCGACGCCCAGGTGCGCGAGAACCTCGTCGCGCATCTGCGGGAGTTGATCGAGGGCTCCGACACCTGGACGTCGCGGCGCCGCGACGAGCTGGTCGGCTCGCTGAAATCCAAGCCGGGGCTGCGCCGGTATCTGCGGCGCACCCAGGCCGGGCTGCTGCGCGTCGATGCCGCCGCGATCAAGACCGAGGCCGGTCTGGACGGCAAGTGGTTGCTCCGCACCTCCGACACCACGCTGACTCCGGAGGATCTGGCCGCCGCCTACAAGCAGCTGCTCGCGGTCGAACGCGGCTGGCGCGACATGAAGGGCTCGCTGGGGCTGCGGCCGGTGTTTCACCACCGCGAGGACCGTATCCGCGCCCACGTCCAGTTGTGCTGGCTCGCGCTGCTGCTGATCCGGGTTGCCGAGACCGCCACCGGTGACACCTGGCGCACCCTTCGCCATGAACTCGACCGCCTGCACCTGATCACCCTGGCCACCGACCACGGCCACGTCGCCCAACGCTCGGCTGTCACCGCCGGCCAACGAAAGATCCTTGCCGCGCTCGAGTTGCCCGAACCGCCCCGGTTCTTCGACTTCGCCCCCACCGACGCCTGAGCCGAGCCGCCGCCGCCCGGCGAGCGATGCCTTGTAGTAACACGCCTTCAACGCGCATATTCGGCATTACCGCAGTTCAGCATGACTTTTCGTGAAATCGTGTGCCCATCAGCTGCGGAAGTCCGGACTGAGGGAACTGCCTGAGCGTATGACCACCGCATGGAAGGTTTTCCTGCCCGGACTAGTCGACGACGCGAAAGTCGACTACTTCTCCCAGTTCGCCGCTCGCCGACTGTCCTCGTACCTCGTATCCTCCTAGCGCGTCGCCTCTCCCGGCGCGGACCCGGAACCTTACCTCCGACTCCGTTGAACGAGTCGACGGTGCCGGACATACCCACGGGTGCCACATTGAATCGTCGCTGCGAGCGTCTACTTGTCGAGAGGCGACGGAGCGGCAACCACTGAGGGCCGCCGGTGCTCGCGGCAAATAGCGTCCACCTTCGATCGGGGCACACGAACGCCCGCCGCGTCGCATCCGGTCACTGGACATATGAGCGTTCGAAGTGTTGCAGCGCATCGAGAGCCGACCTCACGTCCGCCACGCCTGTGCATGCCCGACGCCTTTCCTCTCAACGCGCTGGCACCGACTCAGAGTCAAGGACAGGAAGTATAAAGCGACCCGACCTCAGGTCCCCCTCGGCCGGGCCCCGCGAGGTCACCAACATTCCGTCGCAGTCTGCACCGTGTTTTTAGGTGGCCTCGGCGTCACCTCGTGATGAACGACTTTCCTTCAAGTCGGTCAGGGTCTCGCCCACGGCAGACGCGAGTTCATCGTCGGTCGGAACAAGCTCGCGGACCGGCGCGGGCAGAGTGTCATACGTGTAGTCGGCCACCGCCAAGGGCGCGGTGGTCCCGGCCAGGGAGTAACGCACGACGTTGTCATTGCGGCCCGCACACAGCAAAAGCCCGATGGTCGGAGCATGCTGGTCGTGGTCGCGCAGGTTGTCGTCAACCCAGGACACGTAGAAGCCAAGCTTCCCCACGTACTCGGGTTCGAACCGGCCAATCTTGAGCTCGACAACAACGAAGCGGGACTGCACCCAATTGAAGAACAGCAAGTCTATGAAATTCCGAGGTCGGAATTTCATCGATTATTCCGATTCCCGGGTTATGCCGATCTGCGCGTAGGCCCTGCACTGACGACGTGTTTTCGGAGCGGTTGTCGGAATAGTTCCCTCAAACCGCTGACCATCTCCGGCCGATAGCGCGCTGCCGGGTCATGCCGTTGTGTTGGTTGCGGACGTTCCGATGGAGCGTCCGTGACCGTCACGATGGAAGGACGAGACCATGGAACCAGCCATGTCTGTGTTGGTGGACGGAGTCTTGACGGCAGCCCGGGGTGCCGGACTGACTGAGGCATCGCTGAAGTACCAGAGGAGCTGTTGCGCGACCGTGGCACGGTACTGCACCGACCACGCGATCGACGAGTACAACGAGCAGGTCCGCGACAGGTTCCTGGCCGAGCAGGACACCCGTCTGCAGCGCGGGAACATCGGCCCGGTGTTCCGGTCGTCGCTGGAGAAGACAGCGAACATGCTGCTCGAGTTCAAGCTGGCCGGGAAGGTGGCATGGCGCAGGCGGCGTCCGATGTCAACGCAGCTGCCATCACGCTTCGAGACGGCCCTGCGCTTGTTCGACGAGTCGCTCTCGGGAACCCTGGCCGTCGGATCGGTCGAGTTGGCTGTGGGCGAGATCAGGCAACTGCTTACTCATCTACGTGACCGTGGCCATGACAGCTTCGGCAGTGTCGGGCTAGACGCAAAGCCGTGTAGTTAGCGGGGACGGCTGGCGGTCAAGAATGCGGGTCTTGGGCGTGTCGTGCGCGAATGGGTAGCGGAGCTCCGGTAGAAGAGGGCGTCCTCCAAGA
>NZ_JBHWUE010000050.1:0-78894 GCF_042738615.1 Rhodococcus sp. NPDC059968
GAGGCGTGCGGAACAATCACCGCCGACATTGTTCGGCGGACGGACCGCGTGCAGATCCTGGCAACCAGTCGGGAACCGCTCGGTGTGCTGGGGGAAGCCGTGTTCGAGGTTCCTCCCATGCCGGTCCCCGACGAAGCTCAACTCGCCGACGGACAGAACGCCAAGAGCTTTCATTCCGAGGCGGTCGATCTTTTCGAGCAACGCGCGGCATCTGTGGTCCCCGGATACACCCTCGACGACGAGAGCCGCCTGGAGGTTGCCCGCCTGTGCCGGCGGCTGGACGGCATCCCTCTGGCGATCGAACTCGCCGCGGTCCGGATCAGATCACTTCCCCTCGACCGCGTCCTGTCCCGCGAGGGCGCACTTTTCGAAATTCTGACGCGAGGAAACCGCGGCGGACCGGTGCGGCATCAAACGCTGCGTGGCGCCATCGATTGGAGCTTCAATCTGTGCTCGCCGGAGGAACAGGTCCTGTGGGCGCGGCTGTCCGTCTTCGCGGGCGGCTTCGATTTCGATGCGGTCGAGAGCGTCTGCACTGATCCGGACATTGTTCCGGACGCGTTTGACTTGATCTCCAGTCTCGTTGAAAAATCGGTTATTTCGACCGTTCAATCCGGATCGACGGTTCGATACAAACTATTGGAAAGCATCAAGGACTACGCGGCCGAGAAGCTGACCGAGCAAGGCGACGAGGATACGTGGCGCCGGAATCATCGAGACTATTTCCTGCGTTTGGCCGAACGCAGCGAGGGCCAGTCCCTGGGATCAGGGCAGCTGGAATGGAACCGTCGTCTCCGGCACGAGCGGGCGAATCTGCGGGCGGCGCTCGAGTACTGCCTGTCCACCCCTGGGGAGGCCCGAACCGGTCTCCGGATGGCGGGTGCGCTGTGGTTCTTCTGGAACGCCAGTGGCCTGCTACGCGACGGACGGTACTGGCTGACCCGAGCCTTGGAGGCCGACCGGCAGCCGAGCCGCGAGAGGGCGAAAGCGCTCTGGGTGATCGCTTGGAACGCCATGGTTCAGGGCGACAACCCGACCTCCAAGCAGTATTTGCTGGAATGCAGCGCCGTCGCGGAATCGATCGGTGATCGAACCGCCCAGGCGTTTGCAGTTCAGTTCCGGGGCGCGGCGGAGATGCTCGGAAACGGAAATCTCGACGTCGCGTTGGAGTTCCTCACTGCGGGCATGTCACATCACGCCGAGTCAGGGGAGGTCAATTCCCTGACACTGCTGGGCGGCGCTCAGCTCGCTTTGGTGCACTGCCTGTCCGGAAACCTGGAACAATCCCTTGCCTGGGCAGACGAAACCATCGCCTCAGGTAAGTCGCTGAGGGAGCACTTCTCGACGTCATGGGCGCTGTGGGCCCGCGGACTTGCACTGTGGACCCAGCGCAAGTACCCGCAAGCTTCGGACTCGTTGAAAGAAGCGATCGAACTGAAGCAGTCACTGAGTGACTGGTTGGGCGTGAGTACATGTACCGAGATTCTGGCGTGGATCGCGATCGAGGAAGGCAATCCCGTTCGATCCGCACGTCTGCTGGGTATCGGGCGCACACTGTGCGGCGAGATGGGGAGCTCTCCACTCTTCGGAAACGAAACGTTGGTCCGCACACGGACTCGTTACGAACAACGCACCCGCCAGCTGCTCGGGGACTCCGCGTTCGAGAAAGAATCCCGGGCCGGGGAACGCCTCGAACACCTCGCGTCGATCGAATTCGCGCTGCAAAAGCGCACGTCCAAGCCGGCGGCGCCGGCCACTCCTTCAGCGAACGTGAAACTCACCCCTCGCGAGAAGGAAGTGGGAAAGCTGGTGGCCGAGGGACTCACCAGCAAGGAGATCGCGGAAAGATTGGTCATCTCGCCCCGTACCGCAGAAGGACATGTAGACCGCATCCTCACGAAAACCGGACACCGAACCCGCGCGCAGCTTGCCGCCTGGATCGCCCGCGAGGAGAGCATCGATTCCCGAAAGCCGTAGTTCGGACAGTGCTCCCCACTGTGTAGTGACACCCTGCCCTGATTCCCATGGGGCGGTCCGGTCTCTGATCGGTTGACGCAGCCTGCCGCAGTGCCGGACCGACCAGACCGGGGAGACGTCTCACTTCGGAATGGGGTAGTCGCACCCAATACCGACCGTGCCGTCCGTACGCTCACGCCTACGAGTTCGCCGTCTGGTGTTGGCTGGGCCGACCGCTCCGTTGGGTCCACGGGCTACCTGCGTATGAAATGCGGGTAGTGAGGCCAGTAGATCATCTCCGTCACACGCGCCGCGCAGTTGCGAGTCTTATCGGCATGAACAGCACACACCTCCACCGAAACAACTCACACACCAGCATCTCCTCCTGGAAGCGATTCGCCGCCGCCGCAGTAGCGACCGCCGCACTCGGCATCATCCCCGCCGGCGCCGTAGCCACTGCCGCCACCACACCAGCCGTCACCCCGGTCGCCGCCCACGACATTCCCCGCGACCACGACGACACCATGCAGCAGCAGCGTCAGCACGACCGCCATCGCGACCAGAGGCGGGACCGTCGCGCCGAAACCACCATCGCCAACCGAATCCTCGCCGGCGGGTATAGCAGCACCGAGATGTAAGGCGGTTGCACCGTCGATCACTCTGCTGAGGCCGAACCAGCGTCAGCGCTCCCCCCAGTCCCCTCGTCACAGTCACCCTCCCAGAGAATCCCCAGAAGGCAGTCATGAGCACGACCGAAACCCGCACCACCAAGGCGACCACCACCGCGACGGTCACGACCGTCGACATGAAACTCGAGGTGCTCGTCCTTCCCGTCTCCGACGTCGACCGCGCCACCGACTTCTACGCCCACCTCGGCTGGCGACAAGACGCCACACCGCCCGACTCCGGCGTCGTCCAGTTCACCCCGCCCCGCTCCGCCACCTCGATCCACTTCGGCACCGACCTGACCACCGCCGCACCCGGCTCCGCCGCAGCCTTCCTGATCGTCTCCGATATCGGCGCCGCCCACCGACAGCTGGCCGCCGCCGGAACCGATGTCAGCGACATCGTCCATTACACGGCGAACGGCCCGGTCCCCGGACCCGACCCCGACCATTCCAGCTACAACTCGTTCGCCACCTTTCACGATCCCGACGGCAACACCTGGAAGCTGCAGGAAGTGACAACTCGCATTGCGGCACGCATCGATTCCGGCGCAACGTCATTCGGCACCACCGCCGACCATGCCACCGCCCTTCGACGCGCCGAGGCCGCCTACGGCGGGCATGAGCAGCGCACCGGCCGGCCAGACCCTAACTGGCCCGATTGGTACGCCCAGTACATTGCCGCGGAGCAGAGGGGAGCCGAGCTACCGAACTCAATCTTGTTCTAAGCCCGAGGGTTACAAACGTTCCCGATGCGTGGGGCGATTGCTGCACACGTTGAGTGTCGCCACGACCACTTGGGCGTCCCGCCAAACATCTTCTTCTTGCCCATCGTTACCGCCTTCCTCTGATCTGTTCACCACGTACGGAGAACAGACTCGATGAGTCGGAGGCACCAACCCATCCAAACCATTCTCGATCACCAAATAGCACAGCAAGGAAACTCACATGTCTGTTACAACCGAAGTCGCGATCCGTCCGTTCACGGTCGAAATCCCTGAGACCGAACTCGAAGCGCTGCGCCAGCGCATTGCGGCCACGCGCTGGCCCGAAATGGAAACCGTCGCAGATCAGTCGCAGGGCGTGCAACTCGCGACGAGTCAGGCACTCGCGCAGTACTGGGGGTCAGAATATAACTGGCGCAAGGTTGAGGCGAAGCTGAACGCTCTGCCGCAGTTCATCACCGAGATCGATGGGCTCGACATTCATTTCATTCACGTTCGCTCGAAGCATGCGGATGCGTTGCCTCTCATCGTCACGCACGGTTGGCCCGGGTCGATCGTCGAGCAGCTGAAGATCATCGAGCCGCTGACCGATCCCACCGCTCATGGTGGTGACGCGTCGGATGCTTTCCATCTGGTGATTCCGTCGATGCCCGGCTACGGGTTCTCGGGTAAGCCGACGACGACCGGGTGGGGTCCTGACCGCATCGCAGGTGCCTGGGTAGAGCTGATGAAGCGCCTCGGGTACACGCAGTACGTGGCTCAGGGCGGCGACTGGGGTGCGGTTGTTACAGAAATGATGGCGGTGCAGGCGCCGCCGGAGCTGCTCGGCATTCACACCAACATGGCGTGCGTGGTTCCACCCGAGGTCGACCAGGCACTCCTCACCGGCAACCCACTGCCGTCCGATCTTTCCGACGACGAAAAGGCCGCGTGCGAGCAGCTGGCCTTCTTTTACCAGCACATCGGCTATGCCGTGGAGATGGGGTCGCGCCCGCAGTCGCTGACAGCATTGGCGGATTCGCCCGTCGGTCTGGCAGCCTTCATGCTCGACCACGACGTGAAAAGTTTGGAGCTGATCTCCCGCGTCTTCGCCGGAGAGCCCGAAGGCCTGACGCGAGACGATATCCTCGACAACATCACCCTGTTCTGGTTGACGAACACGGGAGTGTCTGCGGCCCGCCTCTACTGGGAGAACAAGTCCGCGTTCTTCTCCGCCAGGGGCATCTCCATCCCGGTGGCCGTGAGCGTCTTTCCTGACGAGCTCTATCAGGCACCGCGCAGCTGGGCAGAACAGGCCTATCCCAACCTCGTCCACTACAACAAGCTCGACAAGGGTGGGCACTTCGCGGCCTGGGAACAGCCGCGGCACCTCGTAGAAGAGATTCGTGCGGGCATGCGGTCGCTTCGATAACGGACCGTAGCAGGACGTGTGCACCTGCCCACGTTCTGCCGAGGGCGACCGGGAGGCTCACTGCGGGCCACCCGGTTGCCCTGGGCCATGCGGCCTGCCGTACGTCACCCCCTGTGGACTTCGGCGGAGCAGATCCGAATTAGACGGACAGTACGCCGAGTACCTGGCCCCGGAACAGGCCGGGACGGAGCCGCTAAGAGAACTTCGATCGTGACCGCCAGAAAACGTGGAGACCCCACCAGCCCAAGCCAAAAGGGGAAACAGACATGCTCGAACTGGACGTCATCCACAGCCGAAGAGAAGACCGGGTGATCAGTAGAATGTCCATGACCGACCAATCCAATCGAGCCGGCCCCGCGGGCCGCCCAAATGAACTCACCCCGGTGCCCGCACCGCCCATCAGAGCAAAGACGCGTTCAGGCGGCGGCTCGGGCAATCCGATGCCAGTCCGGATCCGAGCCAAGGGCGGAAACCTGCCGGTCGAGCTGACCAGTTTCGTCGGCCGCCGCCACGAGGTGGGTGAGACGAAGAAGATGCTGTCCGCGGCTCGGCTGGTGACACTCACCGGAATCGGGGGCGTCGGGAAGACCCGGCTCGCACTGCGGATCGCCACCGACTCGCAGCAGGCGTTCACCGACGGGGTCTGGCTGATCGAGCTCAGTGAGCTCTCCGATCCGGAACGGGTGACTGGCGCAGTCTTGGACGTCCTTGGGCTGCGGAACCAATCGGCGGAAGCACCGTTAATCCTGCTGACCGAGTACCTCTCCGATAAACGGCTGTTGCTGGTGCTCGATAACTGTGAGCACCTGCTCGAGTCGGTGGCCGTGCTGGCGGACACCGTATTGCGGACCTGCCCCGAAATACGCATTCTGGCGACAAGCCGGGAGCCACTCAGGCTCAGCGGGGAAGCGGTGACACGAGTTCCGCCGATGCAGGCTCCAGACATGAGCCGTGCATCGTCGCTTCGCGGGTTGCCCAGCTATGAATCGGTGGCGTTGTTTCTGCAACGGGCCGCCGCCGCCGTTCCCACGTTCGAACTCACCGAGGACAACCAGGTAACGGTGGCGCACATCTGCGCTCGTCTGGAAGGTTTGCCGTTGCCGATCGAATTGGCCGCTGCCCGGCTGCGAGTCATGTCCGTGCACCAGATCCTCGACCGCTTGACCAATCGGTACCGGCTGCTCACCGGCGGTAGCCGTACTGCACCCGCCCGGCAGCAGACGTTGCGGTGGTCCATCGACTGGAGCTACGAGCTGTGCACCCCAGAGGAGCAGCGCTTGTGGTCGCGATTAGCCGTGTTCGCCGGCAGGTTCGAACTCGACGCCGCAGAATTCGTATGTGGGGAAGGCGCGCTCGGCGGCGATGTCCTCGACGTCGTGACGTCATTGGTCGACAAATCGATCCTGATCCGGGAAGAAATCGGCGGCACGGTCGGGTACCGGCTTCTGGACATCTTGAAAGAATACGCCCAGGAAAAACTCCAACCCACGGGCGAATACCCCAATTTGCGCAGTCGCTTTCAGGACTGGTACCAGCAGCTGATTCTGCGGGCTGCGACCGACACCATCAGCCCGCGCCAGTTGGAATGGCTCGATCGCCTCGATAGGGAGAAGCCGAATCTGCTTGCTGCCCTGCAATTCTGCCTATCCAAAACAGGAGAAGTCGTCGCCGGCCTACGCATGGCAAGCGGGTTGTTTCCATTCTGGCTGTCCCGCGGATACCTCCGGGAGGGCCGGCTCTGGCTCGACCGGCTCCTCGCCGCTGCGGACGACGAATCCAGCGCGGATCGGACCAAAGCCCTGTACCTGGCCAGTCTCGTCGCGGGAGTGCAGGGAGACCAGGCTGAAGCCTTGGTCCTGCTGGCCCGCGCCGACTCCGCCGAGGACCAATCCGATGACCGCTCGATACGCGCGCTCCGGGGGTACGTTCGAGGATTTCTCGCTCTCTACAACAGCGACCCCGACTCCGCCATCACGCACTTCGAGGAGTCGATCAGCGCCGCACAAGAGACTGAGGGCGCCGTCTTCTTTCACATCGGGAGCCTGTTGGGCGAAGGACTCTCCTACATGTCGCTTGGCGATGGGCCGAGGGCACACGTCTGCCACCAGAGGATGCTGGTTCTTTCCGGGACACTCGGCGAGATTGTGCACTCCGGGCGGTCCGCGATGGTCGGCGGCTGGGCGTTGTGGCGCGACGGCGATTTCACCCGGGCGCGAACGGTCATCGAGGAGGGAATCCGACAGTCGGCTCGTGCCGACGACGCGTTCGGAATCGGATGCAGCCTCGAAGCCCTGGCGTGGATCGAAGCTGGCCAGCACCCCGAGTGCGCCGCAGTCCTCCTCGGTGCCGCCGCGGGAATTTGGCGGGAGGTTGGTGGAACGATGGCCAGCTACCTCACCGAGTTGAGCTACCACGGAGACTGCGAGCAACGGGCTCGCCGCGCACTCGGTAACCGACAGTTCGAGGAGAAGTTCAAGCACGGCAGCGCATTGAGGGTCGACGACGCAGTCGGATACGTCTTCAATGAACAACCCGCGTCTGCGGGGAGAACTCCAGAAGTATGCACTCTGAGCCGACGTGAACGACAAGTTGCCGAGCTCGTTGCCGAGGGACTGACCAACAGGGATATCGCCGCAAAACTGTTCATCTCGCCGCGCACAGCGCAGGGCCACGTCGAACGTATCCTGTCCAAACTTGGCTACACCTCCCGAGCACAGATCGCCGCCTGGCTCATCGAACAGAGACACCGGCAAAATCCTGATCGATGAGGCGGCCAGCACCCGAGACGCCAACTCGCCTGAGACTGGGCGACGCAATGCACGCTGGGGACGACCAGTCACCGCTACTCGACGGTGGTTGTCCTACCCGACGACGTGGGCAGGCAAGGGTGGGGCAGCAAAGAAATCCCTGCTGTTGATGGAAGTGTTGTCATGGCATGGAGTGGCAAGAAACTGGGCCGTGCTAATGGATCGTCTTCGTCGACGAGGCCGGGACTGCCTCGCGCGGTAGGGCGAGACCATTCATCAGCTAGCGCGCCGGGCCGTTCCGTTCACAGAAGAGGAGTGGTTTCGAATCACCTGGTTCCCAGCATATTCCATGTCAGAAGTTCATGCCCGTCGTTCATACATCCCTTTCCTAGTCTCCGAACATGTTGCGCAGACGTCGATTTTGATACCAATCCGGTTCTATTGATTCGCTCTCGGGACCGACATCCCGGCAGGCTGTCGACGGCTATGTCACGGCGTGCTTGCCGGGAAGTCACCCCCCCCCTCGGACCCTGAGTGCACGGGACTGCCTACAACCCACACCACTGTGCTCGAGATCGTCGTTCGCCGCCCACCGCGTTCGCCCCGGGATGCCAGGCGGGCTCGACAGGTATGCCACTGGGCCGATCAGCCATTGCGCTTGCGTGCTGCGGACAGGGATCCGTACGCATCCCTGTCCGGCCCCCATGCATCTACCTTCCGCTCTATTACCACGTTGACCGCCCTGGTACCAGCGTTGACGGCCCGATGTGGCGAGCGATATATTGTCCACCCATGCGACTATTTGCACACACGCGGCGTTTGCAGCGCATGTTTTTTGCTAGCTGCCGCCGACGAGAGGAACCCCGATGAAACGAACTGGCCCTGTGGTACCAACGGTGGTCGCAGCAGCACTGTGCTCGGCGCTGTTGGGCGGGTGTGGGGATGCCGACCCCGCCGGTGCTTCCGGAGAGGGCGGCGTCAAGCTGTGCGCCAGTGTTGAACAGACCGGCGGTGCCGCGAGCCTCGGCGGTTGGTTTGAGCAGGGCTTGGAGATCGCAACTCAGGAGATCAACTCTGGCGATGGGTTGATCGTCGACGGTAAGAAGGTCCCGTTCGAGTTGGTCGTCGCCGATAATGAGTCGAATCCCGAAACAGGCCTCGCGGTGCAGAAGCGGTTCGAGCAGTCAGGGTGCAAGTTCATCTTTGCGCCCGCTCTGGCCACGCTCACCGGCCCCATTCTGCAGAGCACGCGCGATACAGACGACGCCCTCATGTTGACGATCGCAAGTTCTGCGGTTCCGCACTTGGGCACAGACAAGGGTGCGAACCTCTTCATGCCAAAGTTGGACTTCCCCTATGCACTTCCGACGGTCGTCGAGGCTGCCGCAGATAGGTACGCCCCTAAGACGGCCGCGGTGGTCATGGCGCAGGACGCATCTGGCGAGGCACAGCAGACAGCCATCGTGAAGGCTCTCGAGGACCGCGGAATCAAGGTCGTGTACGACGACTTCTTCGATCCCACGACAAGGGATTTCGCTCCATACATCGACAAGATCAAGCGCACTGATCCGGATATGGTCTTCGCGGGTTACGTCGACTCCATGGTTTCGCCGATCCTCAAGGCAGCCGTCGAAGCAGGCTTCACGCAGCCGGTGTTCGTCGGAACGTCGGGGGTGTCCAGCAAGGCCTTCGCCGACAACCCAGGCATTCCGAACGGCGTGGTGGCACTGAGCGGTCGAGCCGTCGATGTGACCGACGATCCCGACGTGCAGGCATACCGTGACGCGTTCGCCGAGAAGTACGGATCGCCGCCAACCGAATCTGGGTCCTCGTGGGGCGTCCTGTACTACGAGTCGATTCGCATGCTCGCCAAGGCCATGGAGATTGCCGGAACCACGGACGACCTCACGGCGATCTCGAAGGCAATGACCACCGACGAGGCGGGCGACTACGAGGGCCGCACCATCGACATGACATTCGATGCAAAGCACCACGCCTTCCACAGCAGCCAGGTTGGCTTCGTCAACGCAGGTCAGATCTCCGAGTATGTGCTGATCGAACCCAAGACGCGTAGCAGCGAGTAGAGGATCCCGTGTGTCAAGGCCGCGCGCCCTGCGGCGGCCTTGACACACCTCCCCACGATAGGAAGGACCTGAGACCCTATGTCTCTGGATCAAGTGCTGACCGTCATCGTGAACGGTCTCACCACGGGATCGATCTACGCCCTCATCGGTCTCGGATTAACGCTCATATTCGGCCTTCTCGACATCGTCAACTTTGCCCATGGGCAGCTGTTGCTCTTGGCCACGTACTCCACGTTCGCGCTGTACAACGCTACTGGCTCGTATTGGCTGGCAGTGGCATGTGTGGCAGTGGCAGCGACCGCTATCGGTGCCGGTCTCGACGTCGTCCTCTTTGCGCGAGCGCGGGCTGCGCCGATTACCGGCCTACTCATCTCGGTCGGCCTCATCGCAATCGTCGAGAACGTACTTCACGAGGTGTGGGGACCCACTCCCCGGGACATTCCGCCTCCGGTATCAGGGGTGATCGAGTTCGGCTTCGTGCGACTGCCGGCCACACGGCTGTTCGTCATCGTGGCGACCATCGTAATCTTGGTCGCGATCGCACTTTTCCTCAAGCGTACGAAGGCAGGGGTCGCCCTGAGAGCTGCCGGGGAGAGTCCTGAGGCCGCGTCACTCATGGGTGTGTCCGTGGAACGGATCAGGCACCTCGCGTTCGCGGTGGGCACCTTGCTCGCTGCCCTGGCTGGGGCCCTGATCGCAATGATCTTGCCGGTCGAACCCGTCTTGGGCGACTCACTGCTGGTCGTCGGATTCATCGCACTGATTGTCGGTGGGGCAGGCAGTCCACTAGGCGCTGTTGTGGGAGGTCTACTCATCGGACTGATCGAGTCGATCGGCATCTCTTTGTGGTCGGGAACGGCCGCGCAGGTGCTCACCTTCGGCCTGTTGATCGTCGTGTTCTATTTCAGACCCACGGGAATTGTTTCGACCGCTCAAGGGAGCAGACTGTGAAAAGGCTCGCGGTGCACTTCTCCTCACCGATCGTTGCGTGGCTGACCTTTGCCCTGGCGGTTGCTGCCTTCTGCACCTTCGGTGATTCACTGGCCGTGTATGTGGCCGCGTTAATCCTGGCTTGGGCACTGTGGGGTACCAGCCTGAACATCATCTGGGGCTACGCCGGGGCACTATCCCTGGCGCAGATGGGATTCGCTGCAATAGGAGCATTCAGCGTTGCGGTCCTTTGCAAGGATGAACAGATCAACTTCTGGCTGGCCGTACTCGTTGGGATGGTGTTGGCTCTTGCCCTCAGCGTGGTCGTGGGATACGTGACACTCAATCTTCGAGGATTTGCGTTCGCGGTAATGACCTTGATCACCTCGCTCCTGATCGTCGTACTTCTGACGAGTTGGGAACCGGCTGGGCGCACGACAGGAGTGGTCGTCGCGGCCTCGCCCGGGGAAATCACCATCGGTTCCTGGAGCCTCGATCTCGGCTCCGACAAGGGGCTGGTCATACTGCTGGCTGTCGCGAACGCAGTAACGCTTGTCTTGTGCGGCTGGCTCGAGCGCACGAGAGCCGGCCGATTTGTCGTAGCTCTGCGTGAGGACGAGCCTCTGGCGGCGTCTCTCGGTGTTCATCCGCTGAAATACCGGGTGCTGGCATTCATGTTGAGCGCCGCGGTCGCTTCGCTTGCGGGCTCGCTGTACGCCCTCACGCTCAAGTTCATCACACCATCCCTCTTCAGCTTCCACGCATCGGTCACCCTCATCGCCTGCGTTGTCCTGGGAGGTCTGGGCTTTCGGTTCGGTCCCCTCGTCGGCGCGGCGGTCTACATCGGGCTGACCCAGTGGCTTCATGTGGGCGGCGACTACAGCGACGCACTCTCGGGTGCACTGCTTATCGTCATCGTTCTGTTCGCGCAGATGGGGATTCTCGGATTGCTCAAGCAGGGCATCGACAGGCTGACGGGAAAGCAGTCCGCGCATCAGCCTGACGAGAAGCCAACCGACGACGTCAAAACGCAGACAGGAGTTATGGCGCATGACTGAGGCAGTGCTCACCGCAGAGTCGCTCGTACGTCAATACGGCGGTGTCCGTGCGGTAAACGGCGTCTCGTTCAATCTCCGAAAGGGCGAGATCCTCGGCCTGATCGGCCCCAACGGGGCCGGCAAGACGACCACCTTCAACTTACTCTCGGGCTTTGCAGTTCCCCAGCTGGGGACAGTGACATTCGAGGGAAACGACATTACAAAGTGGTCCGCCTCACGGAGAGCTCGGCGTGGTCTCGTGCGGACGTTTCAGCAGGCACGATGCTTTGCGGCGCTCTCGGTCCGAGACAACATCCGTATCGCGGTCGACGCGTTGTCGACGCATTCGAGACGTGAACAACCAGGTGGAGAAGACGAGGCCAGTCGCATCGACGAGCATCTTGACCAATTCGGCCTCCTCGCTTTCCGCGACGTCCGTGCGGGCGACCTCTCCTATGGACAACTCAAACGGCTTGGCGTTGTCACCGCAGCCTGTACGCGACCGACAGTCCTGCTCCTCGACGAGCCTGCAGCTGGTCTGAACGGCGCGGAGGTCCGCCAGCTGCGCAGCGACCTGGAGCACTTACGTGGGGCGCTGGGGATCTCGGTTTGCCTGGTCGAGCACAACATGGGCTTGGTCATGTCTGTCTCGGACCGATTGGTCGTCCTCGACGCCGGCGAACTCCTGGCCGAGGGAACGCCGGCGGAGATTTCGCAGAACGACGCCGTCATCCGTGCATACCTGGGGGGAAACAAATGAGTGTGCTGCTGAAGGTCGTTGCCCTGTGTGTACGACGTGGCAACGCATCAGTCTTGCGGAACATGTCCTTTGAAGTCGAAGCGGGAGAGGTCGTCACGATCCTCGGCTCGAACGGCGTAGGGAAATCGACGACACTACGCACCTTGTCCGGCCTACATCGGCCCCAAAGCGGAACAATCGAGTTCAACGGCGAGTCCATCACGGGCGCCTCGTCCGCGAGTATTGTCAGGTCGGGACTCGTGCACGTCCCGGAAGGCCGAATGGTCTTCCCCGGGCTCAGTGTGTTGGAGAACCTGCGCATGGGTGGCTACTTGCGGAATTCCCAGAGCGTCACGACAAATCTCGATTCCATCCTTGACCAGTTCCCCATGTTGCGTCACCATCTCCGGAAGCCCGCGGGCTCACTCAGCGGCGGCCAGCAGCAGATGCTCGCGATCGCCCGCGGACTGATGGCTGAACCCCGACTCCTACTGCTCGACGAACCTTCACTCGGACTCGCCCCGAACATCGTTGAAGATGTCGCGGGAATCATTCGCAGGCTCAAACAGGACGGCGTCACCGTGCTGATCGTCGAGCAGAATGCGGGACTGGCGCTTGGTGTCGCCGACCGAGGCTACGTCGCGGTCCACGGAGAGATAGTAAGTGCGGGGACGGCGGCTGAGCTCGCCTCGGATCCGAGTGTACGCCAGGCATACTTGGGGCTCTGATGTCACATGTTCGTGGGAAAGCGGCATCCGAGAATCCTGGAGGTCCAGTTCGTCGTTGAGAGCTTGGGCCACATTTTGTCACGATTGAGGTCGACGGCGACCGTGTAGCCGATGAGCTGCAAGCCGGGGTGGCGGCAGACAAGCGAACCGGAACCGTCCCTCCAACCGGCGGGCTTCGGTCGCCTCGACTGGTTGTCTTGCTGGGCGCAGCCTGAGATTCTCGATAGGGCTTCGCCGGCATCTCGTGCAGTTTGAGCATTGTCGGGTGTTCGCGCAGGCGTTGGCAAGGCTTGCCGCCCCGGCAGTGGTCGGCGCCCGGGATTGCATCGGTTGCCGGTGTAATACTCATGCGAGGGTGTTCCTTCCTCTGGCGACCCGCTCGTAGGCGCGCTGAGGTCGAGCACTGATGATCCGGCGGCAGTCGAGGACGGTTCGGCCTGACCTGGTGATGATGTGGCGATAGCAGAGGTGCTGCGGCGCAACGCGTCCGCCGCTGCGGGCCCATCAGGCCCGGGTCGAATTCGTTCCTCTCGTGGGTGCGGGAAATTAGTAGGCCTGGCGGCCGATAGCCGCCTACTCGAGCGCACAAAGATGGCCCTGATCGCAGACCATCACACCGTGGCGGTGGCCGTCGTCTGCGAGCGGGTGGGCGACGGTGATCTGGAAACGGTGACGTTTCGATCACCTTCGACCCGAGCACCACCCGGGTGACGTTTGAACTGTGCGGATGCCAACTCCGGCGGCTTCGTCAACTGTTCTTTCGTGGCTACGGTTTCCACCGACGCCTTCCGGTCCGCGCGTGGGACGGAGGCGCCCATGTCACCCCGCACCCAGCAGAACTCATGCAGTCGTTGCTCGCTTGTTCGACGGTGAGATCGGCGGACAAGGTGCGCCACCAGCATCAGTGGAATGGCTTCTCCACCCCCTTTGCGGTCTATCCGGATCGCGTGGGCAAAGCGCCATCGAAACGCCCGTCGTGTTTGACGACGCTGGCGGTCACCGGCCAGTGTCGCGGTGGCAGACGGTAGCCGTCCGATCGAGCCGCCAGGTTCAGGTAACCCCCGGTCCTGCAGCCGACGCGGACGGGGCCGTGCACCAGATGCGCGTGGTTCATGGCCAGTGCCAGGCCCCCGCCCCCGCGCGCGAATTGGCATGATCGGACGACGACTACCCGTTCCCGGCCCTGGGGTGGCGACGGGTCGGCGTGGACCGGGCGGCTCCGCAGCTGCGCTGCCGCACCCCATCCCCACGAGGCAGGCGAAATCCCGTCGTTGACACCAGGTGCCCAGATGGGGGATTCCCGTGCCCCAGACACAAGAGTCTTCCGAAGACTACACGCCGCCACCGCGCCGCGAGCAAGACGTGTCAACGCCACCGCACTGGGCCTCAAAGCTCTCCGAACAAGCCTCTGCGCAGCGGGTTTCTCGACAAACGAGCCCTGCGGTAGACGGTTTTGACTCGTGTGCGACACGCCTACATACAGCGACTTTGTGTTCCTAAATACGCACGCTTGACCCAGCGGCTGTACAGTTGCCGTGCACTTCGAACTGACACCCTTTAGCGGGCGAATCCAAGCATGGAGGCAGTGAATGATCCGGCACCACCGCACAGTGGATCGCATAGCCGCGATTCTGGAGACCGTCTCGAGAAGCAAAAACGGAATGCAACTGGCCGACTTAGCGCGGGCGCTCGATAGCCCCAAGAGCTCGATCAACGGCCTCCTCCACGGTTTGGTGGCCGTTGGGTATCTCACTGAGGTACCCAACGGTTACATAATTGGCCCCGGTCTGGAGGGAATCGTTCGGTCTCCGGATCTCTCCGTGCTGACCAAACTGGCCCGAAGCCACCTTGAATCGCTGTCAGCTCAGACCGGTGAAACTGTCGTCCTCGGGACCGCAGTCGGCACCAGCGTCACGTACGTCGACCAAGTCCCTTCCGACGAGCCCATCCGGTACGTGCCGACGCTCTTCGAACGCCGGCCGATGGTTAACACGAGCATGGGCAAGGTATTCCTTGCAGAGTCCGCGTCGCGTAACGGGCGCACGGTTGAGGTCGAAGCATCCGCGGGCGATCCCGACACGTTGCGAGCCGAACTGGAGGAAGTAAGAAGGACTGGGATCGGACAAAATCGAGGTGAGTCGGTTGTCGGGGTGTACGGGGTTGCCCATGGCATCCGAGACAGGAACGGCAAGCTGGTCGCGGCAATCAGTGTTACCGGGCCTGAGGCTCGGGTGCTGCCTCGCCTCGAGGAATTTGCCGCATTGGTTCGTCAGACGGCCCAGGAGATCGGCAGCCGCTACGGCGCTCGCCGCTAGTGTCTTGCCCACTAGTTTGTTGGTAATGCCGGGCATGGCTTCGAGGGGTACGCAGGTAGTGGCGCTCGTGCTAACCAATGACGGGCGTGCCGAGTTGGATTCGTGGGCGCGTCGCCGAACGAGCGCGGCAAGCCTGGCGAAGCGATCGGGGATCGTGGGCCGCCGCCGAGGTGGACCCAACGCGAAAATCGGCGTGCGGCTGGGACTGGCCGGATGGTACGCGGTATCGGACCCCGTTTTCTAGGACTGCGCTGATTTGGTCGGCTCGACGAGCCGCGTCCGGGTCGCCCGCAGACGGTGGATGATTCTCGATCGAGGAGATGATCCCGGCAACCTTGAAAGTGGCCCCCGGTCTGATACCACGCGCTGGTCGACACGGTCGATGGGCGAGCACCTCGAGAAGATGAGCATTGCCTGGCGACTTCAGTGGTCGCACTGAGCAATTCGCCGCCACCGAGTTTCTGAAGTGCCTGCGCAAAGATCGATTCCTCGGTATCCGCCGAGGAGTTCCACGGCTACGGCGTGAGGGTGGGCATGTCCCCTTCCTCCCGGTCGGGGTTGGTGACTGTGTCGCCAACCCGAAGATGGACAACGGCCTCCACAAGTAGGTGCCGGCGGTCGAGCGGTGGCTAGTGGCGCCCCCGCTTCACGGTCCACTTCACACCAACGAGTGCGTCCTGGCTGAACCTCGTCGAGCAGTGTTGCCGAACGGACGGCGAAGAAGTTGCAGCGCTCCACGTGTCGATCTGCTCGCGGCCTGAAGAAGGACATCCGCGAATAGATCGACACGTGAAACGACAACCCCCGACCATTCGTCTGGGTCAAGGCCGCCGGCAAGATCCTCGACGCGATCGGGAATTACTGCGACCGAATTGACGGCTCAGGAAACTAAGTCTTCAGTGTTCACGATCACCGGAGGCAGCTTCTCGACGAGTGCGGCGAGGCGATCGCGATAGATTTCCGCGTTGGCGAGCTTGATGTCCTCGTACCCCCTCACCAGATCTGGCAGGGCAGCCATCTCGTTCACCAGCGCCATGCCACTCGTGTCGGTGACCGCATCCATCGCGGCCTCCATCGCTCTGACGTACTCATCGATGAGCCGCCGTTCGATGACTCTGACCTTGGCATAGCCAAACGGGTCGAGGGCGGTGCCCCGGATTCCCCGCATCATGTAGAGCAGCGTCAGCACGATACGGAAGGACGGGCCGAGACTCAGCTTTCGTTTGAGCCCGAGAGCCCTCAGTAGCGGTGGGTGCAACCGGAAGCGGTATGTGACGTCGTCGCCGTAGGCCTGTTTCAGCTCGCGGATGAGAGCCGGATCGAGACTGAGGCGAGCGACCTCGTACTCGTCCTTGTACGCCATCAGCTTGTGCAGGTGACGCGCGAATGACTCTGTAACATCCTCGGACGCTGCGTGAGTCATTTCCCAGTCACGTACCTCCTCGACGTGCCCCGCGTATTTGCGAGCGTATGCCGGTCGCTGGTATTTGATCAGTTCATCCACACGTCTCAGGACGAGCTGTGCGAGCTCCGAATTGGGTTCACACTTGACGAGTGCTGCAATGTCCTGTGCGGCCGCAGAGGTTTCCGGAGTGGGCTGCGACTGCGGTTTCAGGTCAGCAGCCGGTTGCTGACCGCCGGCCACATGTTGGCGTCCGGCCCGGAAGGCCAGGAGGTTCGCCGAGACTGCGACTCCGTTCCGTTCGATAGCCTCTTCGATGCGCTCGACGGCGATGGGCAACGCGCCGGACTGCGCTGCGACGCCCAGCATGAAAATGTTTGAGCCGTCGTCGCTCCCGAGCAAGGCCTGAGAGAGCTCCCGAGCATCGACAAACCAGGATCCTTCAGATCTCGTTGTGTTCTCGATCGCGGCGGTCAGCGTATCCAGCTCTGGAAAGTTGACGTTCGGATCCGTCACCATGGATCCGGTCGGCACTTTGGACGTGGAGACGATCGCACGCGTGCGACCGCGGCTGGCAACGGAGAGGTTCGTCGCGTTCGCGGCCACGAGCAGATCGCATCCCAAGTACACATCGCATTCGTCCGGGCCGATCTTGTTTGCCTCGAGGAACGGCGTGGCCGAAATCCGGATGTCCGAGATGACAGCCCCGCCCTTCTGCGCCATGCCGAACTGGTCGAGGCCGCGGACATGCATACCCGACAGGTCAGCTGCGGTTGCAACGATCTTGGCCGTGGTCAAGATGCCCGTGCCTCCGATCCCGAGCATGCGGATGTTGAACACGCCTTCAATGGTTGCGGTCTCGGGCACTCCGAGATCCGTAACCGGACCTCCGGTGGATCGGAGCGGCGCAGGGACCTTCCCGGGAGTCACGGTAAGGAACGACGGGCAGTCCCCGTCCAGGCACGAGAGATCCTTGTTGCAGGACGCTTGGTGGATCTGGGTCTTTCTCCCGAACTCCGTCTCCACCGGCTGGACCGAAAGACAGTTGGACTTCGCACCACAGTCTCCACACCCCTCGCAGACGCGCTCGTTGATGTGAACCCGTTCCGTGGGTTCGGTCACCAGGCCGCGCTTGCGTTTACGCCGGAGTTCGGTGGCGCACTCCTGGTCGTGGATCAGGACGGTGACTCCCTCTATCCGAGCGAGTTCTTCTTGCGTCTCGATCAGCCGGTCGCGATGGCGTACTTGGACCTCACGCGGTAGGCGCGCGCGCCGGTACTTCTTGACGTCGTCGGTCGTGACCACGATCTTCGCGACACCCTCGGCACGAAGCGATGAGACCACGTCCACCACGGACATCTTCCCGATCGGCTGTTGTCCCCCGGTCATGGCCACCGCGTTGTTGTACAAGATTTTGTACGTGATGTGTGAGCCCGCTGCCACCGAGGCACGAATGGCAAGACTGCCGGAGTGATGAAAGGTGCCGTCTCCCAGGTTCTGAATCAGGTGCTGCCGGCGGACGAAGGGCGCCATCCCGATCCACGGCGCCCCCTCGCCGCCCATCTGACTCAGACCGGTGATGTCTCCGACTCGACTTTCCGGCATCAGCATCGCCAAAGCCGAGCAACCGATTCCGCCGCCCACGAGCGAACCTTCGGGGACCACGGTGGATCGATTGTGAGGACACCCCGAACAGAAATAGGGGGTCCGATCCATCACGGGAGTCAGTGACAACCTGATGGGTAGGGCATCGTTCGCTTCACCCGCCGCCGGAGAGGGTCCGGCACTCTTCCCTCGCGGCGCAATCCGGGATGCAACTGCCTGCGCGATGGTACCGGGCGGAAGATCGGAAAACGGGCGCAGGAAGGGTGTGCCGTCCGGCTTCTTCTTGCCGAACACCGCGGGTGCGTCGACGGTGCCGTAGAGCATGGCTTTGAGCTCGGTCTCGATGAAGGGGCGCTTCTCCTCGATGACGAGGACCTCGTCGAGACCTTCGGTGAACTCTGAGATCACGGTCGGCTCCAGAGGGAAGACCATCCCCAACTTCAGCAACCGGATGCCGTGGTCCGACAGCGTCTGGGGGGTGATCCCGAGTTCTCTGAGCGCTTGCTGGACATCGAGGTATGTGCTTCCGGCCGTGATGATCCCGATTCTGGCATCAGAACCGCCTTCGACCACGTTGAGGGCATTCGCTTTTGCGTAGCGCCGAGCAAGCTCGAGCCTTGTCGTCACCATGCTCTCCTCCATCGCTGTGATGGCCGGCTGCATGAAGGTCGCGGAAGGTCGGTGCTCGTATGGGACGCCGGCAACGATGTTGCTGGGAATGATCGGCACTACAGGTGTGACGGATCGATCCGTCGTGGCTCCGTCCACGACGTTGGTAGCGAGCTTCATGCCCGTCCACAGCCCGCAGAATCTCGACATCGCGATGCCGTGCAGGCCGAACTTGAGGATCTCTGCGGCATCACACGGTGCGAGCACCGGCATGCACATTTCGGCGAGTGCCATTTCGGAGCTGCTCGGGGTCGACGACGATTTTGCTGTCGAGTCGTCGCCGATGAGCGCCAGCACTCCACCGGACGGGGATGAACCACCCAGGTTGGCGTGGCGAAAGGCGTCCGTTGCCCGGTCCAGCCCAGGAGCCTTTCCGTACCAGATGCCCACCACACCGTCGTAGAGCGCATCGTCCATCAGCGATACCAACTGTGAGCCCTGGACGGCGTTCACCGCGAGTTCCTCGTTCACGCCCGGACGAAACACCACCGCAGTTTCGGCGAGGAACTCCTTCTGCCTGCTCAGCTCGAGGTCGAGGCCCGCCAGCGGTGATCCCTCGTACCCGGAGATGAGCATCGCTGTGTTCCGGCCTTGCTCGTTATCGAGGCGTCGCTGCTCGACGAGCAGTCGTATCAAAGCCCCGATTCCGGAAAGGGGCGGACGCCGTTCGAGGACAAGGTCCACCGGCGCTGGTCTGGAGGTGGTGCTGGACGACATAAAGTGTTCTCGCTCCCGGGTCGCTTGGCCACGTATTCGCGGGGGACCTGCTTTCGGCAAACCTCAGCCGTGCGTAGCATCGTGGTGAAGTCACCATAATCCCGAGCACTCCCCCAGGTCTCCGGCATGTTCCCGGAGTTTTAAGGGCAATCGAGTCACTGATTTGGTGAAAATCCCCAAGGAGGCCCTATGGACGACTGGACTCCGGTAGTCAGGCTCTGCGACCGCGTGCATGCACGATTCCAGGCGCTGTGCCGACGCTCCCTCGATCGGATTCGACTGGAACTCCCCGGCTACGCAGTAGTGCCTCCCGGTGATCACCTGGCGGTGGTCAACGAGCAATTGCGGCGGCGAGTGGTTGCCATCTCCCAGCATCGCCGGCTCGACGCGGAAGACCTGTCGCTGGTCGAGGAGCTGGCCAAACTTCGAGCGCGCCAGGGCGTGACTCTCGACATCCTGGTGGCCGGGTTCCACATCGGGGAGCGGGAATTGTGGCGTTCTCTGTGCGACCAGGCCCAGGACGCTGCTCCGTTGCTGCCGGAGGTGGCTGGGCTCATGCTCGAGTCCCTGCACGATCTCACGAGTGTGATCGCCGAGGCCCATACGGACGAGCTCCGCGGATTGCAGAGTCACCGCATCACCCTGTCGCAGCGGCTACTTGAACTGCTCGACACCACCGGTGGCGCAGACGAGGCTCGGCGAATCGCCGAGACGATCGGCTTCGACCCAGGGGAGGAGTACGTCGCCGTCGTCTGGCGCTCGAACGAGCAGCGGCAGTTTCTCTCGGGTGCGGCTCAACGAGAGATGGAGCAACATGCGAGGGTTCTTGCTCTCGCCTACCAGGACGTTGATGTCCACTTCGTGGGTCAGGTTGTCGATCTGCCGAGATTGACTTCCGCCATCAGACGGCATCTTCCCGATGGCCGGATCGGAGTCGGTCTTTCGCGGGCCTCGCTCTCCGGGGCGGCGTCGAGTCTCGCAGAGGCGCGATTGGCACTTTCGGTCGCAACTCCAGACGACGTGGCGGCTTTCTCGGACGTCTGGTTCGAAGCGTGCGTGCTTTCCAGGATCGACCTGATTGAGCCTATCGTCAGGGATGCGCTCGCGATTGCCCGAGGGAACCCGCAGCTTGTACAAACGGTGTGGATCTACTCCGAGATGGGGATGTCGATTGCGGCAACGGCACGCAGCATGCATCTGCATGCCAACACGGTGACCTATCGACTCGAGCGGTGGGCTGAGCTGACCGGCTGGAATCCACGCACGTTCGGCGGGTTAGCCCGCTCGGTTTCCGTCTACAGGCTCTTGTCAGAGTCGTTGGGCTGAGCCGGATCCGGCAACTTCGGAACGATCCCACGAACACTGCTCCACTGCGCGCCGCGGAAGCATTTCCGGTGCCGCCAGACACCGTTGACGGAGGTCAAAGCGTTCTGTAATGTGACCACGTGTGCGGTTATATGCACAGCGGCAGTTCTGCGGCGGTCCCCCAGCAGTGCGCCGGACGTCGCGCCCTTCCTCACACACAAAGGCTGTGCAGTGAAAATTTGTATTGTCGGCGACTACCTGAGTAGATATCGAGAGCGCATCCAAACGCTCTTCCCCACGGATGAAGTCATCTGGGCGCACACCGGCGAGGACGACATCGTGCGGGATGCACTCGAAGATCTCGACGTATTCGTCGGCCCGGTATTCACACCCGAGATGGCTCACCGCGCACGCCGTCTGCGTCTGGTTCAAGTGCCCGGGGCCGGTACCGATGGCATCGCCATCGATGCGCTGCCGCCCTCCGCACTGTGCGCAAACGTGTATCGACACGAATCCTCCGTCGCCGAATATGTGCTGGGTGCGGCGATCGCGCTCCGGCGAAGATTCCAGGATCAGGATCGTAATTTACGCCAGGACATTTGGGACACGGCGACCTACGACCCCTCTGTTGCCTACGGCAGGACACTGCTCTCCGCAGAGGTCGGTTTCGTCGGGTACGGACATATCGGGGCCGCAACGTGGACTCTTCTCGAGGCTATCGGCGTCCGCGGTGGCCGTGCAGTCTCGCGATCGGGAAAATCGGCCGAAGGCCGAGTGAGCTCATTGACATGGCTCGGAACCCAGTCAGACATTGATCGGCTCTTCGATGAGTCCGACCTCGTGGTCGTCTCGGCGCCCCTCAGTGCAGAGACGAATGGATTGATCGGTGCCGAACAGCTCGACCTCCTCGGAGAAGACGGCATCATCATCAATGTGGGCCGAGCCGGACTCATTCAGGAAGAACCACTATTCAACGCATTGCAGAGTGGCACCATTGCGGGCGCCGCGGTCGATGTTTGGTATTCATATCCTGAGGATGGATCTGGGCGGCCGAGCTCATATCCCTTCAAAGATCTGACAAATATTCTGATGACGCCACATTCGGCGGCGTTGACTGACGAGACGTACAGTGCGCGGCTCGAGGACATTGCCATCAACATCGAGCGGTCCCGTATGGGCTTTCGCCCCATCAACCTTGTGATGTCTTGATGCACCCTCACCCGCGTCATGGCCGTCGAGTTCGCATCCCTTGTTTCGCAGCGGATGGTCGTGTCCACGCGCTCCAGGCGAACGACCGGAAGTCCGGCGGGGCAGTAACTTATGAAAGGACTGCACGTGTCTAAGGTAGCGGCGATTTCCACTCAATTGGTCCCCATACCACTCGAATCTCCCCTGACTCCCCTGGGCGGAAATCTGAAATTTCGGACCGTGTACAACGTCGTCGTCCACGTGGACACGACAGACGGCATCCGGGGATCTTCGTACGTCTGGCTGCCAGGAACCGACAACGCCCCCATCGAACTCCCCCACGAAGCTGCCATCGTGGCCGAGGCAGTGCACGGCTTCGCGGACGCCCTAGTCGGCGCGTCCGTCTTCGACTATGAGCGTCTGTGGGCGATCAAAACTGCCCGCACGGTACTGCCGGGCAACGGGATCGTGTCCTTTGCGCACTCCGCTCTGGATATGGCCCTGTGGGACGCTGCGTGCAAGTCACTGGGACTGCCACTATTTCGCCTACTCGGAGCGCACAAGGAGGAGGTCGACGTCTACTCCAACGACCTCCTGGACTATTGGAACTCTCCGACAGAGGATCTGGTCGGTAAGGCAAAGGAATTGGTCACGGAGGGGTTCACCTCGTTGAAGTTGCCGGGCGGACTGCATCCGATGGAGTCTGCCGACTGGGACATTCGACGACTGGAAGCGGTCCGCACCGAGGTCGGATCGAGCGTCGATCTCATGCTCGACGTGGGCAATCGCTGGAATTTTGATCAATTCGCGCGCTTTGCGTCACGGATCGATGAGGTGGGCCTGCGCTGGATCGAAGACCCCGTTCCGTTGAACGAGCCGGAACTACTCCTTCGAGTGCGGAGATTGCTGCGCACGCCCATCGCGACGGGCGAAAATAGCTTCGACATCAACGAGCTCCGCTCGCTCGCACACTCGGGTGCCGTCGACGTCTTGATCTTCGAACCGATGCGAATCGGCGGTGTCACGGGCAGTCAGAAACTGGCGGCGATCTGCGAGGGAATAGGGGTCCCAATTGCGCCTCACACGTACCCAGAACTCGCATCGCACTTGGTAGCGGGAAAGCCAGCAGGCTTGGTATGTGAGTGGCTGGCATGGTGGCAGCCGATGCTTGCCAATCCGATGGCGATCACGAAAGGCAGGACCATCCCCTCCAGCACGCCGGGCATCGGTCTGACCTTCGACGAGTCCTTTCTTTCACAATTCCCTACCCGCATCAGTTCCGCTCCCCAGTAATTCTCCCCGCAGCACCCAGGAGGAACGGATATCCCGTGTGCACGCCTGGCGTGCAGCTGTATTCGTGTCACTGTGAGTTTCGCAGCTTATGCACCGGCTGTAGTTTTGCGAGCGCGCCAGGCCGCGAGTCCGGCCGCGGAGCGCACTATTGACGATCACTGCCCAGACCGGGCGCGTCTCCGACGCCGCCCGTGAGTCGGCGGTTACCCAACTCCCATTTCCTCGACCGCTGCAACGCCTTCCACCGAAAAACCGGGCGGCCCGGCCGCCGTCACCGTTCAGCCGACGTCAACGACAGGTAGTCCTGTTGCCACCCGCGTGAGCCGCCCGAGCTGGGGCTACCGGGTCGATCTCTCGCGCATCAGACGGGAGCCTGCTCGACATCAGGATGGGTCGCCGCCCGGGCGCTGATTCGACTGAAATGCTTTGTTGGAACGCGCTAGAAACTAGCTGTGAGCATGTCCTTCCATCCAGAACGCGTGCTACAATACGATCACTCGTGCGGTAATATGCACGATCATCCGGTCTCCTGCTCCGCACCATCCGAGGTGCGATGTCGCTGCGGCGAGGCCCATAGAAAGGAATAAACACGATGGACAGTTCCATTGGGTCGCTAATGGTTGTCGCGGCAAGCGACCGTGCTGCTCTGCTGGAAGGTTTCGCAGGTCATGCCGGCTCGGTCTTTTGCGACCTCGAGGACACCGTTTCGGAGCAGGCAAAGGCGGGTGCCAGGGATTTGGTGGTCGAGATGCTCGCTGCCGGAGAATTCACGGGCGCTTACATGATCCGCCTGAACGCCCGAGCAACCGAGCACTGGAAGCATGATCTGGAGAAGATCATTCCGGCGAAGCCCGCCTATGTTGTGATTCCTAAGATCGTGTGTGCACAAGACCTCGTCGATGCCGAGGCGGACATTGCCCAGGCGGAGTCCGCTGCCGGAATTCCGGTAGGTACAACGAAGCTGGTCATCCTGATCGAGACAGCCGCGGCCGTTCTCCGGGTCGATTCGATCTGCGCCGCCTCGGAACGCCTGCACGCGCTGCTGTTCGGGGCCGAAGACTACATCGGTGAGCTTGGGGTCAATGCCACCGTCGGCGGCGCGGAGGTCGCCTACGCCCGTGGCGCCATTGCCTGCGCGGCCAAGGCGTACGGACTCGTCTCCATCGACCGGGCCTGGCTCTCCGTCGACGACGACGAAGGTTTCCTCGCGGATGGCATGACCGGGCGAATCATGGGGTTCGACGGCCGATTTGTGGTAAACGAGAATCAGGCAGAGGTCGCCAACAACTTCTATGCGCCGACAGAGTTCGAGGTCGAGAAGTCGCGGGCGCTGTTGGCGACGCTCGAGGATTCACTCTCTCGCGGGGCTGCGGTCGGCGTATCCGGCGGAACCTTCGTGGACCTCGCGTCCATCCGTCGCGCCAAGACTATTCTCGCGCGGTGGGAAGCCCTCAATGCGGATGCCGATTAATCCTGACTGAGGCTTCTTCCTCCGAGTGAATTGCTCACCGGGTCCACTGCCCTGCCCTATGCCACCTGGGCGGATGGATCTGCCAGTGGCTCCGGCATTCCCGGGGTCACTTGGGGAGGGAGGGCGATGCGTCCGGCGGCGATCAGGGGTGACCGCTGCCGGACGGATTGACCCGCTCGCGGGGTTGAGTTTCTTTGCGGGCCAATCACAGTGGCCGACGACACAGCCATCATCTCGGCGATCACCATGGAACCACGGCCGTTAACGCTGGGGCGCAGGCAGTGGGCCCGAGCAGGGTTCTGGAGATTCGGAGATGTCACCGTCGCCCGGCTCAGGTCAGAACGCCGATGCCATCGCCTGGATCGACCGGCAGGCCCAGCCCGTGTGGCACGGCCACCACCCCAGCGCAGCACCCGATTGTTCATCACGCATCACAGGCACACACGCGTGAACCTTCTCCGCATCGTCGTCGCTGTCTGTCCCATCGACCTACCCGGTGCACCATCCGGCGTCCCCTGTTGAGCCCGCCCCTCTCGCAGCCGAACCGGGGCCGCCCGCATGTAGTGTCCCCTGTCCAGCCGTCCCGGCACAGTCGTGTGACCTCGACTGGGAACGGCATGCACTGCTTGTCTCTGACGTTCTCCCCAGCGTGCAGTCACCGTGTGACTCGAACCGGGCGCAAGTTGCCTTCGCCATTCGATGGGCTCCCTACGGCGGCACCGACCCCGAGGAACTGCTCATCATATTCGGCATACGGCCGCAGTGGGTCTGCATCTGCGCTACGCCGCGATGCCCTGAGGCCATCGAACCGGGGAGACTGCGCGTCATCAAAGCAACCCTCTGCGGCGATCTTCTCCGCGCGTGGCAAGAACCATTATCCGGTGGGCAGTAGCCAGGTCACGCTCAGCTCCCCGGGTGTCCCACGCCGGGGCGGACCTTGGCGGCGGTGAGCGACCAATCGCGCTTCCTCGAACTGCCTGCGGTAATGCCTGACGGCGTCGATGTATCCGCGGCCGGATCGGCACCCGCCCCAGGCTTCAAAGGACAGCGGCCTACTTGCCGCTCCACACGAGGTTTTCCAAAGCATGCCGGCCCCGGACGGCGGCGATCATCAACTAGGACGACGAGGCTGCCGCACTAAATCAGCAACCCCGGTCAGTGTGTTCGTGAACCGTTAGCCGAAGCAGACCAGCCCGCAGACCACGCCCAGCGCGAGCACCGATGCACCCGCACAGATGAACCAGGCCCAGGTCGCGACCCGGCGCCATGACCACTCCGGGCCCCCAAGATCTCGGGGAAGAGCCTCCGATCCCGCCTCCCCCGAGGCACGGGCCCGCGCCTGCGGGCTGCGCCGGGCTAACGCGTCTGCCCGGACCGCCACACCGAGCGACGTCATCACCACCAGCAACGCCACCAGCAGCATGGCCACGATCACAGGCAGAGCTGCCTGGGGCATATCGATTCCTCCCACACCAGTACGGCCACCGCACACGTCGCCACCATGAACATGAACACCGGGGACCTGACCCACGATCGTGGAAACGATCCCTCACAACCGTTATCGACGTACCGAATCACTTCGTGATGCCCAAGTGCCCACCGCGGTCATACCTGCCCATCTCACAGCCCCGGGAACGGGGAACCTCACGACGGCGACGACGACCACGCCTATTACCGCTCCCGCGTACGCCACTGTGACAGTGAGTCCTTCGGACCGCGCACGAAGGAGAGGGGCTTTCAGGTTCTTGCGGATTCGTGCCATGACAACTCTTCTCGATGCAATCGATAGGCCTCGCCCGGTTTGCGGCGCGCAGAGGAGCATGCACCCGACCGGGCGCCTGCACATCGGCGAAACACTTTCTGCGGCAGCGCCGTATGTGCCGAAAACTCGCTATTCACTGGGAATTTGAATGGAGAAGTCGTGCGCTGACACATGCACTGGCGTGTGAAACCGGGGCAAGGAAGACGGTAGATCGGCACAGCCTCCAAACCCGCGAATGTGAGCCAGATCACACTAGATATTTGGGTGTCGCTCGCCTGAAATCCGACGCACTCGCCGCGTGCGGTGGGCCGAGATGCAGATAGGACGGCACCGAGACCGCGCACCCAACGCCTCCCATTCGCACGGTTGCCACCGGGAAGGCACTGCTGCGGCCACACAGAGCTCATACCGAACCACCCGCCGACCGCACGCGATCGTGCGGCTGCCGGGCGGCGCACATCCCCTCGGATCGACTGTTGACACCACACAGGGCGTCGTCCGCTCTCTTGCAACTTACTCCGCCTCGAATGCGACATTCCAGCGGTCTAGTTGGCCCGGATTCGTACGTCGCCAGCGAACCGTGCGACCTCCCCGACACTGGGATCGCGTGCCACTGGTACACCTCCCCGTAGCACTCGTTTCGGCTCTCGGACAGTCGGTTCCATCGACCTTTGGTGTATCGGTCTCCGCGCACCCAGGGGTAGCGGCGTGGCGCGGAGCGCGTGCTTCCGCGGCCCCCACTGTCGCGTTCGCTCCGATGCAGGGTCTGCCACATCGCGTCTCTTGACACTGGATGCACACTCTGCAACAGTGCCAGTATAAGCACGCGCGAACTTATATACGCACATTCCATACGATGGCCGATCGCAGTCAAGGGGCGACATATGACCGAGGTAGTTATGCAGGGCGAGCGAGAGTTCGCCTCCGTGACCGACAATCAGCTGGCGGAGCTTCGCTCCATGATCGGCAAGCCGATCCGAAGCGACCGTCCACATGTCACCGAGTTGACCGTCGATGCGGTACGGCACTACGCGTTCGGCATTGGTGACCGCAACCCGCTCTGGAGTGATCCGGAGCGTGCAGCCGAGGGGCGCATCGGGGTTCCTCCCACCGCTCTGCTGGCCATGGACAAGGTTTTCAGCGGCTATGTGACGGGTCTGCCCGGCATTCATGCCATGTACGCGGGTACGTCCTTCTCCTTCGAGCGCAAGCCGGCTATCGGCGACCGGCTCACCGGTTCGGCCGTACTCAAGGAGCTCATCGAGCGCCCCAGCAAGTTCGCCGGCCGGTCGTGGCAGCAGATCTACGAGGTGCCCTTCCACGACGAGAAGGGCGAGCTGGTGTGCACGGGCCAGTCCTACTGCTTCCGGATCGAACGCGACAACGCCCGCGAGGGAAAGAAGTACGAGGACATTCGGGTCGAATGGACCAAGGATCAGATCGCCGAGATCGCCCAGCGGTATCGCGACGAAGAGGCGCGCCGACGAGGCGCAGTGACGCGCTACGTCGAGGATGTGGAAGCCGGCGAGTCGCTTCCGCCCATCACCAAGGGGCCCTACACCGCAACGACCGCCATCGCGTATCTCCTGGGCTGGGGCGGGCTGTACGTACGAGGGCACGGAGACGCTTTCGATCTCTTCGAACGCCACCCCGCCCTGGGTATCCCGAACGAGTTGGGCGTCCCCGAGCCGCCGGAGCGTGTTCACTGGGACGCCGACCTCGCTCGTCGAGTTGGCGTGCCCGGCGCCTATGACTATGGTCCGGAACGTGTCTCGTGGATGGGCCAGGTGGTCACCGACTGGATGGGCGATGACGGTTTCCTCAAGACATTGGACGTCCAGGTCCGCCGGCACAACGTCCTCGGCGAGCTCGTCACGTGCGACGGCGCCGTCTCACGTGTCGATCCGGCTACCGGCGAAATCGATATCGTCCTGAATGCGATCAACCAGGACGGTTTCGAGTCGGCTCGCGGCACAGCGACGGTGGTGCTACCGAATCGCGTGACCGAGCAGTGAGCGACGGAGCGTCTGACCTGATCCAGGGGAAGACCCCGGCATGGGGTTCTCATGGACCTGACTCTGGGATCCGTGCGATGAAACCGTCACGGCAGTTCTACACGGCAATGTTCGGCGTGATCAAGCGCGGTGCCGTTGCGGAGCCGCTGTACCCCCTGTTCGGGCCAGACGCTCGGCGCGAACGCATGGACCATTGCGGGGCAACCCTCCTTGCAGCCGACGAGTTCGTTTGGGATGCAGCGGCAGTGACCGAAGCGACGTCGGCCCCCTACGACGGGGTGTTCTCGCCGGGCCTGCAGTCCTGCTCCCCGACCTTCACGCCCTCCACAGCGGGGAACGACGTCGCCGTTCTGCAGTCGGAGGCCGCCGAAGGCTTGCAAGTACAGCTCCAGGAGCAAGTACGGAGCACCCTGAGTCCCCATGAGTATCCACGACTTCTCGAAATGGTGACCTCCCTGCCGAAGACCCCCAACGGCACGGTCGACCGCACGAGGCTCAGAAAGGCAGCCGACAATGGCGTCACCTCGCGGTGAGGACACCCCGGTGACTATCGAGGTGCCGCCGTCACGGGCATCTGTCGACCTGGTGACCGTTCGTGACCAGGGCCGGATCCGTCTCGTCACTCTCGATGATGCCGCATCCCGCAATGCGCTCAGTCGCGGAATGCTCCAGAGTGTGGTCGATGCGCTCGGCACCGCCGCCCGCGAGGGTGTCCCTGCGGTCGTGCTCAGCGGAGCCCGTGGGACCTTCGCTTCCGGGGCGGACCTGCGGGAGCTCGATGGCGCCACCCCCGGCTCGTACCTGGCCCAGCGTCGAGCGGAGCTGTGGGATCAGATCGCCGAGTTTCCGAATCTGATCGTCGCCGCGGTGCAGGGCTATGCCCTTGGAGGAGGGTGCGAGTTGGCCCTGACGTGCGATGCCATCGTCGCCGGCGACCGCACCATCTTCGGTCAGCCCGAGGTGCGGATCGGATTAGTCCCCGGCGCCGGTGGCAGTCAACGCTGGCCCCGGGCCGCCGGGCGCTTCCACGCGGCGCCGTTGGTTCTGGGCGGCGTGAGAATCGACGCCCGGGAAGCACACCGCATGGGAGTGATCGACCGCGTTGTTCCGGAGCGGCGAGTGGTCGCTGCCGCGGTCGATCTCGCGAACGAACTACTCGACGGCGTCTCCCTGAATGCGCAGCGCAAAGCCAAGCAACTTCTGCGGTTATCCGAACAGGCGGCGCTCTCCGACGGGCTGGCGTCGGAACGGCAGGCGTTCGCAAGCCTGATCGACACGCCCGATCTTCACGAAGGCATCGCCGCAGTCCTGGAGAAGCGGCCGGCACACTTCCCTACCACCAAGTCTGGAGCATCATGAGCGAACTCGTAGTGCAGTGCGATGACGACATCATGACTCTCACCCTGAACCGGCCGCTGGACGGGAACCGAATCACCCCGGAGCTGGCTTCCGACCTCGGCGGTGCCCTGCGCAGCGCACCGAGACGGGGAGTTCGCTGCATCATCCTCGCCGGCGAAGGGGACTCACTGTGCGAGGGGGACAGCCACGGCCTGGACGTGAGCGCCGGTAGTGAAGCAGCCGCACGCGAGCTGGGCGCCTGGCTGCGCACGGTCACAGACCCCCTCGTCGATCTGATGCACACGATCGACGTTCCGACCGTGACCGCCGTCAAAGGCCCCGTCCTGGGAATCGGGCTTGCCCTCACCCTCGCGTCCACAGTCACGATCGCCGACCCCCAAGCGGTCCTCGGGACCGGTCAGTGGCCATCCGGTGTCGTCGGCCACGGGATCCCCTTCCTACTCGGAAGCATTCCCCCCGCCGAGCGCGCGGCCATGTTGATACTGGACCGGAAGATGACGGCCGCGCGAGCCCGGGAGCTGGGATTGATCTGCGACCTGGCCCCTGCCGGACATCTCGACGCCGTGGTCAGGGGGGTGGCGCTCGAGATCGCGAGCCGCACACCTGCAGCGACAGGTGTTCTGCTCCGCGCCGTGCGTGACGCCCACAACCTCACCCGCAAGGACTCCTTCCGCTACGGCAGCTACCTGGCGGAAAGTGCTGTGGTGTCGTGACGTCCCGCGAAATGCCTGAAACACACACGCGAGCAAGGAATGTCCATGAACACACTCCTCACTGACCACGACGGGAATCCGCGGGAACACCTCGCGACGATTACCCACGATTTGCCCCACCACAGAGATGCGCTGTCAGGTCATCTGGCGGGCGAACCCGGGGAAGCTCTCGCCCGGGCTGACGAGGACCAGTTCGAATCGGCGGAGGTCGAATATGTCTAGTTTTCAGAACGTGTACCTGTGCGCACCGGTACGCACGCCGCACGGCCGCTACGGGGGCGCGCTGAGCGAGTCGTCGGCGGTCGACCTCGGTGTGCTGGTCGCGCGAGAGGCACTCACGCGTGCCCACCTCGCGCCCGGCCTCGTCGACGAAGCAGTCGTGTCGCACTGTAGGCAGGCGGGCAACGGACCCAACCCGGCCCGGCAGGTGACCCTGCTGGCGGGGCTGCCGGAAGCGGTTCCCGCGCAGACCATCAACATGGCCTGCGGCTCGGGTCTGAAGGCGATTGAGCTAGCCGCACTGAGCGTCGAGGCGGGTGGCACGGACGTTGCCCTCGTAGTGGGAACCGAGCACATGAGTTCGATGCCCTACCTCGCCTCAAGTTCGCTGCGCTGGCAGGGGCAGCGGCGCGGCGACATCGTGTTGGTGGACAGCTGGAAGGACAGCGCCACCGACCCGGTGTGCGGGCTCAGCATGCTCGAAACCGCCGAACGGGTGGCAGCCGAGTTCGCCATCAGCCGCCAGGAGCAGGACGCGTGGGCTCTCACCAGCCATCGGCGCGCGAAAACGGCATGGGAGTCTGGTGTCTTCGACGCGGAAGTGTGTCCGGTGACAATGCCCCACGGTGTCGTGCGCCGCGACGAGACGATCCGCTTCGATGCCAGCGGCGATTCCCTCGCGTCCATCCGCCCGGCTACCGGAGCAGGTGGCACGGTGACCGCGGGCAACGCCAGTCAGATGGCCGATGGCGCCGCGGCACTGATCATCGCCTCCGCCGCTGCAGTCGAGCAGTACGGGCTCGAGCCGATGGGCCGCCTGCTCTCCTTCGCGGCAGTGGGCGTCGATCCGGCGCTGATGGGAATCGGCCCCACCGTGGCCATTCCCCGTGCCATGAAGGAGGCCGGGGCCTGCCTCGACGACATTGAACTCCTGGAGATCAACGAAGCATTCGCCAGCCAGGTAGTCCAGAACCTCCGCGCGCTCGAGCTGGACGGAGACCGCGTCAACATCAACGGCGGCGGCATCGCGCTGGGACATCCCACGGGACAGAGCGGTTGCCGGCTCACCGGGACGCTGCTCCACTCGCTGCGCCGGCGTGGTGGTGGACTCGGTGTCGCGAGCCTGTGTGTCGGCGGCGGCCAGGGAGTGGCTGCCGTGGTCGAGAGTATCGCGTCGTGACCGCCGGAAAGAGTGACCTCAAGGTGGTCGTGGTCGGGCTGGGCACGATGGGGCGGGGAATCGCTCAAGTCTTCGCCGAAGCCGACGCCGATGTCGCGGTGGTCGAACACATGGACGCGAACATGGACTTGTTACTCCACGAACTGCACGCGTCCGGTCTTCGAACCCGCGTCGTTCGGGCAAGTCTCGCGGAGGCGTTGATCGACGCGGATCTGGTGATCGAGGCAATCGACGAGAACATGGAATCCAAACAAGCGCTGCTGACCCAGATCAGTGCGCACGGCACGCCGTCGCTGGTGGTGGCCAGCAACACCTCGTCGTTGTCGATCGCCGAGCTGGGACGGGCGTACGGGCACCCGAGCCAGGTTGTCGGCCTGCACTTCTTCAACCCCCCGGTCAGAATGCCTCTGGTGGAGGTGGTTCGAGGTCCCCACACCTCCGCGAAGACACTGGACGCGGTCACCACCTGGATACAGCAGGCCGGCAAACAAGCCGTGCAGTGCACCGACTCCACGAACTTCATCGTGAACCGGATCTGCCGTCCCTTCTACTACGAGGCCCAGCTCCTGCTGACCCAGGGCGTCGAACCGGGCGCCATCGACCTCGTCGCCAGGCGCTGCCTCGGCCACCGGGTCGGCCCGCTCGAAACACTCGACCACAGCGGATTGCACACGCACCTGCGATCGTCGGAGACAGCCGAGCGGGAGCTGGGCGATCGTTATCGGCCCATCCCGGTCGTTCGCCGGCTCGTGCGCGCGGGATTCACCGGCAAGCAGGCGGGCCGCGGCTTCTACGACTATGCCGTGGAACAACCGCGTGCCGCACGGGAACGACTGCTGCAGCACGCGGTCGGGGCGCGGCGTCCGTTGGCAGTGGTGGGTCCGGCGAGCGCCCGGTACGCCGGCACCGGAGGTGTACAGGTAGACCCGGACATCGCCGATCTCGTCGTCTACGTCTGCGGCGGCCGGGCGACGGACGACGACGTCCGTGCCGTGCGCTCGCTGAGCGCGTCACCCATCGACCTCGTGGTCGACTCCGCCGACGGCCGATGGCTCCACGATCTTCCCGCCGGCGTCGGCTGGGTCCACGCGCAGGTCGACGACAGCTCCGTGTTCGTGGAGGTCGTGGACGATGAGCTCGCCGCGGTACCGATCACCATGGGGACACACGCACTGCTCGAGGCAGTCGGTGCCGACTGGGTTCGGGTTCCGGCCCTGCCCGGCCTGATCGCCGAGCGACTCCAGCACATTCTGGTCAACGAGGCCCTCACCCTGGTGGAAGAGGGCGTCGCCGAGGAATCCGACGTGGACCTGGCACTCAGGCTGGGGATGAATCATTCCCGCGGCGCGTTCGAGTACCTGGCCGATACCGGCGCAGCCGCGGTCGTGGCCAGTCTCGTCTCGATGCAAGAGGGCTTCGGCGATACCCGTTACCGTCCGGTCGCGCGGTTACTGCGCCTGGGTGCCGGTGAGTCGAGGCCGGCGCAGGCCAAGCTGTCACCGACATCGATCCGCTGAGGAGAGGACATCACGATGTACAACTACGACCTGCCCGACAGCGTGAAGGTTGTGGAGGACGGGCCGATTCGGACGGTGCTCCTCAATCGACCTGATCAGCTGAACGCAACCAACGACGAAATGCTCGTCGCCCTCGAGCGAATCTGGGCGCAGCTCGCGGCCGACCCCGGTGCCCGGGTCGTCGTGCTCACCGGGGAAGGGCGCGGATTCAGCGCAGGTGGTGATCTGGAAGGCCAACTTGCCCTGGAGGACATGACACGCGGCGAGGTAGACGAGTGGGCGTGGCGCCAGCTCGAGGTTGCCCGGCGCACCGTTCTCGAAATGCTGGCGTTTCCGCTACCGGTCATCGCCGCGGTCAACGGTCCTGCGGTCGGGGTCGGGATGAGTCTGGCACTGGGCTGCGACATCATCCTTGCCTCCGACCGGGCGTACTTCTCCGATCCGCATATCGCGATAGGACTGGTACCCGGGGACGGTGCCGGCGCCTTGATGCCACTGCACACCAGCTTGCTGCGTGCCAAGGAATTCCTCTTCACCGGTGATCGAATCGCGGCGACCCAGGCAGTCGAGATAGGAATCGCCAACAAGGTTGTCGCCCACGAGCGGCTACGAGCGGAGGCGACCGATCTTGCCGTGCGGATAGCGCGCCTGTCCAAGACCGCACTTCAAGGCACCAAACGCACACTCAATGCCTATGCGATCAACGCCATGGGAGCGTCCCTGGACGTCGGGGTGATGTCCGAGCGCGCGACGATCGGATCGCCTGAGCACCTCGACAGCGTCCGATCCACACTCCACCGAATCCGGCGGCAGGAAACCGCTCACAAGCCCTGACCTGCGATGCGCTCTCGGCCGTGCCCGCAAGGCTGATCCCTGGCTGGCCCGGGCCCGTCTCACGCCGCGATCCGGGCACCGAACGACGTAGCACACGCGCCGGCGACAACCGGGCGAGGAAATTTTTGTTCCTCCGTGCCCCGTGGTTGTGCACGTACCCGAACATGACCGGACCGCGCCGTACGCGGATGAGATGCAAAGGAGAGCTGTTGTGACCGTTCCGTTCGACAACGGTTCCGTGCGGATGGCCAGGGTAGGCCCCGTCGCCACCATCACGATCGATCGACAAATACACTTGAACGCGCTCAATGACCAAGTCGTTCAGGGGTTATCGACCGCAGCGGACATCGCGGCCGCCGACCCGGAGGTTCGAGCACTCGTTGTTACCGGAGCCGGCGACAACTTCTGCGCCGGAGCCGACATCGGATCTGTCAGCCAGTGGAACGATGAAGCCACCGCGCGCAGGGGTATCACGACAGTCCTCGAAGGGCTCCGCGCTTTCGCCCGGATTCCCAAACCCGTCGTCGCTGCTGTCGAGGGATACGCGTTCGGGGGAGGCATGGAACTTGCCCTGTGGTGTGACATTCGCGTCGCAGCCGAGGACGCCCGGTTGGGGATGCCCGAGGTGAGGATCGGACTCTTCCCGGGTGCCGGCGGCTCGCAGTTGCTGCCCCGGTTGGCCGGCCGTTCCGTGGCGCTGGAACTGATGCTCCTGGGGCGGCCGATCACCGGCCGACGGGCGTTCGATCTGGGCCTGGCAGCCGAAGTGGTCCCCCGGGGGCAGGCATTGGCCGCGGCGACGCGAATGGCGGGCGCGCTCGCCGAACTTGCGCCACTCGCGCTCGGGATGATCAAGAAAACACAAGACGCCGCCTGGTACCCGTTCGACGAAGCGCTCAAACATGAAACACGGCTCAATGCAGAGCTTTTCGCCACCGACGATCGCCGAGAAGGCATGGCTGCCTTCCTCGACAAGAGAGCTCCTCGCTGGCAAGGCACATGACCGTTTCGGCCGCGCCGGGACACCCCCGGTCACTGGCCGGATGTTACGGCCGGGCGGTGGGAGCCCCGTGGTGGCCCCGACGAGACGTGTCCCTCACCGGGGCCACCTCGGGGCTCCCACTGTCACAACGGGATCGAGACGTCGAGCCTCGCCGCCGCCGGGCACACAACCGCGAAACGCGGACCGTCGGTTCTGGGCGCGGTACACACTCGTCCACTGGGTCCCGATCCATGGAGTCCGGACGGCGTGGCCAGATCGAGCTGGTGCCCGCCGATTTCGGTCCGCACCCACCGGGGCGGTACGGCACCTACCACTGGTTGACACAGTCGCCGCAACGCTCCTATTGTCCATAATAAAGAACACGCATACTTATATGCGCACGACCTGTTCGGTTCCCGCGGGCGGTGACCGCTGCTCACCGCAGCTTCTGTCGTCGCCGTTCCGCGCGCCGAACCCCTCCTAAGGAGCATTGATGGCGAGCTCAGTCCGTTGGGGCGAGACCGTGCTGCGCGGCATTGTGCGCGGCCACCCAAGTCTCGTCTACAAAGATCGACCCAGATCCATCATCGCGGCGCTCACCGAGTCGCGGCGATGGGCCGACCGACCTTTCATCAGGCACGGATCGAAAGTAGTGAGCTTCGCCGAACACGAGCGGATGGTGCGTCAGTTCGCACACTTCCTGCGAGCCACCGGTGTCACCTCGGGCGATCGCGTCGGAATCTTCGCCGCGAACAGCCCCGAGTGGGTCGCGATGTTCTTCGCGATCCTGGAAGTCGGCGGCATTGTCGTACCCTGCAATGGCTGGTGGTCCGCGGAAGAGATGGCAAACGGATGCCGCACAGTCTCTCCCGTCCTGGTCATCACCGACGAGAAGCGCGCCGACCGCGTGCCCGCCGGCGTCCGGCACCTGCAACTCCCCCACGCCAACGACGACCTGCCGTTGGAGCACCTGACGTTGCGGAGTCAGGCAGTGGAGCAGGCCGACGAGAATGCGCCCGCCGTCATCCTCTTCACCGCAGGAACGACCGATTTCCCCAAGGGAGCACTTCTCTCCCACCGAGCCCTGGTCGCCAACCTCCAGAACCTCCTCGTCGTTTCCCGCAAGCTGCCCCACCAGATTCCCGACGACAACCCCCCGAGCGTCGCACTGGTGGGCCTGCCGCTGTTCCACATCGGCGCCATCCAACTGATCCTGTTCCCCCTGATGACGGGAAGCGAGATCGTCTTTCTCGACGGCCGATTCGATGCCGGCACTGTGTTGCCCCTGATCGAGTCACACGCAGTCACCATGTTCTCGGGCGTGCCCACCATGATGGAACGACTACTGGCACACGAGAACATCGCTCACCACGATCTGACATCGCTCCGCACCGTGGTTCTCGGTGGCTCACCCGTCGACGATGCCCTGCTCGCACGAATTCGTGGCGCCTTCCCGGCCACCAGCCGAGGAGTCGGGCAAACCTACGGACTCACCGAAGCCGGCGGAGTCGTCAGCACCGGCGTGGGATCCGACATCGCACAACACCCGGGTTCCTCCGGACGCCTCGCCCCGGTCGTCGAGATCAAAGTCGAGCACCCCGACGCCTCCGGAAACGGCGAACTGCTGGTTCGATCCCCATCCGGGATGGACGGCTACTGGGGACTGGCCGGCGACGACACCGTCGACCACGAGGGCTGGATCCGAACCGGAGATCTCGGTCACGTCGACAGCGAACGATTCCTGTACGTGTCCGGACGGGCGAAGGATGTCATCATCCGGGGCGGCGAGAACGTCGCCGCCGCCCGCGTCGAATCGGTACTGCGCGAGCATCACGCGGTCAGCGAGGTCGCCGTCATCGGACTCCCCGATTCCGACCTCGGGGAGATCGTGGCGGCAGTCATTCAATGCACACCCTCCGACCAGCCGATGGTCGCCGAGCTCGAGCAGTTCGCCGCCCACCGCCTCGCCCACTTCTCCGTCCCGTCACGGTGGTGGATCCGACACGAGCCCCTGCCTGTCAACGATTCGGGGAAGATTCTCAAGCGCCAACTCCTTGCCGAATGGCTGGTCGAAGAGGCCGACGAGGTCACCCTCTCCCCCGCCGTTGCCGAGTCCGGGCACGTCCCCAAACGGTAGTCATGACCGCACTCGATGAACCGCACGCCGCGGAGTTCGAGGAACCCCCCACCCCCAGACACGGTCCCCTCACCGGAACACGGGTACTGGATCTCTCACACATCGCTTCCGGCCCGTTCGCCACCATGCTCCTCGCCGACCTCGGCGCCGATGTCATCAAGGTCGAACGGGCAGGGGCCGGTGATGGAGCACGCCAGATGGACCGGTCTCTCCAGGATGGTGACAGCGGTTATTACCTCGGACTCAACAAGAACAAGCGGTCGATCGCACTGGACCTCCGGACAACCGAAGGTCGCAACACGGTCCGCGCCCTCGCCCCGAACGCCGACGTGTTCGTCGAGAACTTCCGCCCCGGCGCCGCCGCGCGCATGAGGCTCGGCTACGACGACGTTCGCGCGATCCGCCCAGACATCGTGTACTGCTCCATCACCGGATTCGGGGCGAGTGGCCCACTCCGAGATACGGTTGCCTATGACATCGTCGGACAGGCGTTCAGCGGGATCATGTCCATCACTGGTGACCCTGATCGTCCGCCGGTCAAGTGCGGGGCCCCGATCGCCGACCTGACTTCGGGTATGTTCGCGACGATCGGCATCCTCGCTGCCCTGCGCCATCGGGATCAGACCGGATCGGGTCAACACGTCGGCACCTCCCTACTGGGCGCCTCGGCAGCCCTTCTGGCCTCTTACCTCACCAGTCACGCGATGGGAACACCGTTTCACCCGCTCGGCAGTGCCCACAACACACTCGCCCCGTACCAGGCGTTCACCGGCTCCGACGGCACGTACTTCATCCTCGCCGCGGGAAACGACACCTTCTTCGCGAAAACCACCGAGATCCTGGGCCTCACAACGCTTACACAGGATCCTCGCTACGCCACCAACCCTGCCCGCACCCAACACCGGCAAGCCCTCGCGCAGATCCTCCACACCGAGTTCGCCAAACAGACCGCCGGCCACTGGCTTGCCACACTCGCAGATATCGGTGTCCCCGCCGGCCCGATCAACACCATCGACGACCTCGCCAATCACGAACAGATGCGCGCCAACGACTACATCACCGACATCGCACACCCGAGGATCGGCGCACTCCCGGTCATCAACACACCCCTGACCTTCTCCGCAACCCCCGTCACAGTGCGCCGGCCCCCACCCCGGCTCGACGGCACCGCACAGAGATACGCGCCATCGCCGCCGGCGAGCGCTCCTGGCTCACCGAGGACAACTGACCTCCGCCGCGGACAGCGCAGCCCCGCTGTACACGACGCATCCACCGATCCGGGAACGCACACCACACACAGCCAGACACGACAGCAGCCCCTCACACGATCACCGGGCTCATCATCCCCGCAGAATTGCCCGGAATCGCCCACCCGCGCATCGCGCCCACTCAGCAATCACCGTGCCGATACACACTGACCACACCGTCGGTAAGTGGGTCAAGCAACCCTGCGCCGGTACACCAGTCCAGGTTCTGGCGGGACCGGTCGTTCAGACGCAGCACGCTTTGCACAGCAAATCGATGCCATGCACGGACATGCCCGTACATCCTCGGTCTCAGTGGGGAATTCGTTGTCCGCTCTGCGCCGGCGGCCGAAATCCCCATGAGAGGGAAGGCGTCGAGGTCGTAGCGTCGGCAAGTGGACCGAACAGTGGTGACGCGGCGAGGGACTTGTTGAACAGGGTGCGCAAGGCGGCCGCGTGCCCGTCGCCAGCCTCAATGCGGCGAAGCGCCCTCTCGCGTGCGGCGACGCGGTCAGTGCGGCACATCTCACCCACAGCATGCCGCGGCGGTCGCTGACACGTCACCCTCTCGCTGCATGACCACAGCGCCCTGATGCGATGCCACCACCGCCCTGTACCCGACCACACACCGATCCGACCCGAAAAGGGGTTCAACTCTCGGCTTTCGCGCAGGCGTCGGCCAGCCCGTGCCGTCGACAGCGAGCTCACCGGTCAGGCAAGTTTCGTGGGATAGCGAAACAGGCACCCCACCCCGTCGAATGGTCGGTACACGAGCCGTGCGTACCCCCGATCATTGAAGAACCCGATCGATTCTTCACACACCAGAGGCACCCCATGCTCGAAACCCTCGCACTACGTGGCACGTTCTCGACAGTCCCCACCGAACCCGGTGCACCATCAAGCATTACCTGTCGAACTCGTCCCCGGCGCATTCGCAACGGCAACTGGGACGCACGTCAATACCATCACCGCCCGGACGCACCAACACGCTCGCAGGACCTCGACTGGGTACGGCACGCACTGCGTGTCTGCGACCTTCTCGCCAGCGTGCATTCCCTGAGCCCCTCGGACCGTGCGCTGCTCGCCTTCGCCATCCGATGGGCCCCATACGGCGGCGCCGACCCCGAGGAACTATTCATCACATTCGGCGTACCACGGACGAAGTTCCTGCACCTGCTCCACGCCGCGATGACCCCACGACCAACAGACCTCCACCGACTGCGCGCCATCAAAGCAAGCCTCCACAACGACCTCCTCCGCGCATGGCAAACCCACCAACACAAAATGGGAAAACGTGCGCCGAGACCTGAGCAGTAGATGCACCCGGCCGGGGCGTTCGTTGCGGGCGGGTTGGCTTGATGCGACGAGAACCGCCCGCTGCGATGTGGCTTGTCTAGAACCACAACCAGCCGGAGGTTCTCGTGCCCCACAGCGATGCCCAAACACGTTTTACCGCATCAACACCCACCCAGCCTCACCAGATCGAGCATCCGCCGATCGGTGCTGTCCCAATCGCGCATCAGGTAGACCCAGATCAATTCCTCGATGTAATGGGTGCCGAATTCGAGCGCGCGCTGGCCCGGCGTCGTGTCGACCTCGGGGCCGGGGAAGTCCGTCGCTACCGTGCGTTTCGCGCCTCGGTGAGTGGTCAACCATCGGGGCAATCACCGCACCGGTCAGCAGGGCATCCTGCTGAGCGTCAGACAGGCCCGCCGTCGCCCCATTGCCATCGTGGGCCGCGAACACCACCGCCCCGCAGAACTGCCAGATCGCCTGTGGGCGAGACTCGCCGTCGCCATCAGATTGAACTGGGCGTCAGCGACGATCGCGACCTCGTCTCGATCCACATCGCGAGGCCCCTTGGACTGCCGTCCGTCCTGAGCGACGGTCGCCAATAAGCACCGTCACGGACGAAGATCGAGGTCCGCGTCAACGCCCATCCGGCTTCTGCGACCGAGGATTCCTGTACCAGGGCGATCCAATCGTCGATCCGTCCGTCGTCGTGCCATCACATCGCGTGGTCGAGACTCGCGGTGACGACGCCGGCATCGGCCCACGCGGCACGGTGGTACCGCAGTGCGCGGCTCGTGCCGCACACTCATCGAGCCTCCAATAGTTCCATGATGTGCGCGACCTGCTCGGTGCTCATCGGTGGCGCATCGAGCCTCTCCGCGCCGGGCCGCAATCCCGCGATCATCACGGCCAGGATTCTCCACCAGCCGGTATCGGTAACGCCGCGCGTCGTTCCGACGACGCCGCGCACCGACCAGAAGATGAGATCCAGGTCGGCGTCGGTGGCATCCTCGCGGATGCGGCCATGCTGCTTGGCCCGTGCCAAGAGCTCGAACAGGATCCGTCGATACTCGTCCCTCAAGATCGTTGTCTCGTCGTCGTTCCACATGCGAGACAAACATCCACGGTTCGACGCCAGGATGGCACCGGTGCCGTAGAGCACCTGCTCCAGGCCCTCGCCATCCGGGACGGAAAGGGCCTCCTCGGCCAGGGCCACGAAGTCCTCGAGCACCTGCCGAACGAGCTCACTGACCAGTGCATCCTTGGTGGGGAACCGGCGGTAGAGGGTGCCGATGCCCACGCCGGCGACCCGGGCGATCTCGTCGACACCCACGTCCAGGCCACGCGCACTGAACACGGTCGCTGCCGCATCGAGTAGCCGCTGCCGGTTCTCCGCGGCGTCGCGACGCAATACCTTGCCGCCTACCTGATCGCTCACGTCGGACCCCATTCGGATTTGTAGCCCGCCAGCGCAACGCCGGCGACCAGCGCGAGTTCCGGATGGCGCAGCATGCTCTCCCGATCCCGATCCCGATCCCGATTCGCGGTCGTGCCCGGTGTGATCGCCGGGATGGACAGGGCGGCAACAGCGCCGAGGCCAATCGCTACACCCAACATGATGAATCCGTTCACGTAACCGTTTCCTCAACCTGACTGAGCGCACACTAGCAAAGGATGCGGTATATTACCCAGTTGTACTTATATACGCACACGGAGAAGCTGGCAGCGCGGGCGTCACCGACCGGAGGGTCCGCTTGGATCCTCGGCTGTGAGCTCATCCGACCTCGAGACCCGGCCAGACGAGTAGGGAGTTGAGTCATGCTGAAAGGCGCACTGATTGGCTGCGGGTACATCTTCCCAAGGCACGTTCGGGCCTGGGCGGAGGTGCCGGATGCAGAACTGGTCGCCCTCTGCGACCTCGACCTGAAGAAGGCACAGCGGCTGGCCTCCCGGCATGGCATCGCCCACACTTTCGCCTCGATCGACGAACTCCTCGAGAAGAAGGCGGGCGAACTCGACTTCGTCGATGTGGCCGTCCCACCGGAGGCTCACCGCATCGTGGTCGAGAAAGCGGTCTCGCATGGCATCAACGTCCTGTGCCAGAAGCCCATGGCACACACGCTCGAGGACTCGCTGGCAATCACACGGGTCACTGAACTCGCCTCTGTCACAGGGGCGGTCAACGAAATGTGGAAGTGGCTCCCGGCCTACGCTCGCGCGGGGGCGATGATCGCGGCCGGCGAGCTCGGGCACATCGAGCGGGTCAGGTTCACTGCCGAATGCAACCTCCTCTTGCCTCGACGTGGTGAGTTCGCGTTCCCAGGGGTGGCGGACGAGGACCCCGACGTCTACGAAGAACTCTTCCGGCGTTACCAGCCCATGCCGAGGATGATTCTTCTCGACTATGGGCCGCACATTCTCGACGTGTTGCGGTTCTGGTTCGGTGAGCCCACGGCCCTGCGGGCCAGCGTGGCTCGAACCCACCCAGGGGTTGCGGGCGACGACGCAGTGAACGTCACCCTGCGCTATCCGGGTTTCGATGCGGAGATGGCCATCGACGTCTCCCGACCCGGACCCCAGGTCCGCGACAACCTGGACGCCGAGGCCGTGGCGGTCCGCGGAAGCAAGGGCCTGCTGACCGTCATGGCCGGCAAGTGGCTGGAGTGGCACCCGGCAGACGGCGAGAGCGTGCGTATCAGTTTTCCCCAAGAGCCCCGCGTCGAGGCCTTCAGGAACAGCCACCAAGACTTCGTGAGCAGTCTGAAAGAACGAAGGTCTCCTCAATCATCGATGCGGGACAGTCTCAGGACGCAGAGCTTGGTATTTGCCGCCTACGAAAGCTCCCGTCGGGACGGCTCCTGGCTGTCCCAGCCAAGCGAGTTCGCGTCAAGTCACCCGTGCGTGGAGTAGCACCACCGCCGCCGGTGCCGCCGCACTCACCCAGTACTCGACAAGCGGCATCCGACCCGAACGAGGTGAACGACCCCTGCGGATACACCCGCGGCTGCACGACATCGCCGTAGTGCTGCCACAAGGTCACCGCCGGCACATAGCAGACGAACCCCAGCAACAGACCCGCGATGACGCCCAAAGAAATCCGCAGCCCTTTCCCGGCTCCGCGGGTGTCACCTCGTCCACACCATCCATCATCCGCAGCACCCCGCGCACGGCCTCGATCAGGGTGTCCTCGTCCAGCGCCGCGCCGGACGAGGACACCGATCACGATGGGGGGAGGGTCCGCAGCAGGGCCGCACCCACCGTGCGTCACTCCGTCACGGTCGCACATACGCCCAGGAACGGGCGCAACTCGAGCCACTCGTGGATCGGCTTCCCACCCGCACCCGGAGCCGCCGACAACTCGCCGGCCAACTCGAGGGCCCGCTCGTAGCTGTCGACGTCGATCACCATCCAACCGGCGATCACGTCCTTGGTCTCCGCGAACGGGCCATCGGTCACCGGCGGCCGCCCCTCACCGTCGTACCGGACGAACGTGCCCTCCGAAGAAAGTGCCTGACTGTCGTGACCGCACGCTTCGCGGTGTGGAACGACATCACCGCGACCTCCACCGCGGCCTGAACAACGCACCCAGCTAACACTTTTCGGTCCGCGATTAAGCCACACCGGCTGCACCACTGCGACTATCACTCAAGTTGACGATGCCGTTCGGAGAGCATCGATCGCCTTCATCGTCTCAATGCTCACTGTGGTGACTTTCTTGATGCGGTCGACGAGCACGACGGGTCGCGCTCGTCGCACCAATCAATAGGGTCGTTGACGATGCCGGATACAGCGCGTCTGCCCAATAGTCACTCGCTGCCACGGTTACGCTGCTCGCCGCTCCTACAGGCACCTGCTGCACCATCCATGCCCACGACGGGATGCGCTACTAGAATACTAGTTTCAAGATCCGTGCTCGGCGCTCAAAACCTCTGCCAGAAACGAGACTGGGATTGGTGACCACTCCGGTGGCCAGTTACCGCCGCGTTGATCGTCTTGGAGGGCTGCGATGATGGAGAGTATGTGAGGACCTTCATCGGACAGGAGACGGACGAGGCCGAGATCGGCGCACTGGGCCGCGATCGGGGCCAACGTTCTCTTGGCTTGAACGATCCTCTTTGCCGCCGCAAGACATTCTGTAAGCAGAAGATGCGCCTGTAGCAACGCCCGCGGCCGGCCCTGGCCCTTGAGGTAGTTCACCAGCGCCCCTGCTCGTGCGCATGCCTGATCGAGTCGGTTGGGCTCGTCTGTCGCCACAAGTATCCTTATCGCCGAGTCTTCGCGGAGTTCGGCGGTTACCGCCAGAATGCCGTCTCGTTGTCGGCGCAGTTCAGCGTCAGCACCACGCACATCCTGTGAGGTTCGAGGGTTCGCATCGGTTTCGGATGTTGCGGACAGTCCCCACCTGATCTCCTCGTTCCTGATTCTGGCGGCCAACCGCGGGAGCGCGAGAACTTCAGCCGTCCTTGCTCCGTCGTGCAAACGTCGCACCGCGGATTCGAGATCGCCGCGTAGCGCCTTGATTCGCGCCCCAATTGCATACGTGGCGAGCATGAAATCGACTACGCCGCCCTCGGATCCGAGTTGGTAGCTTTCGTCCAGCAGCCGCTCGGCGGCGGTAACGTCGTTTTGCTCGTACAACAACTCGCCGAGGAATGCACCCGCCAACCTCACCGCGTACGAATGGCTGCCGCCGTATTCCCTGGCGAGGTGCAGTGCTTTCTGAAAGTTTTCCTCGGCTGCCGCGATATCGAGTTGTTCTCTCGCTGCGATCCCGGCACAGCAGTATCCGTACATCACGCTGAACGGCCCGCTCGTCCGCTGATGATAGGGGGCTGCCCAGTCCTGCCATCGTCGCGCCGCTACGAAGTCGAACCGGTAGATCTCAAACCAGCTAATGACGTCCGCTGCCGCGGAAACGACCCACGGGCGCAGAGTCTCCGGTCTGGCAAGGCATTCCGACACCAACTCGTCCACGCCGTCGATCCGGTCCGCGGAGATCGCGATAGCTCCTTGGACCACATCGGCCTCCACCCGTAGATCCGCAACTTCGGACGCGGGAAGCGCGCTTTTCTCGAGCAACGAATAGACAAGGTCGAGTGCCGCCTGCGCCGCCGCACTATGCTGCACCTCGTGAGCCCACGCCACTGCGAGCTGCAGTCGTGGGCTCGACAGCACATGTCGCGGTGGCAGTTTCGCGACCAACGCGAGCAGGGTGGACATCTGAGAGTGCTCGAGCAGGCGCGTTCCGTCCAATTCGACCAGCTCGACCGCTCGCTGCTGGTCTCCCGCGGCCAGCGCATAATCGACGGCCTCGCTGAGGAGTTCATGATCAGCGAACCACAGCGAGGCCGTACGATGCAGCTCGTTGACCCGGTCGGGGTGATCCCGCCCAAGTCGGCGCCGCAGATACTCTGCGAAGAGATGGTGGTAACGGAACCACTCCCCCTCCTCATCCATCCTGCGCAGGAAGAGGTCCCGGCCCTCGACTTCCTCGAGTATTGCCTGTCCGCGAGGCACCCCTGACAGCGCCGATGCGAGGTCACCACTGATCCGTTCGGTGACCGAAGTAGCCAGCATGAAGTCGAGAGTCTCCGGTTCCAGGGTGTTGAGTACATTCTCGGCGAGGTATTCACCGATGGCGTGATGTCGTCCCGACATGTGCTCGATCAACTCGGCTGGATCCTCACACCCACGCAGCGACAGGGATACCAACTGCAGCGCAGCCACCCATCCGTCGGTCGATTCCCTCAGATGGACCACTTCGTCATTCTCCAGCGCCAGCCCCACTAGGTCGACCAGGAAGGATCTCGACTCCGCGTCGTTGAACCGCAATGCGGTGGAATCGATCTCGACGAGTTCATCACGAACCCGCATCCTGCTCAAAGGCAGACCGGCCTGCGTTCTGCTCGTCACAACGACCTGGAGGTGGTGGCAACCGTGGTCGAGCAGAAAGTCCATTGCCCCGACAGTCGCAGCATTCGTTACCCGGTGCCAGTCGTCGATGACAACGGCCACACGTTCACCACTGTCGTGGATCTCGTCGATCAACGAGGTCAGAACGAACCGCTCAGCCTCATCACCATGTTCCTCGAGCATCTGGCCGAGCTCATTCGCCACCGCGGGCCGGACCCGTCGGATCGCCTCGATCAGGTGCGTCAGAAACCACACGACGTTGTTGTCATCGTCGTCTACGCTCAGCCACGCAACCGCCGTCCCCTCCTCGCTCAGAACGTCACGCCACTGGGTGGCGAGCGTGCTCTTGCCGAACCCGGCCGGCGCGTGAATCACTATCAATCGTCGCTCCTGGCCGGCACGCAGGGTTTCGATCAGTCGATCCCGCGCAACCAACGATCGGGTGGGAGTCGGTGGTCGAAACTTGGTCGCCGGTGTCGGCGGCGCGTGGACCGATGCAGGCTGCTTTCGGGCGTCCATCGTGAGTGGACGAGGACTGGCCGACTCAGGTCCGGTCGAGTCTTCGAAGACACCTTCGCCGATTTGCTGTTCGGTGCCTGGATCGGCCGCCAGCGCAAGCTCATCCACACTGCAGCCATGTCGACGCTGAAGCTCGCGAAGCTCGTCCCCAAACTCGGCTGCGGTGACGGGACGGTCAGTTGCCTTGCCAGCCATTGCCCGTTCGATGGCCGCGCACACGTCGTCGGGAAAGCCCTCCCCGCGCAGATCAGGTATGGGTTGCGTGGTGATCCGAAGGAATTGGGCGACTACTTGCTCCCCCTTGCGGCGTTCGAAAGCAGCGTGGCCGGTGACAGCGCAGAAGAGCGTCGCGCCGAGGCCGTAGATGTCTGCTCTCGAGGTGGGTGGTTCACCACTGAGCACCTCCGGGGCAGTGAAGGCCGGCGAGCCGGCGACAGCTCCCGCGGAGGTCTGGAAGCCGCCGGCGATCCGGGCGATACCGAAATCGGTCAACTGAGGTTCGCCGTAATCGGTCAGCAGGATGTTGCCGGGTTTCACATCGCGATGCTGGGTGCCGACGCGATGCGCGGTCTCGAGGGCGCCCGCCAGCTTCACTCCAACTCGGACCGCCTCCTTCCAGCCGAGCGGTCCGGAGCCGTGGATCCGTGCATCCAGCGAACCACGCGCGTGGTACTGCATCACGATGTACGGTCGACCGCTTTCCGAAGTGCCGACCTGATGAATATTGACAATGTTCGGGTGGCCGGACAGTCTGCCCATTGCTCGTTGCTCGCGCAGGAATCGCTCGAGGTTTTCAGCATCGAGGTCGGAGGTGAGGACTTTGATGGCGACAATGCGATCGAGGGAGGGCTGTTCGCATCGGTAGACGATACCGAACCCGCCGCGACCGATCTCCTGCGCATTCTCGAAACCGGCCACCGCTAGTTCCGTTGTGATCGCCGGTATCAGCTCACGCTGCGTCGCCAGTGGATCCAAATCGGCCATCGACGGCCCTCAATCCCTCGCTGCGCTATCAGCGGCGACGCCGCCTCCAGCTCGATGCTCGGTCCACACGAGTACGTGCAGACGGAGCCGAACACAAACCTCTCGAAGGCACATCCAATGCAACCACCTCTTGATACCGTTCACACCAGAATATCGCCGATGTGCGACACGAGGCTCCCAACATCCATCAAATTGCGGAGTCCACCTCTGGGCAAGAAATCGATCACCTCGGCCGAGGTGAAGCATCAGCGCAATTATGTTCCCCATCGTCCCACTCGGAACCCACAGTGCGGCAGGCATGCCCAGCATGTCTGCCACCCGGCATTCGAATTCGGCCATCGTGGGCTCGTGGTCGAGGACATCGTCGGTAGCGCAATCCGCGGCGACGGCACAGACCCCCTATTTGCGTCCTAATGAGGTTTTGTGAAGGTTTCAAGCGGTTAGCTTGGCGAGCGGACAGCTGCGTGGGGTGTGCTGAGCAGGTTCACAGAGGCCAACGCAACCGCTGTAGTCGAGCCCAGCCACCGTCCGCGTACCGCGTCCGGGGCCATTTCAGTTCCTCCACCAGTAAGAGTCAGGTTTGGATGGATGCGTGGACGGCGCCGCGGGCGCAAACTCCCCACTGCGCCATCCACGCGGCGCCGACACGAGATCCACCCGCATCGACACGGCTCTTCGGCTGCACACTCACGAACGGCTGGTGACCAGGTGCCCGTTCTCGTGAGAGGCCAGATCGCCATCGCAACCGGCATCGATCCAGGCGAGGATCTCGTCGGTGTGCTGGCCGAGGGTGGGCGGCGCCGCGTGATCGGATCGCACCAGCGACTGGCCGTGCGCGGTTTCCATCCGCAGGGACGGTCCGGGGAGCTGCACGGGGCCGACGACGGAGTGGTCCACCTCGACCACCAGACCCTGGCTGCGGGTCTGCTCCCACTCGTAGACCTCGTCGATCGTGCGGATCGATCCCGCGGGAACGCCGGCCGTCTCGAGGACAGCGAGCACGTCGGTGCGGGTGCGGTCGGCGAAGTCGGCTTCGATCGAGGCGATGAGCTCGTCGCGATTGCCGACCCGATCGAGGTTCACGGCGAAGCGTGGGTCGGCGGAGTTCAGGTTCGCGACCGGCGCGAACTTCTTCCAGATCGTCTCGCTCCCGACCGCGATCTGCACGTAACCGTCGGCGCACCGGAAACTGCCGTAGGGGGCGATCTGCGGATGGTGGTTGCCGGATCGCTGGGCGACCTGGTCGCCGACCGTCCATTTTGTGCCCTGGAAGGTGTGGGCACTGATGGCGGCCGCGAGCAGAGATGTGCGCACCACCATCCCCTTCCCGGTCTTTTCTCGGCCGGCCAGGGCGGCGGACACGCCGGTGGCGCCGTGCACGCCGGCGAGCACGTCGGCGATGGGCACGCCGATGCGGGTGGGTTCCCCCTTCGGATCTCCGGTGATCGACATCAGACCCGCCTCACCCTGGGCGATCTGGTCATACCCGGCGCGCGAGCCCTCGGGACCGTCGTGGCCGAACCCGTTGATGGACAACGTGATCAGCCGCGGATTGAGATCCTCGAGGACCGGTGCCGAGAATCCCAGACGGTCGAATGCGCCCGGCCGCAGGTTCTCGATCAGCACATCGGCGCGTTCGATCAGCCGGCGCAGGGCGTCGCGTCCGTGCTCGCTCTTGAGGTCGAGCACGATCGACTCTTTGTTCCGGTTGGCCGACATGAAGTACGACGAATGGGGATCGTGCTCGGGTCCGACGAAAGGCGGCCCCCACGTACGCGAATCGTCGCCGGTTCCGGGGGCTGCGACCTTGATGACCCGGGCGCCGAGATCTCCCAGCATCATCGCTGCGATGGGTCCCGCGAGTGCCCCCGAGAGATCGAGGACGAGCATGTCTTTGAGAGGTCCCACATTCATGTCTTGATCCGTCCTAGTTGAAGAAGCGCGGCGGGAATTGAGGAGACGTCAACGGTGTCGCCGGTTAACGACTCCGATATCGGTGTTTGCTGTGCTCGCCGCGGGGTAGAGAGAAAGGGCTCACCACCGCCACCCCCACCCCACCCCGCGGTGCGGGGGTGGCGATCGACGATCAGGTGGGACCCGCCGGTGGGCACGATCTTCGGAACCCCTCCCCACCGGCCGGGCGTACCTGCGGCACCGCGCTCGGCGAGTGTCAGATCGAACGCAGGCGCACGTTCACCTGCTTGGTTTGGGTGAATCCGGCGATCATGCCTTCGACCGATACTTCACGTCCGATCCCGCTCTGCTTGTAGCCGCCGTAGGACTGGCCGACCATCTGTCCGCCGCCCTGGTTGACCTGCACCCACCCGGTTTCGAGGGCGTGTGCGGTGTTGAGGGCCAGGTCGAGGTTGTGGGTCCAGACGTAGGCGGCGAGCCCGTAGTGCGAGTCGTTGGCCATCTCGATGACATCGGAGTGCTCGGTCCACGGGATCGCGACGAGCGCGGGCCCGAAGATCTCCTCGCGAGACAGGCGCCAGGAGTTGTCGGCGCCGGAGAACACGGTCGGGCCCATGTAGTAACCGTCGAAGTTGCCGACCTTCGTGGGCGAACCGTCGAGGACCACCGAGACCTGGGACGAGCTGAGGCCGTCGTCGAGGAATCCGCATACCGACGCAAACTGCTTGTCGTTGATGATGGCGCCCATGTCCGTGGACTCCGACAACGGGTTGCCGACCTCGAGAGCAGCGAGGGAGTCAACCAAACGCCCGAGTACCTCGTCGTAGACGTCCTGGTGCAGGAACAGCCGTGACCCGGCGGTGCAGCTCTGCCCCTGCCGGTGCACGCGGGTCGAGAGCAGCAGCTGGTTGATGAACTCGTCATCGATGTTGACGTCGGGGAACACGATCGACGGGTTCTTCCCGCCGAGCTCGAGCGAGACGTGCGCGAGCCGACCGCCGGCCTCGCGGGCCACCCGGCGCCCCACCTCGGTGGAGCCGGTGAACGAGACCTTGTCGACGCCCGGGTGCTGTACCAGCGCTTCGCCGGCGACCGCGCCGCTGCCGGTGATGACGTTGAGCACACCGGCCGGCAGAAATTCGGCGCAGATCTCGGCGAGCAACAGAACGCTGAGCGGTGCGGCTTCGGCGGCCTTGACGACGACGGTGTTACCGGCCGCGAGGGCGGCGGGGAGCTTGAATCCGGCGATCATCAGCGGCGAGTTCCAGGGCAGGATGCAGCCGACGACGCCGAGCGGCTCCTGGCGGGTGTACTGAAGTTGGTCGTCGCCGGCAGGCAGCACGGTGCCCTTGATCTCGCCCGCGACGCCGGAGAAGAACCGGAACAGATTCGCCAGGGTGAGCACCTCCGGGCGAGCCTGCGTACGCAGCGCGTTCCCGGTGTCGAGGGCGGTCAGCCGGGCGAGCTCCTCGGATCGGCTCTCGATCGCGCCGGCGATCTTCCCGAGAACACGTTGGCGTGCGGTGAAATGCTGGGACCGCCACTTCGGGAACGCGCGGCGCGCGGCCTGGACCGCCCGATCCACGTCGGCGGCCTCGGAGCTGGGCACCCGGCCGATGACGTGCTCACGCAGAATCGGTGTCGTCACGCCACTCCACTCGCCTCCGAGCGCCTCGACCCACGCACCGTCGACGAACATGGGGCAATCGCGAGCGTCAGGGATCTGGAGATCCTGGAGGGAGGTCTGTGTGGACGTCATGGCCTACGACTCCTTGTGTCACTGCGGACGGTTAGTGGCAATGCCGCGCAGTTAAGGGTTTGAGCTGTCTGTCCAATCGGGCGGTTTGAGAACGTTGATGGCAATGTTGACCGTGGCATAGTTGGTGCGGTCGATGGCGCCTTTGGCGCGGTGTTTGGAGATCGCTCGTTTGACCACGCGGGGGCAATCACGCGCTCGGCGTTCGGGATTGAGTTCGGCCAGGACTGCGCGCCCGATCTTTCCGGCCAGATCGATGGTCGTGCCGGCGATCACGCCTGACGCGAGTACCACCAGGTCGCGGGCGGTGGTGAGGGCGATCGTAAAACTCGCGCGCAGCGGTGGGGCATCTGCGCCGGTCGTTGCGTCGGCGATCGCGATTCGCAGAGCTTGGTAGGTGGTCAACAACGCGTAGACCTCCTGGGTGACCCCGGACGGGGTGCGGGCCCGCAGCATCGCATCGCCGAGGATGGTCGACTTCAGCTCGAGATAGGTCGTCTCGATCTCCCATCGCTGATGATAGAGCCGGACCAGTTCCGATGCCGGGTAGCGGCGATGGTCGTTGAGGGTGGTGACCAGCCGGTATCTGACGGTGCGGGGTGTGCCGCCCTTCGGGGTGACGACGATCTCGGCGTCGATGACCCGGACGATGACCGAGCCGATCGGGGCGAGCCAGGACCCGTCGGGGAGCCGTTCGATGGAGGCAAGCTTGCGGTTGCTCTTGCAGCGGATGAGCAGGTCGGCCTTGGTGTCCGCGATCTGCTCGATCAACGCGGCGACGGCGAAGTTGCGGTCGGCCAACAACAACATGCCATCGCGCAGACACCCCAACAACCTTGGTGCATAGGCAATCTCGGATACACCATAGGTTCCGAACACGGCATCGACGATGGTGCGGGTACCGCACGCCACCACGGCGAGCATACGCACCATCGGGTAACCCGAGTCGCCGTTGGGACCGCCGGTTTGACGATGGTAGGCACCGAGGTTGGCCACACTGTCGGGCACGAACATCGAGGTGCCGTCGATCGCGCACACCAACAGTCCCCGCCACCGAGCGGTACCGGGGACGGGGCCTTTGATCAGATCGAACAACTCCCGCAGCGGTGCGGCGCCGACCCGCAGACGGGCCTGCGACAACGCCGAGGAACCCGGTGTAGCCACCGCGCCCTCGAGACCCGCGGTCAGCTTCGCCCACACCCGGGTATAGCCGATATCAGGGAACAGACACGCGGACAGCAGCAGGTACACCACGACCCGCGACGGCAACTCCCGCAGTCGAGCCTGCGTGGCCCTCGCCGACTCGAGCGCGGCATCGACCATCTCGAACGGCACGATCCGCGTCAACTCACCTATATGCCCCGGCGCGAACCGTCCGGCAGCAACCAACGACTCTTGTTTGATGACAGACTGAACAGGCAACGGAACTCCCGGAGAGGCTTGTCTTTGGCGGACAAAGCTTCCCTACCAGGAGTTCCGTTGCCCTATCTCACGACACGCCCAGTTCCTCGGCTTCACTTGACCTGCCAGGCCAATCCTTTAACTGCGCGGCATTGCGGTTAGTGGTCCCGCCGACGGTCGTGCGGGTTCAGAGGAATATCGGGATTCACGCACGAAGGGAACTATGCGGAACAGGTTCGGGCGAGACCTACGAAGGCGACTAGTCGTACAGAGAAAACATCCGCACGACTCAGGTGGTTGCAAGTGTGCGCGGTCAGCCTCGGTACTACCTCGGCTCTGAGTACTGCAGTAGCGGGATCTGTTCACTGAGGGCATGCACGGTGCGTGCCCGTACCTCTTCGACCTTGCCTTCGGCACGCACGGTGACGAGGATGGGCGCGTAATAGTCACGGAGCGCTTGCTTTTCAAGATTGTAGAGGCGCGATCTGTGGCGGACGACATCCGGCGTGTCATCGCCGCGGCCGCGGGAGAGCATGCGGATGAGAGCCTCTTCTTCGGCAATTTCGAATTCGAGTACGGCCCGGAGTTGGTTCAGTTGTTCGTTGAGGATTTCATCGAGCGCGATCGCTTGCTGAACGGTTCGGGGGAAGCCGTCGAGGATGAACCCGGACCGCGTGTCCTGTTCGATCAGCCGGTTGTGCACCATCTTGATGGTGACATCGCCCGGAACCAGTTCACCGGCATCGATGTAAGACTTCGCCCTCATTCCCAGCTCGGTGCCTTCGGAAATGTGGTGGCGAAACAGGTCGTCGGTGGAGATGTGTGGGAGGCCGAGTGTCTGCGAGAGCAACTGTGCCTGGGTGCCCTTACCCGCGCCGGGTGGGCCCGTCAGAACAATGCGCACGGAGGTGCCTTTCGAGATGTAGTAGGTGAATCGTGCGCTGTTGTGTCTGGTGTCGGCCTACCCACCGAGGGCCTTTCGGCTCAGGAGCACGAGCGCTGGCCGTTGCGAGGACGAGACCCTGACCTCTCCCGTCATGCGTGGGTCGATGTGCTTCGACAATCGGGTTAGGAACTCGTCGATCCGCTTCCCGCTGTCGAACAACTGCATCACGATGCACTTCATCGAGTACCGCAGCGGAGTCGCGTTGAACTCGTATCCCAGGGTTGCGAGTTTATCGACGTAGTATCCAGTCGCGGACACTTCGATCGTGAGGTCCTTGAACTTGAGACTCTCCTCGAACGTCTCCCGTCGAACCCTGACGACACCGACTAGATGATTGATCCGCTTGACCAATGCTTCGTCAGTCAGGGTGGCGGGTCTTCGAGAAGTAACGACTATGCCTTGGCTACCGTCGGGCCGTATCGATTTCCACGTCGACAGGTTCTGCAACTCGACACTGTGTCGCCAGAAGAGCGTTGTCAGGCGCGGGATTACGTCGGCGGTATCACTGCACTCAATTGAGTATGTCTCGAGTTGAGGGTCTGTTCCAAATGTCTGCATCCCATACTTCCGCGGCGTCTCCGCGGCTGCGAGGCTAGGTATCACTTCGCTCCCCGTCGCGGTGTGGAAGGTATTGGTGCATCCCGAGTTCAAGTAGCCGAGTGGTATACAACTCGACGTTGTGGAGCTTGATGTCTTCGTACCCACGAACGATGTCGGGTAGTTGGGCGATCTCAACGGCTTTGTCGTATCCGACCCGATCGAGAGTGCCGGCGAGGTCGGTAACCATGCGTCGATACTGAGTAAGTAGTTCCCGTTCGACTCTGCGAACGTGGGCGTATCCGAACGGGTCGAACTTCGTTCCTCGCAGTCTCTTGCCCTTCGCCAACACTTTGAGGGCGAAGTGTGATCTCGGTCCCAGCCCGATCTTCTTCTTGCGCCCCATCGCTCGCAGAATCGGCGGATGGAGCTTATAAGTCAGTTTCTCGCCTGCCGGCACTTGAGCCTTGACGTCGTTGAGAAATGCCGGATCGACCAACATCCGCGCGACCTCGTATTCGTCCTTGTACGCCGTGAACTTGAACAACCCGCGAGCAACTGCCTCGCTGAAGTCGGTTCGCTCGCTCACCTCTCGCTCAGCCGCCCACACCAGTTCAATCTGCTCGATGTACTCGTGTGCCACAGCCGTGGATTGGAACTCGATGAGTTGGGCGGCGCGCAACTCGACCATTCGGCGCACTTCTCCGCCGAAGGTGGTGTCCTCGAAGAGGTGCGCCGGCGCCACCAGTGGTTCATCTTTGACGTTGGCGGGTGCTGTGGCCTCCTTGAAGGCTGCCGGATGGTCGATGGCGGTACGGCCCCAGCGAAAGGCTGAAATATTCGCTTCTACTGCGACGCCGTTGATTCCGATGGCCTCTTCGATCGCCGCGGCGGGCAGACGCAAGCCGCCCGCCTGGTAGGCGGCGCCGATCAGTAGAAAGTTCGCCGCTGCGGTGTTACCGAACAACTCCTGAGCCGCCGCGAGGGCGTCGAACGAGTGCACGGTTTGCGAGGCACCAGCCAATCTATCCAGCAACAATTCTGTGTCCGGGTATTGCACGGATTTGTCGTACACCATGTCACCGGTCGGCGTGGCGCTCGTGGACGCGATCGAAATAGTTGAGCGTGCATGTCCGTACGCGAGATTCTTGTTCTCGGTAGCGGTCAGTAGATCGAATGCGAGGATGCAGTCGGCGTTGCCGGGGGTGAGTCGATTGGATGGTTCGAGAGCGCTGGCGCTGAAGCGGAGATGGGAGACGACCGGGCCGGCCTTCTGGCTCAAGCCGATCTGATCGAGACTTTCGACCTCGAGACCCGCACGCAGCGCCGCGGTGGCCAACACCTGGTTGACCGTCACGATGCCGGTGCCCCCGATTCCAGCCAGGAAAATGTTCTGCGTCGTGGACCCGACTGTTTGGTCTGGCTCGGCGCACGCGGGGGGTGTCGGGCGAGCGATTCTTGGTGGCTTCTTCCCTGGGTTCAGCTCTACTGTGACAAACGACGGGCAGTCTCCGTCGAGGCAGGTGTAGTCGGTGTTGCAGGATGTTTGGTCGATGCGGGTCTTGCGTCCAAATTCGGTGTCGACAGGTTGTACCGACAGGCAGTTCGACTTGACGCCGCAGTCGCCGCATCCTTCACACACGGCCTCGTTGATGATCACCCGAGTGTTACGGGTGGGTAGTGTTCCGCGCTTACGCTGTCGGCGGGCGTCAGCGGCACAGTGCTGGTCGTAGATCAGGACGGTTACTCCCTTGATTTCGCGCAACTCCCTCTGCGCGTCATCGAGGCGATCTCGGTGCCATAGCTTTGTGCCTTTGGCGAGCTTCCGCTTGTTGTGCCGGTGAGGTTCGTCGGCACAGACGATGATCTGCTTGACACCCTCGGTGATGAGCTTGTGGGTCAATTGCGCGACCGAGAGTGCGCCTTCGGCATCTTGGGCGCCGGTCATGGCTACCACATCGTTGTAGAGCAGCTTGTAGGTGATGTTCACTCCGGCGGCAACGCATGCCTGCAGTGCCAGTTGACCTGAGTGGAAGAAGGTACCGTCTCCGATGTTCTGGAAGATGTGGGGGACGTGGGTGAACGCTGCCTGACCAATCCACTGGCTTCCTTCACCACCCATCTGCGTCAGGCCAGTGACCGCGCTGTCTTCTCTTCCGGACATGGTCACCAGAATGTGGCAGCCGATGCCACCTCCGCCGAGGGAACCGTCCGGAATGGCTGTCGATCGGTTGTGTGGGCAGCCACTACAGAAATAGGCAGTTCGGTTGTGCGGCAGAACATCTAGCTTCAGCGGCGCAGGAAGAGGGCGTCTTGTTTCGACGCGCCCGTCCAGGATGCGTCGGAGCGGGGCAAGGAGGCGTCCGGAGGTCAGTTCGCCCCCCGCGGGCACGAGGTCTCGGCCTTCGAAGTCCTTCTTGCCCGCGATCTGAGGAGCGTTGGTCGCTCCGTAGAGGATCTCGCGGAACTGGGATTCGAGGAAGGCGGTTTTGTCTTCCACGACGAGCAAGTGGTGGAGGTCTGCAGCGAACTGGTTCACCGTGTCAGCGGAGAGTGGATAGGTCATCCCGACGCGCAGCAAGCGGATGCCTGCGGAATGGAGGTGGTGGTCCTCGACGCCGAGATCGATCAGCGCCTGCCGCACCGAATCGAATGTCGTGCCTGTGGCCGCGATGCCCAACCTCGCCTCCGGCGGGTTCACCTCTATGACATCGAGCTTGTTGGCGGGACCGTACGCTTGAACGATCTTCCACCGGGGACCGACGAGGTCGGCCTCGGCGGCGAGGATACTGGTTGGTGCGACCGCCATCGGTCGTTGCGTGTATACGAATGGACGTCCTCCGTGTTCAACAGTGGGAACCGTGATCGACAGATCGGCGAAATCATCCGCCGATACATTCCAGGCGCCGTCGGCGACGTCGGCAACGATCTTGAGGGCGACCACACACCCGGATGCGCGGGACAGAGCTACTGCGTGCATACCCAAGGTGATGATTTCGCGGGCATTGCGTGGAAAGAGTACCGGCACTCCGAGGGCAGCAAGGGATCGCTCGCTGACGGCAGGTACCGTCGACGACTTCGAGGCGGGATCGTCGCCCACCATGAGAACGATGCCCCCCTTCGGATTTGCACCGTAGATATTGGCGTGACGGATGGTGTCGGTAGCGCGATCAACTCCCGGGCCTTTGCCGTACCAAACACCGATTACCCCGTCGTGGGTGGCGGCACCAGGCGCAAGGGTTGCTTGACTACCCCATACCGATGTAGCAGCGAGCTCCTCGTTCAAGCCAGGGACGAATCGAATGCTGTTCTCGTCCAGTACATCCTGCATGCCGCCCAGCATGCGGTCGACACCACCTAGGGGACTTCCCTGGTAACCGGAGACAAAAGTCCCGATCGCCTGTCCACGAGCGGTGTCGCGGACATGTTGCTCCACCAGGAATCGCGCGATCGCCTGCACGCCGGTGAGGAGTGTTGGCCCCGCGCCGTGCCTGTATCGGTCGTCGAGGTCGTAGGGTTTAGTGAGGTCATCCGTCGCCGAAGCAGTCATGATGGAGACCACCGTCCAATCTGTTTGCTTTCCGGAATGCCGGTACGTAGTGGGATCCTGTGATCCGGTCGTTGTACAAGTCACGCGCGAGCACGCTGGGCTCAGGTCGTCTGCGCTCGTTTGCCATGGCGGAGAAGTCCAGGAAATGAATGCCTACGGAGCCACGTGCAGTGTTAATGAGTTGGCCGGCGGAGGAGCCCGGCGACTGAGAACCCGCTGGTACGTCGAAATGAGGGGCAGTAACGAAGGAGCCCCCTCTGCAATGAGAAGCTCTGATACTCAGAACCACGAACGCGAAGTGGAAGCACGCGTGGTGACCTGGAGGTTATGCACCCTTAGGATCCCGGTGTCCAGAGAGCCTTCAGTCGGCTAATTTCGCGCATGCGTTGCTCCGCGAGGCGGTCCGCAGCAGCGGCGGTCGTCGTATCTTCTCTGGTTGCGGTCTCGAGTACATTGAGTGTCGTGTCGAAAATGCCTGTGGCACGGAGTTTTGCGCGGTCGAAGTCGAAACCGTTCAACTCGTCAGCTACTTGGATAACTCCGCCTGCATTGACGCAGTAGTCAGGAGCGTACGTAATAGCTCGTTCCTTCAATCGCTTGTCGATTCCTGGGTGGGCTAGCTGGTTGTTCGCCGCGCCGCAGACAATTCGTGCGCTCAGCTCATCGACAACTGTGTCGGTCAGAGCGCCACCGAGTGCGCAGGGTGCGTAGATGTCGAGAGCTTGCCCGACCAGTTCCGCTGTCGTCTGAACGACACGCACGCTTGGGTAGTCGTCCAGCAGCGACTGCACTGCCGGTGCGAAAGGATCGGTAACAACAACCTCGGCGCCCGCATCAATGAGGAGCGCGGTTAGATGGCGGCCGACCTTGCCGACCCCGGCCACTCCTACGATGCGGCCCGCGAGCGAGGTGCTGCCCCACACGTGGTGAGCCGACGCTCGCATGCCTTGAAACACGCCCCACGACGTAAGGATCGACGAGTCGCCCGCTCCACCCTCTTCGAGCGACCGGCCGGTGACGTACGACGTCTCGCGCGCGATGATGTCCATGTCGGGACTGGAGGTGCCGACGTCACACGCGGTGTAATAGCGACCGGCGAGCGTTTCCACGAACCGTCCGTACGCTCGCAGTAGCGCTTCGCTCTTCATGGTATTCGGATCACCGATAATGACTGCCTTACCGCCGCCGAGGTCAAGGCCAGCCAGGGAATTCTTGTACGCCATGCCCTTTGAGAGGTTGAGGACGTCGGAGATCGCGTCGTCCTCGCTAGCGTAGGGGTAGAACCGGGTGCCGCCCAGGCCGGGGCCGAGGGCAGTCGAATACAGGCCGATGATCGCCTTCAGCCCTGATTTCTCGTCCTGGCAGAAAACTACCTGCTCGTGATTCTGATCGGTGACCCTGGTAGTCGACCGCAGTGAGGTCTCGTTCATTGTGTGTACTTCTTCCGTGGTTGTGAGCGCGGGATATGCGCTCAAGAGCGGTCGGGGCCGGGATTGTGCCCGCAGACCGCATGCTTGGTAAGAATACATTTGAATAGGTCAGTTGCGCAACGACATCGAAGTTTGACAATCCGTCTGTGCAGTCCAGACCGGATCGTGATGAGCATGCGATGACCGTTCGGTTCGACGAGCGCGATCGCACGACCGAGGTACGGCCGGGGTGCCGTGCACGTGAGGGACGGGAATGCGGCTATTGGCATTCGACGACCCATGCTGCGATTTGAGCGCGCGAAGTGTATCCAAGCTTGGCGAGGATGTGTTCGACATGACCTTGCGCGGTGCGAAGCGAGATTACGAGCTGATCGGCGATCGACCGGTTCGTCAAGCCGCGAGCGACGAGTTCGGACACCTCACGCTCGCGCCGAGTCAACGTCGTCCGGGGGTCTGTCACTGGACACGTGCGTTCGGGTGGCTTTTCACTGAGGGCGTAGGCGATTGCTTCCTCGCATGTGAAGTTGCGGCCCCGCTGGATTGCAGCATTGGCAGGTTGCTCGCCGAGCGTGCACGTCATGAGATCTCGACACTTCTCGTGGTGCTCTTCGATGCCCGGCAGTGATCCCAACGATTGCCCCATCGAAGTCCGCAGGCGCGCGGCGGCACCTAGAAGCACCCCTCCGTGCTGACCCGACCGTCCGGCTCCGGCAATCCAAGCCAAAGTCTCCACACAGGCACCGGCCAGCGGGAGCTGTGTGCCTCGAAGCAGGCGTAAACACTTCTCGAGCGCCTCCGTGGCCTTGTCGGGATGAGTTTGCCAGAGCGCAAATCCGAGTGCCCATAGGAGATAGCACTGTTCTGCCAGTAAGTTGTCGGCGGTGGCGAGAGACAGTCCTCGCTCGAGATGGGTGACAGCCTGTCGAATATCACCGCCGAGACCAGTCGAGAGGGCTAGACCGAACAGAAGCTCGATTCGTTCTCGGGAGCTGCGGTGGTCATCGAGAGCGCTCTTGAAGCACTCGGTGGCAGACCCAAAGTTGTTTGACAACAACGCTACGAATCCCTCTGCGTAAGAAAGAAGATGATGAGCGTCTTTGCTCGGCACATGCTCTTCGCAGAGTTGACGAGCTTCATCGACGAGTGCGGTAGCCTCTGCCAGATCACCGAATCCCGCGACGACGACACCGTTCGCGCACAATGCGGCGACTCGGCGAATGGAGAACAAACCCTGCGATTGGGCTAGAGCTTTACTCAGCCAGCTGCGGCATTCACCGAACTGCCCACAGGCAATCCAAAAGCGGTGAAGGGCATATGTTGTCCTCAACAGCGCTTCCGACTCACTCGGCTCCGCCAAGCTACCCAGCAGTGCCCCGCGCAGATTATCCTGCTCGTGACTCAAACGCTCGATCCAGCTGGATTGACTCGGGCTGTTCCAATCGGCGTCTGCCCGAAGGGCCAGATCTTGGTACCACTGGCGGTGTTTGCGTTGATAGGCCATGAGATCGCCGCAATAGCGAAGTTCTTGACGTCCGTAGTGCCGAAGAACCGTTAACATCCGATACCGAACACTCGCGTCGCCCTCGCGGATGAGCACGGATTTATCAACCAAGGCCGCTACAACATCCATCACCTCATCCGGTGACCACTCGGATGCGCATATCTCATGGGCAGCCTCGAGGTCGAAACTTCCGGTGAAGACAGACAATCGATTCCACAGAGTTTGCTCCCTCGGCGTACATAGTGCGTAGCTCCACGCGATGCACTTGTGCAACGTCTGTTGCCGTTGCGGCGCAGCCCGGTTTCCAGAAACCAGAATGCTGAACGGATCGGTGAGGCGTGCGCGGATCTGCTGCACCGACATCGATCGCAGCTTTGCCGCCGCCAGTTCGATGGCCAACGGCAACCCGTCGAGCATTTGGCAGATCTTCGCTACGCTGTCTCTGTTGTCGTCCGTGAGCTCGAAGGTGGGAATGGCGGCCCTAGCTCTGTCAGCGAACAGGGCGATTGCGCCACAGCTTTCTGTGGGCATCAACGATGGCGCCGATCCCGCGATCGGGTACGGCAGCGGATCGATCGGTAGCACGGCTTCGCCGCATACTCCGAGGGGTTGCCTGCTGGTTGCGAGAACTCGCGCATGCGGACAGGACTGAAGAAGTGAGGTGACCGCGGAAACGGCGTCGCCGGTGAGGTGATCACAGCTGTCGAGCACGAGAAGCGTTCGTTGTGAACCGAGTATCAACGCGAGTTGGCTCATCGAATCGACAGAGGAGGCGCACCCCAACGCTGCTGCCACCGCGTTTGTAAGCTGCGCTTGATCTCGAACCTGTTCGAGTTGGACGAAGTGCACGCCTCCGGGGAAAGCGCGCCGGCTGCCGCGGGCAGATCTGAGCGCTAACCGCGTTTTGCCGACTCCGCCGGTGCCGATCAGTGTCACAAGATGGGCAGTGCCGAGAAGGCTGCGGACGTCTGCGGATTCCTTTCGGCGGCCAATGAACCTGGTCAGGTCGCTGGGAGTATCAATTTCGGGGATATCGACTGTTACGGTGGGTTTTTCGTCGATTCGAAGTGCAGGTTGGTCTGCATCACGCAGGGATGGCAGGCGAGGGCTGGTGGCGACTGGGGTTCGGAGACCGTTCATGGCAGAGCGCAATCTGGTGAGGAACTTGATGTGGTGATGGGCATATTGGTGACAGAAGGAGCGGTGCCGCGGCTTAGTAACTTTGAATCGAGGCGTTGTATCGGTCGATAAATTCGCGCAGCTTTTCGTGGAACCGACCAGGTGTCATGCCAAAGGTCTCAAAAATGTCCGCGGCCGGTGGGCCTCCATACGGTGCCCACATCTCGGCGAAGCGGAGAAAGAGCTTAGCTTCGGTACTAATTCGATCGGACTGCCGTTGCATCATCATGCGTTGCCGGCGTAGATATCGGGCTCTCAAAAGGTCCAAACCAATGTGGGAATCGGGTTGGTTCGGGGACCTGGAACTGTCCCACCAGCCTGCTGGTTGTGAGGCATGATCCTGGAGGGGATCCGATTGCTCGTTTGTGGTGTAAGTGTTCATGATGTTCTTCGTCCTGGGCACTGATAACCGGGTGTGCACCTGAGGAAGTGCTCGCTTCCTACTAGTGCGCTTGCAGGTTCTGGAACTGACAAAAACCAACGTATGGTGCGCGTCACTTCGCTGCTATGGGCAGGGTGCACAATCCGGCTCGATTGTCGGTGCAGTTCGTCCATCGCTCGGCGAACCAGAACGTGTGGGTGCGCGACCGTCGTCGTGGGCGCACATCGAGAACCTCGTCCCGGACTTCGCGTTCCTGGCAGCGCACCCACACGGCGGGGGAAGGTGTCCCGGGCCGCCGGCGCGCGGAGGAGTTGGACGGGCTCCTCCACAATGAGTGATGGACAGTGCGCGTTGCTGGTTCGTCAGTTCCCTGGGGTGCAGTCTGGGCGGGAGAACACGACCCCATGGCCACGACTCGGCATCACACCGTCCTTTCCGTGGCCGGACGGGTCTAAACACACATTGTCCCGGTAGACGGTCTGATCGGCGCGGATGATGCGTCTACTGGCTTCGGCAGCATGTGCAGGTAGGCGATACCGCTACGAAGTGGCCGCCTCCCGCGGCGTCTGACGCGTCGGCCGATGTGGGCGACTGCGTCCCGTTATCGTCGCTTTGCGTCTTCCGGTTCGGCTACCGGCAATCGTGTGATGCGACTTAGTCCCTGCGAGGACTGTGCTTCGCTCACCGACCTCCCGCTGGTGGGAGGGAGGCTCTATGGCGGCGGCGCATTCCCTGTGTGGCTTTCGAGCACGACCATCGACTCGCTGTGCCCTAGGGTCGGCAGCTTCCAGACCGATTCTGTCAAGACCTCTTTGAGGTGTTCATGGTCGCGCACACGGATTCTCACAACCAGATCCCATCTTCCCGTAACCAATTCGATGCTCACTACCTCACGGAGCTCCCGCAGAACGGCCATAGACTCATAAACGGATGAATGCTGCGTTAGCTCTACGCCAATGAGTGCCTCCAACTTGAGGCCAAGCGCTGATGGATTGATCTCTGCGCGGTAGCCGGTGATAACCCCGCTGCTCTCGAGACGCTCTACCCGTTCGCCGACCGCGCCTGCAGACATTCCCACTGCTCGCGCCAAACCGCGAACCGATATCCGGGCATCGTCGAACAACAACTCAAGAATCCGCCGGTCAATGTCATCAAGTCCGTTTGATTCGGGCTCGTCACTCATGCTTCTCCCTGCGTGTCATCCCGTTTGCCATCTGGCTCCGCGGAAACACAGTAGAGCAATAGATCTTCCGCCCGATTCGCAGTGCGCAAGTGATGAAACGGGCGGGCGAGGTTCGGTGGCGTCAACCCGGGGCCGGGTCAGGTTCGGCTCGGGGTGGCGCTCAGGGTCGATCACCGCCTGCACGAGACCGATGGACACACTCCTATCAGCGCTCTCTCCTATGGGGCGCTTGGGAGCGCGTCCGCCTTTGCACCGCCCTGCGACTTCGCATGAAACCTCCCGCCCTTCTGAATAGCTCATTCCCCTCAAAGGCTGCTCAGCGACTGGTGCCGCTGCACGGTCGGCCGATTCCTCCCCCGGCATCGGAATTCTGGGTAGTCAAGCAGCACTACCTATGGCCCTGAAAGATCCGCCCAGTCGAGTGCGGACTCCCGGATTGCCGACGTGACCGCCGGAAGAGCGTGGCTATGGTGCCGCGAGCTCGTCGAAGACTCCCTTCGGGAAATGAGGGCGCCGACCGTGGGCGCCGACTTGCTCTGGCGAGTCACGGAGCATGAGGCGGCCACCATTCCACTAGGCGTGACGCCCAACAGTCGCGGCCAGACTGGACTTAGTGCACAGTGAGACCGCACGCCTTGAGACCTACGGTTCGTGAACTACTTCACACAACCGGAGGTGTCATAACCATGGTCAAAGCAGACGGCGCAGAAGACGACGACTACGCCCTGTCCCGAGTTCCGCAGCACGCGCGATACCACTGGTTCTCGATTGCAATCCAACGTTTCGGAATGCTCAGTGGTCTTGCAAGTTTCTTAATCGGAGCAACGCTTGGTTTTGGAATGGATTTCTGGGATGCCTTTATCGCGATCACGTTAGGTGCTGTCATCCTCGAGGTTCTTACGATCTTCACCGGCATCGCCGGCCAGAGAGAAGGTTTGACGACTTCCGTACTCGCGAGATGGACCGGTTTCGGCCGCTCAGGTTCGGCCTTCATAGGTTTGGCTATATCGATAAGCGCCATCGGGTGGTTCGGCATCCAGAACGCGGTCTCTGCGCAAGGCCTGATGGACTTGATGGGCTTTCTTCCCTTGTGGGCATGGGCCCTAGTGTTTGGCATGCTCGTCACCCTTATTGTCATGTACGGATTTGGGTCGATGGCCTGGACCGCCTATGTAGCAGTTCCGGCCTTCCTCTTGCTCGCAGGATGGTCGATCTATGCCGAGCTGTCGACTCGTAGCCTCGGCGAACTGATGTCGGCGGCGCCTGCAGGCCCTCAACTGACCCTCGTGCAGGGCACCACGATTGTGGCAGGTGGATTCATCGTCGGCGCAGTAATCACGCCAGATATGAGCCGGTTCAATCGATCCCCGGGGGACGTGGTCAAGCAGACAGTAGTCGGAATGTCTCTCGGCGAGTACGTGGTCGGCCTCGCCGGAGTTCTCCTAGCGCTTGCACTCAAGACCAACGACGTGGTTGCAATCGTCACATCTACCTCAGGGTTCATTGGATCCATTGTAATTATCGCCGCTACGTTGAAGATCAACGATTGGAACTTGTATGCCTCGTCCCTAGGAGTAGTCAACTTCGTCGACCAGGTGTTCGGCAGGCGTGTGAACCGAAAGCTGGTAACCCTTATCGTAGGTCTTGCCGGCACAGTGCTCGGTGCGGTGGGGATTCTCGACAACATCGGCACCTTCCTGACACTCCTGAGCGTTGCGTTTCCTCCAATTGCCGGAATCATGGTCGCCGAATACTTCGTTGCAGGAATTTGGCGTTCCGAACTTGCCGCGTCCCGTAAGTCGGGCGTTCTGCCGCCCACTGCGCCGACGTGGGTGCCGGCGAGTCTTATAATTTGGGCCATCGCGTCGTTGTGTGGCCATTATGCGCACTGGGGTATTCCGTCTATCAATTCGGTGATCATTGCATTCGTATTATACGTCGGTGCCGCTAAGCTTGGCCTCGTTCGCGGTATCGGCCGATCCGAAACCGGCGGTCAGGCGAAACCCGCCGAGCACCGCCTGCTCGCCGAAGACAATCGATAAAGCATTCAACCCCGCTGCAATGCCCCTGTTCATGCCGGTTTACCGACGCTGTTGATTGTCGACCAGATATACGGTCAGAGCGTCGTTATCCCTGGTAGCGACTCACGCAGGCCACGAACGGGAAATTGGTTCGCGGCGTGACGGATTAGCGACGGCCGTGGAACGGCGGTTCACGCGGATGCATCCCCGGGGGCCACCGTTCCCCCGGCCATTTCTGCTTGCGCAGGGATGTGCGAGTGGCCGGGACCTTGCGGGCGCATTCAACGCTTCGTCGCCATCACAGCTCGTCTCGTACTAACCCACATGACCCACGATTGAAGGAGTCGAAATGCACATTCGGGTAATCATCCCGGTCATCGGAGATAATTTGGTTGAGAGCGTGCGCGGAGAAGTCGAACACTGGGCCGCGATCGGTACAATGGTCGACGTTGTGTCGCTGTCGAACGGAACCGCCAGTATTGAATCAGAGTACGACGAAGCATTAGCTGGCCCGGGAATTCTAGAGCGCATTCATGAGGCTTCCGGCGATGGTGTCGACGGGGTGTTTGTAACCTGCTTCGGCGACCCTGGCGTCCATGCCGCTCGCGAGATTATCGACGCGCCGGTCGTCGGCGGATTCGAACCGGCGATGCTCATGGCGCTCAGCATGGGCGAGAAGGTTGGAATCATCACCGTCCTCCCTAATGTTCTACCAATGCTGCGCTCACTTGGGCGACGTTACTCGCTGGAAAATCGCATTGGCACAATGCGTACCATTGATCTCCCCGTACTGGGTCTCCACGACCGCGAGCTGCTGATCGATCGTCTCGAGGCGCAGGCACTGGACGCCGTAGTCACAGGAGAAGCCGACGTCATCGTGCTTGGATGCACCGGGATGCTGGGTGTTGCCCAGGCTCTACGCGACCGACTTGCCGAATGTGGCTTGTCGGTCCCGGTCGTAGATCCGACGGGCGCCGCCATTGCGTGGTTGGAAGGCTCAGTCCGTTTGGGACTGACTCCCAGCCGAACCACGTACATGGTCCCACCCACCAAAGCGCGTTCGGTGTGATTCCTTGCTTCACTCCTCCGAGTGCGCAGCACGATTCGTGGCTCATCCTCGTCGCCAAGTAGTTGGTTGTTCGCCCCGATTCCATTCAGGCGAGTGCCCGCACTCCTTCGGTAGCGGAGAAGACGTGACGGCAGCTCACGCGAGGCGATACCGGAAGCTCGGTGAAACCAGTCTCGGGGGAATCGGCGGCAGTAACCTCCAAGAATAGGTTGCTGCCGTCGGACACTACGCCGCGGGGCTGTAGGCCGATTAGCCGGGCCACGACGTATGTGGCGCTCAGGCTCGTGACGTCGCGGATGCTGCCCAGTCGCAGAAGTGACCGCGTCTCCGCGATGGCCTCCTGCTCCCCTGCCCGCAGGACCAGGCGCAACCCGGGCGAGACGGCCTGTGCCGCGACTGACACAGCGATGTTGTCCAGGTCGTCCGACCCGACGGCGGCGAGTGCGAGGGCCCGGTGGACACCGAGGCGTTCCAACAATTCTCGGTCGCCACCGTGCCCAACCACGGTTGGGATATTCATCGTTCGGACCAAGCGAAGATTCTTGGCCGCGGGATTGCGCTCGACTCCGACGACAGGGATACCCAAGGCTTGCAACTCTCGGCAGAGCCGCAAACCCACCTGGCCCAACCCGACCACGATGACATGCCCGGTCCGCGGCAGGACCCGCCGGCCGATAAGGGCGACGCGGCGCGGTCCAAGTAGCCTGTCGACGATCCCCGCAGTGAACATCGCCGTAAACACCACGGTGAAGAGCATCGCAAGGGACGCGAACACTGCGTAGGCCGGGCTGTCGTGGGCATCGACACCGGGGCCGACCGTTGTTACCACGCGCACGGCTTCATTGAAGGCGTCGAGCGGCCGCACATGTCGGCCGAGAACGAGCCACGCCCAGTCCGTCATCAGCACAGCTAGCAGTCCCGCGAGGCCGCCAAGCAGCATGCGGGTGCCGAAGTCGTGGGAACGCAGCAGCCCGGTCGCGCCGGTTAGCGCTCGATGCCACCATGCGTTGCGCGGCATATCCACTAGCGCGCTCTCGGGATGGCCGTCGACCATCCGGACCGCGAGCATGTGGGCGCCGTCGTGGCGCGCCGACACGAGCCCGGGCTCCAAGCACGGGCCTGCCAGTGTCGGGGCGGCGAGGTCGGCCGGCGACGTCACGTCACATTGCGGGAGCAACTCGGATAGTTGATCCGCGACGGTACGGTCGAAGATCGACACCACCAATGGAATAGTCGCGGAAATATGTGCAGCAGCCAGTGCGTACCGCAGAGCCACGACGTCGTCACGCACGAGCACTGCCATGCCACTTGGCTGGTCGGCCATCGCTTGCCGCAGTTCGTCGTCGTCGGGTGCAATGAGATGGCGGACCCGAAAGTCCCTTTCACGCAATGACGCACACACGCGTCGGGCCACGGTCGTTTCGCCGATGACAAGGTACGAGTCGGTCACAGGTAGTCCTTTTGCCGGGTGGAGTCCGCCATGACGAAGGTTTATGCGCTGGCGAGATCAGGAAGCGTACCGGAGATCATCAATCGATGCCCGGTCCGAATTGCATTACTGCGCCACTACTGCTCGGTAGGGCGGAGTTAGTGTAACTTGTTATGTCAGTGGCTGATACGAGTGGCTAGCCGACGCCGGTCCGGAACTGCCACCAGTCGACACGCACACTGAAACGGATCGTGTTCGGGCTCCGGTGTCCCGGTCGCGGCCACAATGCATGTGCAGGCAGTCTGCACAACGACGTTGCAACCCTTCACTGGTTCAGCCGAGCCATTATGTTTGATACCTCACCGCGGGAGGGCCATCGGCATTCTGCCCACAGCGGCGTAGATCTCGTTGCATGCTTCCCGCGCGCTGCGGGCGGTGATCATCCGGTGCCACCTCGATGAAGTAGGTGTGAGCAATCCGTGCGTCAATCACAGATCGATGCACCCGAGAAATGGAGTACGTACGATGTCAATGACTGATCTGTCCGAGGTCGACCACCGCGTGTCGGAGCTGATGCCCCGCGCACGGGCGGACCTTGCCGCACTGGTGCGATTCAAGTCTGTCTCCGATACGGCCATGGGATCGGTACAAGAATGCCGATCGGCAGCCGAGTGGGTTCGGAAGGCGTTCGAGGACAGCGGAATTTGCAATACCCGACTCGTTGAGACCGAGGACGGCTCCTATGCCGTCCTCGGTCATCAGCCGGCACCGGAGGGTGCCCCGACGGTGTTGTTGTATACGCACTACGACGTACAACCGCCCGGAAATCGTTTGGATTGGACGTCCGACCCATACGAACTTGTCGATCGGGACGGCCGGTGGTACGGCCGCGGATCCGCGGATTGTAAGGGCAATATCGTCGCTGCGTTGACGGCACTGCGAACCTTCGAGGACGGCGGCTTCCCGGTAGGGGTAAAAGTCGTGTGTGAAGGTTCGGAAGAGACGGCGGCGGGGGGCCTCGAAGCGCTCGTGCGTTCGGAGCCCGAATTGTTTGCAGCAGAGGCAATCCTCATCATGGATGTGGGGAATCAGCGCGTCGGTACACCGACACTGACCACTAGTCTGCGCGGCATCGTCAACCTGGTGGCTCGAGTCGACACAATGGTGCGCCCAGTGCATTCCGGAATGTACGGAGGAGCTGCACCTGATGCACTCGCAGCACTGATCTCGATGCTGGCGTCGCTGCGTGATGATGCCGGCGATACCACTATCCATGGTCTTGACTACTCCGCTCAGTGGCATGGCGCCGATTACAGAGAAGACGCCTTTCGCCGCGACGCAGGAATCCTCGAGGGCGTGCAAGTTCTCGGATCTGGTTCTGTGGCGGACGCATTGTGGGCGCGACCGTCGGTGTCGGTGGTGGGCATCGACTGCCCACCAGTAGCGGGTGCTGTAGGTGCGGTCAGTCATACCGCATCGGCCCGGCTGAGTTTGCGGATTCCTCCAGGTCTTGGAAGTGACGAAGCACTGCGGGCCCTCACCGAGCACCTGCAACTTGCGGTTCCGTGGTCAGCGCACTTGACGATCGAACCAGCGTCCGTGGGGGAGGCCTTCACCTCCTCGACCGGTGGCCCGGCTTATCAGGCCCTCATCGCCGCCATGAGCGAGTCCTACGGCAGCCGGGCCGCCGAGACCGGACAGGGTGGAGGTATCCCCTTGTGTGCCGCCCTTCGTGCCGCTGCACCCGATGCGGAGATAGCGCTGCTGGGCGTCGAAGAGCCGTTGTGTGCGATTCACTCGCCTAATGAGAGCGTCGCGCCGGGGGAAATCGAGAGACTAGCGGCGACAGTGGCCCGCTTTCTGCGATTCTTCGGCCGGTGACGGCTCCCCATGGGTGACAGCCGGGTGGGCGTCGGTCGCTGGACCGACGCCCACCCGGCTGTAGATCGCGGAGGGCGATGCGCGATCAGGCGGTGGTCTCAACCGGACGGAAGTCTGTGTCGTATCCGAATGCCCGCGGTCCGGTCAGTGCCAGACCGGCATCGGTGCGCCAACGGTGATCACAGGGAATCCCGAGAACACTGAGGCGGTAACCGAATTTCACCTCTTCAGCGGTGATCGGCTGCCCGGAATCGGTGGTCATCAGCATGATGAGATCAGGCACGGTAGCGACGATCTCGCCGTCGCGCTGGGCAACGATGTTCTCGTTCTGGAATCGGACGGTCATCTCGTGTCCGTCCCAGTCGCCGATGCCCTGCAGATCGACCGAGCCCAGAGTCCATCCGTCGGTATTGCTTCGATTGACCGCTGTGACTTTACCTTCGAAGAGGGTTCGGCCGCCGCGGTACGCCACGACCGCGTCGGCGGGCGAGCGGTGTTCCGCCCGGGCGGTGCGCACGAGGCGGCCAAGCTCCTCGGCAAGGGTGATTACACCAGGAATGAGCCACGCCTTCGCCTGTGCGCCGGTCATCGGGTAGAGCGCAATCATGTTGCAACATCCTGATGCGACAGTGGCCGCGCGCATTAGGGTCTCGGACCACTGATTCGTTCTAGTAGTCAACACCATTGCGTTGCCGTGTTCATCTGCCATCGACAGCGGTGTTGCGGCGCCACCGTGCAGGGTTGGGGTGACGTGTTCGAGAGAAGGAAACGCGCGCCCCATGCCGTCGGCATCGACGATGGGCAGACCTGCAGAGAGTGCGCTGAAGGGAACAAGGGCGTTGACCCCACCAGCCTCGATCGGCGCAATATGGGTGAAGGGACGACCAAGATACGTTTCGAGAGCGCGCAACGCGCTTACAGCTTCGGTCACACGAGGAAGCTTCTCGATGAGAACGCCGGGTGCTCCCATTACCGCGACGAAACAAAGTTGGGCGTCGTCGTCCAGACTGTCCAATTCCACGAGGGGGGCGTTGCCGTGGGTGCGGATCTGTTCACGCGCAAGCAGGGTTCCCACGTATGGGTCGCCGCCGCCGCCTGCTCCGAGAATGGTAGCGCCGAGGGCAATGTCGTCGAGTGCAGCTTCGTCGATGTACCTCACAGCAAGGCTCCTTCCAAAATCATGTCACCAACTGCGCGCACACGCACACGCGTGGCGATTCCTTCAGGCAGGTGTGACAGGGGGATGTCTTCTTCGTCGACGATGCGTACTGTTTTCGGGTCGGCGCCGGCGGCGACCGCTCGCTCACGGGCATCTGATCGAGCCCGCTCGAGGACATCGTCACGAGTGGTGCTGGCCAGGGAGTCGATACGGTCGACTTCGCCTCCGGCCATCGCAAGTGCGGCTCCTACCGCGTTTGCTGATCCTGGCTGGTCTGGAACGTGCACGTCGTCATCAACGAGCGGTGCAATGAGTGGGGCGCCGCCGCCGACGACGGCGATGACGACGCGGCCCGATGAGAGCTTGGTTTGTTCGATCGAGGCGTTGACCCGCTCGCGCACGTCTGTGAGTGCGCGGTCCACAAGATCACGCGGTACGTTCCGAACGGCGTCGACGTTGCCGATCTGCACAAATCCGGCAGCGACGACCAGGTCGGTGAGTGTCAGGGTGTTTCCGCCGAAAACGAGAGCCTCACTGGTCAGCCGATAGCCGACGGACGCAGGCCCTACCTTTCCCGTCGTCGTATCGACGACGCTGCCGCCTCCGATGCCTAGCGAGACCACGTCCGGCATCCTGAAGTTGCTTCGTACACCGCCGAGGTCGACCGAGACGGTTGATTCTCGGGGAAACCCGCCTTGTAGAAGGCCGATATCGGTCGTGGTTCCACCGACGTCCACCACTACAGCCGCGTCGAGCTCGCCGAGTTCGCACAGGGCGGAAGCGCCTCTCATCGAGTTCGTTGGCCCCGAGCCGATCGCAAAAATGGGGTGTTCTTGAACCTGTCTCAGTGTCATCAGTGTTCCGTCATTGCTGGTGACATATACCGGCGCCGTCACTGACAACCCGGCCAGGACGTCGGTGAATGCTGCAATCACTGACTCCGCAAGTGGACGCAGGCTCTCGTTCAGAACCGTTGCATTCTCGCGTCCGAGGATACCTACTCGACCGATCTGGTGAGAGAGCGAGACTGACAACTCCGGGAGCATTTCCTCGAGGATTGCGGCGACACGCTCCTCGTCCTCATCGTTCAGGGGTGAGAACGTGCCAGTAACAGCGACGTGGTTGATTTCCTTCTCTGCGAGCCCACGCGCGATGCCGCGGACAGCATCCTCATCGAGGGTGTCGAGCCGCCGCCCATCGAACTGTGTGCCACCGCGGACGATGTAGATCCCTCCGTTGCACGCCGCGCCCAGAATCTCGGGCCAGTCGGTAAGCGGCATAATCGTCTGCGGAGGTGTGGCAATTCGGATGCACGCCGTTCGCGCGAGATTCCTGGCCTGTGTCACGGCGTTGATGAAGTGGGTTGTACCAATCACCACAGCATCGATGACGGCCTCCGGATTCGACGCCAGCACCTTCTCGATGCCCTCGCGAATACCTGACGTGACATCTGAACTCGTCGGCGACTTGTCTTTTGCGACGATGTCGGAGCCGTTCAGCAGGACAACGTCGGTGTTGGTGCCTCCGACGTCGATTCCGAGTCTCATAGGGTGTGCTCCTCTGTGTCGATTGCGGACTACTCCTCCGCTCCCTGCGGATGCTGAGGGTTCCGAACTTGGGCCATGTGCCCTCAAACTGTGTTCTACCCAACACAACGCAACAATGGGCGAATCGCTGTATTCTTGGCTTACTGTTGGGCGATCTAGCCATCCCGTCGATTTTTTCCTCATGGTGGACTGCTCAAGGGGCGGAACCGGCGTATTGGGCGCCATGGATCTGCTCAGCGGAGGCAGGGTGCTTGTGTGCAGGATTCGTAGCGAGGATGTCGAAGATCTGGCCTCCGGCGCCACCGTTCTGGGCGCGGGGGGTGGGGGTGACACGTGGGTGACCGGGGCAATGCTGTTCGAGGCCATCGGGCGGTTCGGCCCGATCGAGCTTATCGGCCCCACACAGATCGGACGCGACGAGTTGGTGCTGACAATTGGAATGGTTGGCGCCCCAGCGGCGATTCTCGAGCAGTTCCCCGGACCGGCAGAAGTAGAGCGGGCTATCCGTGCTCTCGAGCGCATCCTCGGGCAACCCTGCAGTGCGATCATGCCTCTCGAAATGGGCGGGACGAATGCCCTATTTCCGTTGGCCGCTTCTGCTTGGTTGGGCATTCCGTGCGTCGACGCGGATGCCATGCGCCGCGCCTTCCCTCACGTTGACATGACGTTGCTGGCCCTGGAGGGCATCGACGCGGGTCCCGCGGCCTTCACGGGATGCCCCGGGACCGATGTGGTGGTGCGAGCGCCGACCAATCAGGGGATCGAGGTTATGGCCCGAGCCTGCATCCGAGAGATGGGATTAGTGGCTGTGATGGCGGCCTACCCGATGACGGGCACTCAATGCCGTAAGGCATCCGCGCATGGATCAGTTACCTATTGCCTCGAGCTGGGAAGAAAACTGGCCGCCGCTGCGCCGGACCATCCTCACGCTCTGGATGATTTCCTGACCTTCGTACACGGAAGGTCACTGTTCGAAGGCGTCGTTGTTCACGTCAACAGACCGGTCGCCGGTGTGCCGGGCAGCCGCGGCACAGTAGTTCTCGAACACCTCGCAAACCCCGACCGATTACTGCGAGTGGAGTTTCAAACAGAAAATATCGTCGCACTCGAAGAGGGACGGGCCGTTGTAACCACGCCGGATCTGATCGTTGCCCTCCACCTCGAAACCAACCAGCCGATCTCTACCGAGGCCATCTCACCTGGTCACCGCGCGCGCATTATCGGGATTCCGGCACACCCGAGATGGACCACCACGGACGGGATTAGTCTCGCAGGGCCGAGAAGCTACGGATACGATTTGGACTACACCAGTTTCGAGCAGACCTGTGAGTAGCCACCGCCTCGGCATCGACATCGCCGAATCCACTTTGAGCGCAGCGCTTCTGAACGAATCATTGCGCGTCGAGATGTCTACTGTGGTGCCCCGAACCACTTCGACCACCGCGGGGTTGGAGGACCTCCTCGACCAGGTCCTCGCCGATGTCGACCCCTCCCAACTTGCGTATGTCGCCTTTGTCACCACGGCCGGCCGGGAGGCACTCGAACGCCAGGATCTGGCCGGTGTCGGTGCGCTGCGGATCTCCGCCCCGGCCAGCGTGTCTGTCTCACCCATGTCTACGTGGCCCCCCGAGCTTGCTGGCATCGTCGCCCGAGAAGTAAGCATTGTGCGCGGTGGCCACGATTACAATGGTCTCCCTCTCGCCGACCTCGACACCGAGGCAGTCCGCGTCTTCGCGGAAAAATGCCGCGACTCCGCCGAGACCATCGCCATCACCGGGCTGAGCTCTACGGTGAACCCGGAACATGAACTCCGCGCAGCCGGCATCGTGCAGGCAGTGCTCGGACGTGGAACGCCGATGACGTTGGCCCACGAAACAGGTGGAATCGGTCTGCTCGAACGCGAGAACGCCACCATTCTCAATGCCGCTCTCATTCGATCGTTCGCTCGCGCGCTGCGTGCCCGCAACGACATGCTCAGCCGACGAGACTCGACCAGCCAAATCTATGTCGCCCAGAACGACGGAACGCTACTGAGCGAAGGAGAAGCGGCGCGCCGGCCGATCCTCACTATCGAAAGTACAATCTCCCACGCAATGCGTGGAGCCGCTCACCTGTGCGGAGAACTGAATGCTGTTGTCGCGTACGCACAACCGGAAGCCATTACATTCGGAACTCTCATCGATGGTTATCCGCAAGAGTCGTCGCTTCCAACCGACATCGCTTCCATTCGGACCCGCAACCGCATGCCCGATTTGATTACCGTCGCACTACCCGAACCCCTAGATCCAGCTCGGCCGATCCTGTCGGCACGTGACCGCCAGCGATGTGCGGTCGCCGTGCGACGAATGGCCGGAACTCATCATGACCTGCCGCTGATCGCAGCCGGACGAATCGCTGAGGCACTGAAGCAGCTCCCCGATGATCCCGCACATCAGCTGATCGTCGTCGATCACGCTGGCGCCGTCGCCGCCGTGGGCGCAGCCGTCGCGGATGTGTCCGGAAGCGTCGACCGTACCTTCGACTATGAGCGCCGCTCGCGTGAAGAGTCCCTAGCATCGACCGTCGAAGCTGCCCGGATGGCGGCAGTACGCGCCGGCGCCGACATCCGCCATATCCGTGTCGATGACATTCGAGAGACACCGCTGGGCTACTCACCGGGCCGGGGTGCCCGCGTCCGAGTTCGCGCGGTCGGACCCGTCCTCAATCCACTGAGTACGTGAACGCCCACCTATAACAAATATAAGAGATTGGAACATCGCCGATGTCTCCCACCGTCGCACAATTACTCGCGAGTGGCGTGCTCAACGAGACAGAAGTCGTGGGTGGCCGGCACGGCCTCGGTCGGCGAGTCAGATCGGTAAGCGCCTGCACAACGCTGTCCCGCTTGTCTTCCCTTGCCCCAGACACTGTGGCGGTTTTCGGGCCAGAGGACTCGAACATCGAGGATCTCGACGCTGAAACTGCGATCCGAATCGCCACCGGTGTGGGTCTTGTTGGCCTCATTTTCATCAGCGAGGCACCCAGGCATGCGCTAGTGACAACCCGACGGCTGGCTGACAAGCTCGGCATCCCGGTTGTCGTTGGCAAATCGCTGTCAGTAGGCGACGTGGTGGAGCGGCTCGACTACATGGCACGCTTTCCTGAACTCGGAATTGCTCGGGCTCTGCAGGAGTTCATTCGTCGACTCCCACTCGTAGGGCATTCCCCGGAACGGCTCCTAGGCGCACTCTCTGACCAGCTCTCCTGCACGGTCTCCGTTGTCGATGCTTATGGCAGCCACGTTCGTGGCAGCACAGAAACTGGCGTAACGTCACCTCAGATCTTGGATCATCTGCAAAGCCCCCGGCCCTCGGGCCGCTCTATGGAAGGTCCAGGCGGAGCGACATTTGTCGTAGAACCTGTGGCCATATCCCGTGACGGACCAGCCAATCTTTGGCTTATTGCCACCCTTACAGCGAGCACGGAGGAGCGGATCGATCTTGCCCGGCACCTTCTGGCGGTCTCCGCATGGCCACTCGCAACGGAGCTGCTTCAACGTTCCCTGACAGCCGAGCGTGAAGGTCGCCAACGTTCGATGCTTCTGACTGAGGTCGTCGAGCACTCCTCTGCCCCGACTCGGCAAACTGTGGAACGAGCCACCGCGCTAGGTTGGCGTCTGTCCGGATGGCATACCGCGATCTCGATCGCCAGTCGAGACAGTGGCGCCGACGCGCGGGGCAACCTCGCCGCCAGGGTCATCGAGGACGGACTCAAACTTCACGGACTCGTCGCCGATCTCGTTGAACGGCCCGAAGGATGGGTCTTCTGGACAACAACTGAAGTAGAGCCGATGGCCGAAGACAGTGGAAAAATCGTACGCCGCGTGCGAGATGCACTCGAGTGGGTTGCCAGCGAGGTTCCGTCCGCTTCACTGGCCGCTGGAGTTGGCTTGCCGTTCGAAGGTGCAGACGGAATCCGCGCATCAATCCAAGAGGCCGAGTCCGCGTGCCTTCTGGCCCGGACCCGATCAGACACTGTTGCAGTCGAGCACAGCGACGCTACCAGCGTCCGACGCCTACTCATCGGCTACTACTCCAACCGACCGTTACGCGATGTCGCTACCCATTTAATGGCCCCCCTACATAAAGCCGACACAAGCGGCGAACTGGCACGCACACTGACGGCTTTCCTCGACAACAACTCTTCTGCGACAGCAGCAGCGAAAGTTCTCGACGTCCATCGAAACACCGTCCTCAACCGCCTCGATAAGATCACGGCCCTACTCGAGCTCGACTTCTCCGATCCTGAGGATCGGTTAGCCGCCCAACTCGCAGTCCACCTCGCCGAACTCGATTGAAGGGGAGGGTCACGCACCCATTGTCACCGGTCGGGATGACGACCTGCCCGCCCGAGCCGGCGAAGGTCACCGACCGCACCACCGGAAGACTGCGCCCTCATCACTGCCCAGCGAAACCCGCCGTTCGGTTCGCGGCGAAGGAATCACAAATGACACCGACGCACCGGGACCCGTAGGACTGTACACAGTTCTCGGTGGCGAAGAACCCGTCCAACTGTTCGGCGAAGTACTGCACACCGTGTCGTTGCGTTCCGGCTCGCCGTGCACCAGCACATCGAGCCCGAGTTCCTCCTGCAACGCAACAACATCCGCGACCTCCGACCCCATCCGCTTCAGGTACTCGGCGTCATCGATCTTCCCCTTCCACAGTGCCGCCCGGCCGACCCGGATCACCGTGGTCTGCGGGTAGGAGCCGATCGTCATGGTCGGCAACAGCGGCAACTCCAGCCCGGACTGAGCGCGGCGGCGCTGATCCGCCGGGGAACGGCCGGGATCCGAGGCGAGAATCGACTCCAGCCGGGCCCGGATGGTGCCATCGCGCAGCCGCGGGTCGGTGGCGCTAGTCGACGCATCGAGCGCGCGGCCCACGACCACCTCAAGCGCGGCGCCCGCAACGACGACCGCCGCCCTGCCGGTGACCACGACGTCGGCCATCGTTCCGCCGGTCGCCCCGGTCGCGCCCACGACAACCGTCGCCGTTGCTCCCCCGCCCGCCCCCGCCGCGATCCCGGCAAACCCCCCGGCGCCGATCCACACCGCCCCGCAATCATCTGTCAGCTACGCGGGGAGTGTCCGATTAACGGTGGATCCGACCTCGGCGTCGGTTAGTTACCGTTCGGGGTGATGCGGCCTTCGAACGTGATTGCGAACGCGTTGAGCGCTGGCTTCCACCTCATCACCCATCGTGCCTTACCCTTCCCGGTGGGGTCCAGAGCCCGTGTGGCGAGATACAGACATTTCAGGGCTGCTTGCTCGGTCGGGAAGTGTCCACGGGCCCTTATCGCGCGCCTGTAACGGGCGTTGACCGACTCGATTGCGTTTGTCGAGCAGATGACTCGCCTGATCTCGACGTCATAGTCCAGGAACGGCACGAACTCTGTCCACGCGTTCCCCCACATCCGTACGATCGCCGGATAACGCACGCCCCACTTCGCAGCGAATTCACCGAATCGTTCCTTCGCCGCCGACTCGGACGGTGCCGTGTAGACGGGTCTGAGATCACGCGCCATCTCATCCCAGTACTGCCGAGCCGCGAACCGAAAGGTGTTGCGTATCAGATGAATAATGCAGGTCTGCACCACTGCGAGTTCCCACACCGTGTTGATGGCATCGGGCAATCCTTTCAACCCGTCGCACACCACGATGCAGACGTCGGCGACACCGCGGTTCTTGATCTCCGTGAGCACTGAGAGCCAGAACTTGGCACCCTCACCACCGTCGCCGGCCCACACACCCAGAATGTCGCGTTCACCGTCGACGGTGACCCCGATCGCGACGTACATCGGCCGGTTCGTGACCTGCCCATCCCGCACTTTCACGTGAATCGCATCGATGAAGATCACGGGGTACACCCGGCGGATTCCACTAGTCGTGGCGAATCATCGGGTAATCGTGCAGGGGCCACCATCGTCGCACAGCCTGGTTCGGAGTGAGGTCATTCAGGCATAGCCTCGGACGGTCGTTGAGTTCGGTGGCGACCTCGTCGAGCTGGTCTTGGGTCCAGCCGCTTAGGTCAGTTCCCTTCGGGAAATACTGCCGCAGAAGTCCATTCGTGTTTTCGTTTGATCCCCGCTGCCACGGTGAGTGGGGATCGGCGAAGTAGATCTTCAGGCCGGTGGCGTCCGCGATACGCTCGTGGTGAAACATCTCGTTGCCCTGGTCCCAGGTAAGCGACCGACGCAGCGAGACGGGCATCTGCGTGAAGCGCTCGATGAGAGCATCCCCGACGACTTGCGCGGAGTGGCCACCACGGATCGCGACCAGGATGGTCAATCGCGTCTTGCGCTCGACGAGTG
>NZ_JBHWUE010000051.1:0-78731 GCF_042738615.1 Rhodococcus sp. NPDC059968
TACGACGCGTGCGCCGGTCTCGTTGATGCCGTGGGCCAGCTCTTCGGTTGCCCATCGCCAGTTGTACGGAACGAAGGCGGCACCGGCGGCAACGATGCCCAGAAAGGTTTCGATGCTGAAGGCAGAGTTGCCCGCCAGGACGCCGACGGTGTCACCGGGCTCGACACCCCGGGCCCGCAGACCGGCTGCGATCCGCCACGCCCGGTCCGCGAGTTCTCCATGCGTGAGCCGGCGCGTACCGTCGAAGATCGCTTCGCGTTGAGGCACCAGCCGCTCGTTACGCCGAATAGCGTCGACGAGAGTAAACATCGTTCTCCTTAGCCGTACAAGTATTGCTGTGGTCTCCAACACTACGTCAAACGTACGTACGTTTGCTAGTCCCGCCTTGGAACTCGACAACTTCCAGCAAGGGCCGAATGACCACACGCAGGGGCGAGACGGCGAACGGCTCCAGTACCGCGGCGGCTTCCGCCACACGGGGCGGTGGCCGCTCGCGGTAACAGCTTGCCGGTCATATTGCTTTCTCGATGACTGGGGCCTGGCGGGCACACGTGGGAAAAGCGGCAAATTTGACACGCTTGTGAAGCGTTGACCGGACGGATGACCCTTGGACACGGTCTGCATCCTCCTCAAGGAAGGAAGCGGCATCAAGCCCGAGACGATTCGGCCATCACCACGCGCTCACTGTCGTTCACCGCCCCGACCCTGATATGTAGTTGGGTTTGTCAAAAGCGCACGGCGGGGGGCGCCCATGACGGTCGTCGTGGACGCCGTCCTGATTGGTCAAGATGACGTGTTTGGCAGTGACGCGGGTATCCGTATCGACGTAGCTCCTGGAGTACCGTGAGCGGCGAGGAGTTAGCGAGAATGACAGTTTGATGCCGCCCGCAGTGCAAGGAAGGGTTGGGAATCTACCCTTCGAGTTGAGCAGCTTCGTTGGCCGTCGGCGCGAGGTGACCGAGGCGAAACGGCTGCTGTCCGCTACGCGGCTGGTGACGTTGACGGGGATCGGTGGTGTCGGTAAGACCCGCCTCGCATTGAGGGTGGCCGCGGACGTAGCGCGGGCGTTCGGTGACGGTGTTTGGCTCGTGGAACTGGGCGAGCTGCAGGACTCGGAGTTGTTGCCGGACGCTGTCATTTCCGCGCTGGGGCTGTGCGAGCAGGCTGCCCACCCTCCGTTGACCCTACTGACGGAGTACCTCGCACAGCGACGGCTGTTGCTCGTGCTGGACAATTGTGAACATCTGGTCAATGCAGCCGCTGCGTTAGCGGAGACCCTATTGAAGGCGTGCGCTGACCTGCGAATTCTGGCGACGAGCCGTGAGCCTCTCGGTATCGGCGGCGAGGCGGCTCTGCGGGTACCGCCACTGTCTGCCCCTGATCCGGACCGCGTCCCATCCGCGCAGGGGCTATCGAGCTTCGATGCGGTCACCCTGTTCACTGAACGGGCCGCCGCAGCGGTGTCGGGGTTCGATCTGACAGACGATAACTCTGGCGCGGTGGCAGGGATCTGCTCCCGGCTCGACGGTCTCCCGCTCCCGATTGAGTTGGCGGCAGCTCGATTGCGGGCGATGTCAACGGAACAGATCCTGCGCAGACTGACTGGCCGGTTCCAACTGCTGACGGTGGGCTCTCGCGGCGCGCCGACACGGCAACAAACGTTGCGCCTGTGTGTCGACTGGAGTTATGAGCTGTGCACTGTGCGGGAGCGTGCATTGTGGGGTCGGCTGGCGGTGTTCGCCGGTGGGTTCGAGCTGGATGCTGCCGAGGGCATCTGTGCGGGCGAACTCTCCGCGGAGGAGTTGCTAGATCTGGTGGCCTCACTAGTCGACAAGTCGATTCTGATTCGAGAGGAGCCGGGCGACGTCGTGAGATATCGGCTGCTCGAAACTCTCCGCGAATATGGTGCGGAACGATGCAGGGAGAGCGGCGCGTACGAGATCCTGCGGCGGCGACACAGGGACTGGTACGAGGAGCTGGCGCTACGTGCCGAGGCCGAGTGGATCGGGCCACAGCAGCTGCAGTGGATCGCCAGGCTTGAACGAGAGCAAACGAATCTCCGCGACGCTATGGAATTCTGTATCTCCGCCCCGGAGGGGAAAAAGGTGGGACTACCTCTCGTAACCGCTCTCCATCCGTTCTGGCGGGCTTGTGGCCGTTTCAGTGAAGGTCGGCGTTGGCTCGAGCGTGTACTCGCTCTCCAGGCCGATCAGCCGACGGTGGCGCATGTGAGAGCGTTGTGTGCCGCGAGCGGGCTTGCGGCGGCACAGGGGGATATCAGTGCCGCGGGGGCGCTGACCCAAAGGGGGCAAGCGCTGGCTGACCAGTCGGGAGACACCGAGATGAATGCGCTCGCCACGGCTGCGGCAGGGCGGCTGGCGCTCCGGAGCGGCGACCTTGGCCGAGCGATCACTTGTTTCGACACCGCCCTGGGACAGTTTGGCACTAATAAGGTTACCTTGCAGAGGATTTGGTCTCTCTTGGGTTTAGGATTGGCGTGTGGGCTGCTGGGGGACACGGCTCGGGCGATCAGATGCTATGAGGAGGTTCTTGCTCTGACCGAGCCTGTCGGCGAGTCGGTGTACCGGGGGTGGTCTCTGTGGGCCCTTGGGTCGGCGTTGTGGCAGCAAAATGATCGGGCGCGAGCGGCCGAGCTGATCGAGCAAGGCTTGCGGCTGACACGTTCAGCGGATGATCCGCTCGGCTGTGCCTGGTGTTTGCAAACGTTAGCGTGGATGGCCGCCGAGGAGAACCGAGCGCAGCGAGCAGCCGTCTTGTTGGGTGCTGCCGAGTCATTGCGGCGGTCTGTCGGTAGTCCGAAAGTCGTTTTCTCCGATCTTTCCGTTCATCAAGCGGAATGTGAACGCAACACCCGGTCGACGCTCGGCGGAAGAGCGTTCGATGCCGCATTCAGGCGTGGCAGTGGTCTGAGTGCCGGGGATGCTGTCTCGTATGCCCTTGATGAGCGGCGCCCCGCAGTATCGTCGCACGTGGATGCCGCTATCAGCTTGACTCACCGCGAACGGCAGGTCGCCGATTTGGTGGCCCAGGGACTTACAAATAGGGCGATCGCCGAGAAGCTGGTGATCTCACAGCGCACTGCTCAGGGCCACGTCGAGCACGTGCTGGCAAAACTGGGGTTCACCTCCCGCGTGCAAATCGCGGCATGGGTCGTCGACCAGACGCACGACAGCCAGCCCTAGCTGAAGATCCCAGGCAGGTTGTTAACGGCGTGGCGAGACGAAAATTGGTGAGGACCTCCGGCATCGGTGTGGTTACCACACACCCCCGATCACCGAGAGGTCCTAGTGTCACACACTAGTGGTGTGTCTCGCAAATAATTATGGATCGATTCGATAGAATCCGTACAGGAGGAATCCGGTACCCGCTTTGCAGATTTCCGATGGGCAGCGCGTTGTGCTCGAGTCGTTGGCGCGGTCGCAGACGGGTGCACACCGGGAGGTGGTGCGGGCCAAGGCGCTGTTGATGGCGTCCGAGGGCGTGGCCAACACGGCCATCGCGCAGGCGTTGTCGGTATCGCCAGGATCGGTGGCGAACTGGCGGGCGCGGTTCGCCGAGGACGGCATGGCGCGGTTGGGTGAGGTGCGCAAGGGTCGTGGCCGCAAGCCCTCGATCCCGCAGGAGAAGATCGAGGAGATCGTGGACCTGACGCAGAACTACCGCCCGAAAGGCGAGACTCATTGGAGTTGCCGGACGATGGCCGAGGTGGTGGGGGTCTCCAAGGACACCGTCCAGCGGGTGTGGTCCGCTCGTGGACTCAAGCCGCACCGGGTCGAGACGTTCAAACTGTCGAATGATCCGCGATTCGAGGACAAGCTCGTCGACGTCGTCGGTCTGTATCTGAACCCGCCCGAGCGGGCGATCGTGTTGTGCGCGGACGAGAAGTCGTCGGTGCAGGCCCTCGACCGGACCCAGGCCTCGCTCCCGATGGTCAAGGGCCGTTGCGAGACGATGACCCACGACTACAAGCGTCACGGCACCACCACCTTGTTCGCCGCACTCGACGTCCTCACCGGCACCGTGATCGGCCAGTGCCTGCCGCGCCACCGCCATCAGGAGTTCCTGCGATTTCTTCGCACCATCGACCGCGAGGTGCCCAAGGACTTGGAAATCCACCTGATCGTGGACAACTACGCCACCCACAAACACGAGAAGGTCCGGACCTGGCTCGACAAGCATCCACGGTTCCACCTGCACTTCACTCCCACCTCCTCCTCGTGGCTCAATCTCGTCGAACGTTGGTTCCGAGAGCTGACCGATAAAGCTCTGCGGCGCGGGGTCTTTCACTCCGTACCGCACCTCATCGCCTCGATCGAGGAATACCTCGACGCGCACAACGAAAACCCCCGACCGTACGAATGGTCCGCGACCGCCGAATCCATCCTCGCCAAGGTCGCGCGCGGCCGCGTCGCACTCGAAAAGATCAGCTAAATCAGAGACACACCACCAGTGAGGCTTCGCCTCGGACCGCCGAGGTGGGGGTCTTGTCGAGGCGGTGAGCTGCGGTCACGCTGGTCGTCATGGCTGCACTGACAACGGTGAATGATCTGCTCGACGGGCATGTGATGCTCGACGTTGAGTGTCTGGACCGGATCTACCTGAACGCCTATGTGCCGAACCTGCAGGTCGGTGGGCAGGTGGTGTCGTTCATGACCGCGCACCTGGGTTACCCGATCCCGTCCCCGGCGATCCTGGAGAGGATCGGCACGGCATTCCGCCGGGCGGTGCGTCGTTTCGCCGACGACAACCACATCCCGGTGGTGCGGTTCGGCAAGCACGACCGCAAGATCGACGTGATGGGGCCGTACCTGAGCAGCAGGCGAAGACCGGTCGGCCGGGGGTAGCTGCGATCGGGGTCGCGCAGGAGTTCGCCCCGGTGTTCACCGCGACCAAACGCACCGGGCGGACCACGGGGGTGTGGTTCTCCTTTGCCAAGACCGACCGGCGAGTGACCTGCTACTACTTCTACCTTTGGGACGACGACTTCGGGCCGACGTTCGTCAAGGTCTGCGCCTACTTCCCGTATCCGGCCAAGATCTGGGTCAACGGGCACGAGTGGGCCAAACGGCAGGCGGCCAAGGCCGGGATCGGCTTCACCGAACTGTCCAACGGGTTCGCCTCCTGCACCGACCCCACTGCACTACAGGCGATCTGCGACCGTCTCGGGCCCGGCACGATCGGGGTGTTCGCCGAACGGTGGTGGTCGATCCCGCCTCTGCCGCTCACCGGTGCCGATCGTGCGGCGGGCTACTGGTGGCAGCTGTCGATGCGGCAGGTCGAGGTCTCGCGGACGATGGTGTTCGATGCGCCCCGGCATGCTCGCGGATTCTTCGAGGCCCTCGTCGCAGACAATCTCGACATCGGCCGCCCGGAGGTCATCGAGCTTATCTTCAAGCGGGGCCAGCGGCGGGGACGTCCGGCGGCCGGGCACTTCAAGACCAAGATCGTCACCTACAGCCGCCGAGGTCAATGTCAACGCCTCCTACCGGCACTCGCGGATCAAGCAGTACCTCAATTGCGACGTGAGGTCGCACGTAAGGAGTGGCTATGCCGATTGGAGGGTCAGCCGATGCTGAAGACGTAGCCCGGGTCAGTGTCTGAGACCTGTCCCCACCGTGACGTGCGTGACCGCTGCCGCCAGCGGCGGTCGGGTGCGAAGCTCACGGGAAAGCCCAAGAGACCCCGCTCCGTCCGGGGTCCACAGGCGAGGGGAAGGCTGGGCATGGGGTGAATGCCAGTGAACCCTCGCTGATGCCTCGTTAATTGCACATCCTGGGACGGGTTGCGACGCCAGGGTGACAGGGACCGGCCGTTGAAAGGCGGCAGGTGGCGGCCAAGGATTGTGCGCGGCCGCGTGGACACCACCGTCCCCGGGGTACAGGGGGCACCCAATCCCAGCCGTGTCTCATGCGTGTGGAACACGGAAACCCCGTCGGGGTCCGCCACGCCCTCGGGGGTGGCGGTAAGCCGGAGGTAACGAAGGCCCAACTCCCCGGCGGGTACAGGATGCCCAAAAAGCAAATGCCGGCGGCCGAAAGGCGACAGGAAGGCGAACGAGGTCGATCGGCCCTCCGCCGATCGGTTCGTATAACTGGCCGGATACCGGGCCGTGTGCCCGGGCGCGAAAGCGCGCCCACATGGGCAGGTGAGCCTTTGACGACGATCTGCCGAAACAGCTGAAACCCAAGGACAAGTTAGGCGCCTGATGGTGAACGGACCGAAGGACCTCCCGCCGGAGCTGGACCTGGACGCGGTCGATTGGGACCGGGTCGAGTGGTCCACCTGCGAGCGGGAGGTACGGCGACTGCGGCAGCGGATCTTCAAGGCGACGCAGGAGGGCGACTGGCCCAGGGTCAGAAGCCTGCAGAGGCTGATGCTGCGTTCCCGGTCGAACACGCTGGTGAGCGTGCGGCAGGTGACGCAGCGCAATGCTGGGCGCAAGACCGCGGGGATCGACGGGGAGGTTGCGTTGACCTCCGAGGCGCGGGCGGATGTGGCGGTGCGCGTGCACTCGAGCATCCAGACCTGGGAGCCCTCCGCGGTCAAGCGCGTGTACATACCGAAGGCATCAAACCGTGCGAAGCTGAGGCCGCTCGGGATTCCGGTGATAATGGATCGGTGTCACCAATCTCGGGTGCGTAACGCACTCGAGCCCGAGTGGGAAGCCCGGTTCGAACCACGCTCGTATGGGTTCCGGCCGGGCCGCAGCTGCCAGGACGCGATCGGCGCGATCTACGCAACGTGCAAAGGCCCTCGGGCCAAGCGCGTGTGGGCGCTCGACGCGGACCTGGCCTCGGCGTTCGACAGAATCGATCATTCCCGGCTACTCGACGAGCTCGGATCGTTCCCGGCCAGGGAAATGGTCCGGAAGTGGCTCAAGGCCGGGGTGATCGAGAACGGCGGGTTCGCGCCGACCGAGGAGGGTTCTCCTCAGGGCGGTGTGATCAGTCCGTTGTTGATGAACGTCGCGTTGCACGGGCTGGAGGAGGCCGCCGGGGTGCGGTACGCGCCCGGAACTCGTTCCGGGCACACACGGCCAGGCACCCCGGTCGTGATCAGATACGCCGACGACCTGGTCGTGCTCTGCCACACCCGGCAGCAGGCCGAACAGGTCAAGGCGCGGCTCGCGGAATGGCTGGCGCCCAGGGGCCTGTTCTTCAACGAGGGCAAGACGCAGATCGTGCACCTCGGTGAGGAAGGATTCGATTTCCTGGGGTTCAACGTCCGCCGTTACCACTCCAAGCTGCTGATCAAGCCGAGCAAGGCGGCTATCAGGCGGCTCCGGCAACGGCTCGCGTCCGAAATCCGCGCACTGCGCGGATCGAATGCGGCGGCGGTAATCGCCAGAGGATGTCCCGAGTTCCGTGGAACTTCGGTGGCGGCCCGATGAGCATCAGGCTGCGTTCACCTGATCATTGTGTACCACAGGTCCGACAGGTTTGGCCGTCTCGCCCTCGAGCGCGGCGCGGAGTGTCGGCAGGTGCCGGTAGCCGTTCACGCGGCGAAATTGCTTGCCGGCCTCGATCATCCCGGCGGCGCACCAACGCAGCGCCATCTGCCCGTCCCGCCACCGCTTGACGTTGGCGGAGTGTTCGCGGCAGACGGAGATCATCGACTCAATTGCGTTGGTCGAGCGCAGTGTGCGGGCGAGGGTGGGCGGCACTCCCAACCGCAGCACGGTGAGCGTCTCGTCCAGGCCCTCACGCAGGCTGGCCGCCGCACCGGGGTGGGTGCGGTCGAGTTCTTTGGCCAGGGCCCGCAGGGCGGCCTCGGCCTCGAGCGCCGACGCGGCGTGGTAGGCGTCGGTCATCCTGCGACCGACACTACTGCGAAGGCGTTGCGGCAGATGCGCTTTCACGTTTCGGATCTTGTGCAGTTGGCAGCGTTGGATGACCGGCCGGTCGAGTACGTCGAGCACTGCCTTGCGCAGCGCCTTGGACCCGTCGAGGCCGACCAGCATCGGGCGGGTGACATCGAGGCCCCGTTCCCGCAGGTCGACGAGCAGGTCGGTGACGACGGTGGCGTTCTCGGTGGCACCTTCGACCAGCGCGAGCGGGTGCTTGTGCCCGTCGAGGTCGATCCCGAGGGCCACGATGCAGCAGGATTCGGCGAAGTGGACGCCGTCGATCATCAAGGCCACCAGGTCCAGCCCGGACAGATCCCGCGAAAGCAGCTCGCCCAGGCCGGTCTCGGTCATCGCCACGAACTTGCGGGAGACGGCCGACTTGCTCGTCGACCTCGACTGCTCGGTGACCTGCTCGCCGACCGGCTCGAGCCCGACCGGGTAGCGGCGGGTGGAGAGCCCGGCGAGCATCTTCTCCATCGCCATCTTCCCGAGGATCTCCGTCGAGGTGAACAGCTCATACGAGGCGATCGGCAGCTCACCCGAGCCGTCGGCCGACCGAACGCGTGGCCGGGTCACCGGTACCCGTCGACCACCCAGGGTCACCGACCCGCGTTCGCGGCCGTGACGTACCGCGGTGCGTGCCGCATCGTGGTTGCCTTTCGACCCGGCCAGCGCCATCACGTCGGCGTCCATCATTGCCTGCATGACCTGCAGGCCGGCGCCGACCGCCAACGCCAGCAGACCCTCGTGCATGTTCTCGGCGATCTCGGCCATCGCCGGCACCTTCTCGTCCACGGGTCGGCTCTGGGTAGTCTTCTTCACGGCGGTCCCTTGCTGTCGGAGTTCTTGGAGGAACGCCCGACACCTACCACACGGCGGGTCTCGAGCGGGGGACCGCCACCTCAAGTTCTACGAGACCCGGGACAACCTCTATCGCCAAGCTCAATCCGATTATTCGGGGTTGGGCAGCCTATTACCGGGGTGTGGTGTCGTCCAAGGTGTTCCACACGCTGGATCATCAGATGTGGAAACTCACCTACAAATGGGCGACATGGCACCACAACAACAAGCCGAAGCAGTGGACCGTCGACCACTACTTCGGCAGGCACAACAGGTTCAGAAACGATCGGTGGGTATTCGGCGACCCCGGAAGTGACGCCTACCTGATCAAATTTTCCTGGACCGACATTGTTCGGCACGTCATGGTCCAGGGCGCGGCCTCACCAGATGATCCCGCCCTGGCCGACTACTGGGCCGAGCGGCGACGAAAGGTCAAGCCCCCGTTGGACAACTACACTCTGCGCCTGCTCGCCAGGCAGGACGCGCGCTGTCCGCTCTGCGGGGATCACCTGCTCACCGCCGAACAGCCGCCACAATCCCCGACCGAATGGGAGCGCTGGTGGCTGCACGTCACCCGTCAGGCAATAGCCGCGGACTACCTCGTCCACCACGGGCGACCGGGCCCACCGCACAATGATCCAACCCGCCTCGTGCACGCCTCCTGCCGACGCGGGCTCCACGCCCGCCGAGGCCGGAAACCAGCACAGTCAACCTGCACGCCCTCGCGGCTTGCTTGAGCCGTATGCCGCGATGAGTGGCACGTACGGTTCTGAGGGGGGATCGGCGGGGCAACCCGCCGGTCCTACCCGGCGGACGGGCGGGCGCTGCGAATCGAAACCGTCGTCAACGCCCCGGGCGACCTGGGCTGCCTACGACGGCTTCCCAACCTCGACGAACTGCAGACCCGTGCCCGTGCGGTCAACCGTCGCCTGCTCGATACTGAACGTGTCGGCCAGGGTTGCGCCCTTGCGAGTCCAGCCTTTGAGCGGATCGCACGCCCCACCCTCACCGAGGACGGCAGGCGGGCCCCGGCTCTGCGGTTCGGCGACCCTCGGGTCCAGGCCCTGGCCGGCGCCCTGTGCACCACCACCCTCGCGGTCACCGGCATCACCAACAAGCGCCTGCGAGCCTTGATGACCGGACTACTCGGCGGTGCGAACTACTCCATGAACCAGGCCAGCTACGACCTGGCCCGCCTCCGGACAAACGGGCTCATCACCCGCATCCCGGGCCGAAACACCTACCGCCTCGACCCAGACGGCCGCCGATTCGCGATCTTCTACACCAAGGTGCACGACCGGGTGCTGCGCCCCCTGCTCGCCGCCGACCAACCGCCGGCCCCATTCGCAACCCGTACAGCACTGCGCAACATAGCTATTCACACCGCACAGTGCATCGATAACGCCAGGCTGCTGCCCACAGCAGCTTGAAACTCGAGACAACTCTCGTACACCTAGCGACCAAGGTTCGCTAGCGCCTTCCTCACCCCGAGGCGACGGTTGGCCCTCGGAGAACTCGTCGTCCACAGCAAGCCGCGGAACGGTTCCACTGCTCATCGGCCACGGCGAAAAAGTGGGCGGATCGCTACCCAGCCGGCAGAGAGAAGGCCATGCGGGACGTGTCCTCGCGGCCGCGCACCTGCCCGCACCGGCCCCGGCGCGCACCGAACACCGCATCATCGGACTCCGATTCAGTAAACGGTTGGGGCGACACCGCATCGCCTATCATCGCCATCTGGAATAGTAGCCAATTAGGCTGGCGCTCCCCGCTTGTCGCGCCGACCTGGTGCGCTATCGGACGACTGCTTCGAACGCTGGAGTCTGTCGACGCGGGGCTGGATTCGCCTGCCACCCCGCATCGACGGCGGCCCCGGCCAATGCGGTCGCGGTGATGTTGTGCGTTGCGCCGAGGTGGAGCTGACTCTTGGGGCGGGACCGCGGAGGAATGGGTCCTCAGCTCGGCCGTGACCAGGCCACGTTTTGCCGGAACTCGCCCGCCTGGGCTGGCGGCGCACGCCCTCAGTTTGGCTCTTTCACCGTTCTATCGGCTCGGCTGTTTCCGAGCGACCCACCTCGCCGTGGCTGATCTTCGGGCGCGACCAGGTGAGCGGTACGATCGCCCCGGCACGTGCTGCACCATCCATGCCCACGACGGGATGCGCTCCTAGAACAATAGTTTCAAGATCCGTGCTCGGCGGCAAGCACTGCTGTGAGAAACAAGACTGGAATTCGTGACCACTCCGGTGGCCAGTTACCGCTGCGCTGATCGTCTCGGAGAGCGGCGATGATGGATAGTACGTGTGGACCTTCGTCGGACAGGAGACGAACGAGGCCGAGATCGGCGCACTGGGCCGCAATCGGGGCCAATATACTCTTGGCTTGAACGATCCGATTCGCCGCCACAAGGCATCCGGTCAGCAAGAGATTCGCCTGCAGTGACGCCCGCGGCCGGCCCTGGCCCTCGAGGTAGCTCACCAGCGCCGCCGCCCGGGCGCACGCCTGATCGAGTCGGTCGGGCTCACCGGTCGCCAAAAGTAACCTTATCGCCGAGTCTTCGCGGAGTTCGGCGGTTACCGCCACAATGCCGTCTCGTTGTCGGCGTAGTTCAGCCTCAGCACCAGGCACATCCGGTGAGCTTCGAGGGGACGCATCGGTTTCGGATGTTGCGGACAGTCCCCACCTGATCTCCTCGTTCCTGATTCTGGCGGCCAACCGCGGAAGCGCGAGAACTTCAGCCGTTCTTGCTCCGTCGTGCAAACGTTGTTCCGCGGATTCACGATCGCCCCGCAGCGCCTTGATTCGCGCACCGATTGCATACGTGGCGAGCATGAAATCGACTACGCCGCCCTCGGATCCGAGTTGGTAGCTTTCATCCAGAAGCCGCTCGGCGGCGGTAACGTCGTTTCGCTCGTACAGCAACTCACCGAGGAGCGCACCAGCCAACCGCACCGAGTACGAATGGGCCCCGCCGTATTCCCTGGCGAGGTGCATTGCCTTCTGAAAGTTTTCCTCGGCCCCCATTACGTCGAGTTGTTCTCTTGCTGCAATTCCGGCAAAACAGTATCCGTACATCACGCTGAACGGACCGCTCGTCCGCTGATGGTAGGGGACTCCCCAGTTCTGCCATTGCCTCGCCGCAGCGAAGTCGAACCGGTAGATCTCGACGAAGGTAGCGACATCCACTGCCGCCGAAACGACCCACGGGCGCAGAGTCTCCGGTCGGGCGAGGCATTCCGACACCAACTCATCCACGCCGTCGATCCGGTCCGCGGAGATCTCGATCGCTCCTTTGACGATATCGGCCTCGACCCGTAGATCGGCAATCTCGGACACTGGTAGGGGGCTGTGATCGAGCAGGTCGTAGACGTGGTCGAGTGCCGCCGGTGCGGACGTAATGCGCTGCAGCTCGCTCGCCCACGCGACAGCGATCTGTAGCCGTGGGCTCGATACCGCGAGTTGTGGTGGGAGTTTCGCAATTAGAGCGAGCAGGGTAGACATCTGAGAGTGCTCAAGCAGACGCGTTCCGTCCAATTCAACCAGCTCGACGGCCCGCTGCTGATCTCCCGCGGCCAGTGCATGATCGACGGCCTCGCTGAGGAATTCATGATCGGCAAACCACCGCGATGCCGTCCGATGAAGCTCGTTGACCCGGTCAGGGCGATCCCGGCCGAGCCGGCGCCGCAGAAACTGCGCGAAGAGATGATGATAGCGGAACCACTCCCCGTCCTCATCCATCCTGCGCAGGAAGAGGTCCCGATCCTCGGCTTCCTCGAGCATCGCCTGCCCCCGAGTCACCCCGGCCAGCGCTGACGCGAGGTCGCCGCTGATCCGTTCGGTGACTGAAGTCGCCAGCAGGAACTCGAGAGTCTTAGGTTCCAGGGTATCGAGCACGTTCTCGGCTAAGTATTCGCCGATGGCATGATGTCGTCCCGACATGTGCCCGATCAACTCGGCGGGGTCCTCGCACCCACGCAACGACAGCGATGCCAACTGGAGCGCGGCCACCCACCCGTCGGTCGATTCCCGCAGACGGAACACGTCGTCATTCTCGAGTGCCAGCCCCGCCAGGTCGACGAGAAAGGAACGCGACTCCGAGTCGTTGAACCGCAATGCGGTGGAATCGATCTCGACCAGTTCATCGCGAACCCGCATCCTACTCATAGGGAGCCCGGCCTGCGTTCTGCTCGTGACAATGACCTGGAGGTGGTGACAACCGTTCTGGAGGAGAAAATCCAGTGCTCCGCGAGTCGCATCATTCGTTATCCGGTGCCAATCGTCGATGACAGCAGCCATGCGTTCACCGCTGTCATGGATCTCGTCGATCAATGAGGTCAGAATGCAGCGCTCAGCCTCATCACCATGTTCTTCTAGAGCCTGGCCTAGCTCATCCGCGATCGCAGGCCGTACGCGTCGGATCGCCTCGATCAGGTGCGTCAGAAACCAGACGACGTTATTGTCGTCATCATCTACGCTCAGCCACGCAACCGCCATTCCCGACTCGGTCAGAACATCACGCCACTGAGCGGCGAGTGTGCTTTTGCCGAACCCGGCTGGCGCGTGAATTACCATCAGCCGCCGATCTTGCCCGGCGCGCAGCGTCTCGATCAGTCGATCCCGCGCAACCAACGATCGGGTGGGAGTCGGCGGTCGAAACTTGGTCGCCGGAGAGGGCGGCGCGTGGACCGGTGCAGGCTGCTTTCGGACGTCCATCGTGAGTGGACGAGGACTGGCCGACTCAGGTCCGGTCGAGCCCTCGACGATACCTTCGCCGATTTGCTGCTCGGTGCCCGGATCAGCTGCCAGCGCAAGCTCATCCACACTGCAGCCATGTCGACGCTGAATCTCGCGAAGCTCGTCCCCAAACTCGGCTGCGGTGACGGGACGGTCAGTTGCCTTGCCAGCCATTGCCCGTTCGATGGCCGCGCACACGTCGTCGGGAAAGCCCTCCCCGCGCAGATCAGGTATGGGTTGTGTGGTGATCCGAAGGAATTGGGCGACTACTTGCTCCCCCTTGCGGCGTTCGAAAGCAGCGTGGCCGGTGACAGCGCAGAAGAGCGTCGCGCCGAGGCCGTAGATGTCTGCTCTCGAAGTGGGTGGCTCACCCCTGAGTACCTCCGGGGCAGTGAAGGCTGGCGAGCCGGCGACAGCTCCCGTGGAGGTCTGGAAGCCGCCGGCGATCCGGGCGATACCGAAATCGGTCAACTGAGGTTCGCCGTAATCGGTCAGCAGGATGTTGCCGGGTTTTACATCGCGATGCTGGGTGCCGACGCGGTGCGCGGTCTCGAGGGCGCCCGCCAGCTTCACTCCGACTCGGAGTGCCTCCTTCCAGCCGAGCGGTCCGGAGCCGTGGATCCGCGCGTCCAGTGAACCGCGGGGGTGGTATTGCATCACGATGTACGGTCGACCACTCTCCGTGGTGCCGACCTGATGAATATTGACAATGTTCGGGTGGCCGGACAGTCTGCCCATCGCTCGTTGTTCGCGCAGGAATCGCTCGAGGTTCTCGGCGTCGAGGTCGGAGGTGAGGACTTTGATGGCGACAATGCGATCGAGGGAGGGCTGCTCACATCGGTAAACGACACCGAACCCGCCGCGACCGATCTCCTGTGCATTCTCGAAACCGGCCACCGCGAGTTCGGTCGTGATCGCAGGTATCACGTCGCGCTGCGTCGCCAGTGGATCAATCTCGGGCATCGACGGCCTCAATCCCCTGGTGTGCTATCTGCTGCGACGCCAAACCTCGGGCTATTTTCTCTGTCAAGACGTGAGCGCGCAGATGGACTGGAACGCAAACCTCTAGAAGGCGTATCCAATGCAACCACCTCTTGATGCCGTTCACTCAAGGATATCGTCGATCGCCTGCCAACAGACTCACATAGTTCATCAGGCTTGGGCTCGCGATGAAGTCGCTTACCCTGGGGGTGGCTCGCCGGTCGGGCATCCCCTTCGCGGATCGGCGTGCTTTGTCGACGCCTTCGCCGCGTCCTCGATCTCACAAGTTCCGCCAGCATCGTCGCCGATGAAGTTATCCGGAGGATGGAGGCAGCACCGTCCACCCCGGTGATGCTGGTACGGGATTCCCGCACTGGCGCCTCGCTCGGATGCCCCTTTCGGCGACTGGATTCTCGATTGATTATCTGAGGCTGAGGCTATGTTCAGGCCTAAGGACTCGTCTCGTTCCTCACCGGCGCCGGTGAGAGTTTCGTGTGCGGATGACCCCGCAACCCATGCTTGACGCGTTCCGGGCCAGCCGGCGGTTCGATGGTCGCCGCCGACGTCGACACCAGCAGATCCGCGGTGTCGGCGGCGTCGATGTCGAGTTCGGTGAAGTTTCTGAGAACGAGCACCAGCGCCGGCAAGATCGGAGCCAACCGATTGCGGGCTGGCATCCACAGCAATTCCCGTCAGACGGTCAATGTGGCAATGCCTTTCGGTCGCACTTCGGTGGACGCGGCGTGCGCGCCCGCACCACCTTCGGCGTCAACGGACGTCGCGACGCATTGCGCGCATGGTCACCATGCCAGCTGGTCGGCGCAACTCGCGGAGAATCGACTGCTTTCCCGCCTCGCCGGCACGCCTGTAACACGTTGCGATCGCCTTCGCCACAGCCATAAGTTCACTCATCGTCAACCCCATCGGACCCGATGCGACCTGCACCCCAGCCCACTCCGGCGCGCCATACCCGGGCATTGCCAGATGAGGCAACAACGAGGTCTAGCGGGCAATTTGGATGAAGTATCGCGGGCTATTGACAGGTCGAAGCGACCAGTTGTACGTTCGTCATGGTCAAATTACGTACGTTAGTTATCCAGGCGCTCGCCGATGGATAAACACACGTTTTCGACTGGAGAAGCTGATGACTCGGTCAAGACCTGAGAAGGCGTCGTCCGGCGAAATCTGGCGCAGACGGTCCTTATGGCCTATCAGTACAGGTTGGAAGGGCTGGGTAGCCGAACCCCCTCACCCCAACCGGCATGCTGGAGCTCCTCGTCGCGCTGAAAAGCTGACCGCAACAGGCCGCAACACTCACCCGCCTGGCCTACCTCGACGGATCCGCTCCAAACTAAGTTTCCATTAGTACGAGCGCCAACGTCCGATTCACAAAGCGAATCACCCTAGTCGTCGATAAGTCGGTCGCGTCTTCCAATAGACCGCCTAATAGTAGCCAGCAGCTAGGCGCGCATGACACATACAATGGGCCCGTTCACGGCTCAATTCTCAAGAATGGAGACGTGTATGACAGACATGGAGCTTCCGGCGGGTGATGACGACCATTTGGCCGCACTACAATCGGAAAGTCTATCCATGGCCAAGGCCATGGGCATGGGCGCCGCTTACATCGCGCCCTGCGTCATCATGATCTCGACGACCGCGGGCATTGCGCTGACGGCTGGGAGCGGATCGTGGTTCGCCGTTCTGTTGGACATTCCCGTCCTCATCTGCCTAGTGGCAGCCATCGCAGTGTTCGCCCGCCGGTACATCGTCACCGGCTCACTGATGTCCTATCTGGGTGATGCCTTCGGCGAGAAGTCCCGGATTGTTTCTGGGGCTCCACTGATCATCGGATATCTGGCCTTGATACCAGTCGCCAGCATCTTCACCCTGATCTTTGCTCAAGGGCTGCTCCTCGATCTCGAACAATCCTGGGCAAACGCGCCGTCGGCGCAGGTCGGTGTCATTGCCGCCCTGTCTCTCCTTGCCGGCTACATCGCCTATCGAGGCGTCGAGCTTTCGGCACGCTGGGCTATTGGCGCGACGCTAGTGTCCGTTCCGTTCGTGCTCATCGTCCTCGTCGCGACGTTGCTCCACAACAACGTCGCCTGGGATACGGCGCTCACCCTGAAGGGCGTCCATCTAGCTGACCTGACATCGGGTCTCGTCCTCGCCTTCACCGGACTGGTCGGATTTGAGGGATTCACTGCTCTTGGGCGCGAAACCAGGAATCCCGTTCGAAACATTCCGCGAATCCTCTACTTCCTGGTCGCGCTCGTTGTAGCGCTCATCCTGCTCGGATGCCTTGTATTCGCACCAGTGCTCCTGAACAACCTAGATGCAATAAACGCCGGCGAGTCACCATCGGCGATCCTGGCAAATGCAGCTGGGGTTGGCTTACTCAACGTGCCCCTGGACGCGAGCCTGACTGTTGGAGCATTCGCCTGCATGATCGCGGTTTTCAACACCGCATCACGCATCATCGCAACAGCTGCAACCGACGGCATGCTCCCCTCATGGCTCGGAAGGATCAGCCCGAAGTCGCACACGCCCGCCAGTGCCGTGGCGATCCTGGGTATCTTCGCGGTCGGCGTACCAGCGTTGTCCCAGTTTGTAGTTCGGCAATCACCCATGCAAGCCATGACCGCGATCTCCCCCACACTCATCTACCTATGGCTTTTCCCTTATGCCGCGATGTGCGTCGGGCTCGTTGCCCTGAAGCGTCGAGACCGCAAGTTGGTGTCCATTGCATCAGGTGCCGGCGCCTTCGGATTCGTATTCATCGCATGGCTTCTCGTATACAACGTGACACACGTGACGGGAGCAATTCAAAAAGTCGCACCCATAATCGGCATTGGCCTCGCCGCTCTCCTGTTGATCGTATCGCTTGGACGAACGTTGGGAGCGCCACTACGTCGTTCCACGCCGCAGAACAACCTGCCAACGATCGTCACTGCGCCATCTCTCCACCAGCAGTTCGAAGACGACCCGATATAGGTGGTACTAGCTTAAGCAGATGGCGCCGGTTGGCCCCTAGAGTCTTCCTACTTCGCTCAACAACCACACCGGGGTGATCCACTCCCGTTATCGCTGTTGAAATAGCGGCAGCGAATAGATTTTCATTCGAAGTGACCAGTCGCACGCCTGGCATGAATCTTCTGTCCCTTGCAGCACCGTCAACTGATCAGAATCGGGACGACGACGGGCGCACACCCCGCTCCGTCCATGCATTCGGCGGCCGGTGTCTCTGGCAACGCGTCGCCCAGGACCATCCGACCGGGGCCCAGAACAGCCTGCTGCATCCAGTGGCGGCAGTTTCCCGATACGGGGTCAGGCAGCGTGGGCCGCTACGGCTCGGGCGGGTGCTTCGAGGGGAACAACCCTGAATATTTGGCGGCTCGCACGGCCTTCCCAAGAGCTTGGAACTCACCACTCAGAGTATGAACGGAGAAACGTTATGCGTTACGACTACGACGTCATCGTCATAGGTGCCGGATTTGCGGGTGCCACGGCGGCACGTGAATGCTCGACACGGGGGCTTCGCACCGTCCTGCTCGAAGCGCGCGACAGGGTGGGGGGACGAACCTGGACGTCGCGGCTGACCGATGGCGAGCTCATCGAGATCGGCGGCACCTATGTCCACTGGCTGCAGCCGCACACGTGGTCGGAGATCAGCCGATACGGCCTCGATACTGAGATCGTGGCCGGGGCGGAACCGCCCGATTGGGCGCTGGTTCCGGCAGGCTCAGGTCTGAAGTGGTACGGCTTCGAAGAACACGAGCTTCGCGAGAAGGCCTTGCTCGAGCGTTTCTTCGAGCGGTCGCGGGGGGCGGTTCCGCGTCCCTTCGATCCGCAGTTCGCAGGCGAGATGGTGGCAGAACTCGACCAGCTCTCGGTCCGCGATCGACTCGACCAGATGGACCTTTCGCCCGATGACGACGCATACCTCGCCGGCCTCCTCAGTTTGGAATCGGGCGACGATGTCTCGAAGAGCAGCTTCCTGACGCTGATGCGCTGGTGGGCGCTGTCGGGCCACAACTACGAGGCGAACCAGGAGGCGGTGTTCGGCTACAAGTTGGCCCGCGGCACGGTCAGCCTCATCAACGCGATAATCGCCGACGGCGGGGCCGAACTTCGCCTCAACGAGCCGGTGACGGCCGTGACCAGCGACCAGGATGGCGTCCGGGTGGACACAGCAAGCCAACGCACCTTCTCTGCCCCAACCGCAGTCATCGCGACCCCGTCGGGGATCTGGCCGCGCATCGAGTTCTCGCCGGCTCTGTCGGCCGATCGAGCTGCAGCTGCCCGCGAGGGTATGCAGGTAGCACGCGGGTCGAGGATCGTCGCCGTGATCCGAGGAGAGAGTCGTCGCTTTTACGTTCAGCCTCACGCTGGGCATCCGATCGGCATGATGTGGTCCGCCCACCAGCGATCGTCGGACGAACAGATAGTTGGACTCTTCGGCAGTCCTACCCTTAAGGATGCCCACGATCCGGAAGAAGTCACGGCGGCGATCCAGGACATTCTCCCGCACGTGGAGGTAGCCGAGATCGCCGCTGGCACTTACATGGACGACGACGCTTTCGCCGGGGGTGGTTGGCCGTTCCCGAAACGTGGCCAGCTCGCGCGCTTTGCACCGCACAAGAACTTCGCGCGGCCCGAGGGCCGACTCGTCTTCGCTACATCAGATATCGCAAGCGGCTGGTGCGGATTCATCGACGGCGCGATCGAGTCCGGCCTTCGCGCGGGGCGGCAGGTGCGGGAGATGCGCCACGTCGGCAGCCAGGAGGCCCGCCAACCGATAGCTATGCTGGGAGGGGCATCCTCGGGTCCCGCTGCAACGTCGATCGGCTAGAGGGCTTGGTCCGGCGAAGTCGGGTGATGTTGAGTCGTCTTGACGTTCATGCCGCGTTTCGGCCTCCTGGGTAAATTGGTCGAGGGCGTGTTGGTCGTTGCGTGCAGCAGGCCCGCAACCGGCTGGGTGCGGCTGGGTCTGGGTCGTGCAGGGCGGCGAGGCCGGGCTGCAGGAGCCGGGTATGAATGTGGTGAGCAGCATCACGTGGCATGAAGTCCTTCGAGGCGTGCGCCACTTCGCGGTCGCCCTCGACGAACCCACCCGCGCCTACATGACTCGTCGACTCGCCGAGGGAAGACGAAAGCTGAGGTCATCCGCTGCCTCAAGCGCTACATCGCACGCGAAATCTACAACGTCTTATGCCCGGGCCGCCGACGCGAAAGTCCAAACAACGCTCGTCCAGGCCGCTTGACATCTATAGGAGCATCAACCCGTACTCGGAGTCGTTGTTTCAAGACGTTGAAGTACGGACCGGAGTTCCCTGAACGGTTCGGATCACTGGGTGACGCACGGGGATTCATGGAGAGCTTCACCAACTGGCCCAACCACGAGCATCGGCACACCGGGATCGGGTTGCGGCATCAAGGTCTACTTCTGCGACCGTTACAGCCCGTGCGTGGCAGCGAGGGGTGAATATGAGCACCAACGGACTACTGCGCCAATGCTTTCAGACTGAAACAGACATCTCTCGCTATGGAAGACGCGAACTCGACGCCATCGCGGCGACATTGAACAACCGCCCTCGCATATCCTCGATGGGCGCACACCTACCGAAGTTCCTACCGGGCAACTATAGTCAGTTAAACAACGTAGTGCCGAGACGGCCGGTTGAATCCGCCACCGCACGGGTCTCTTCGACGAAACATCATGCAAGACAGGACCTCATCAAGTACGTCGAGGGGTTTTACAACTCACGGCGACGGCATTTCGCGCTCGACTGCCGCTTCCCGAACGAGGTCCACTACAGTTACCAGCACACCGCGATCGCGGACTGAATTTAGCGATCTCCATTGTCCGAGATCTTCGCGGCAGACCACTGCGCCGGACCGGCAGCGCTTCGACCTCATACGGTTGGAAGCCCGCTGTCGCCGCCTTGCCTACTTCGTGATATTGCAGCGACCGTGCGGCTATTGACAAGTAGAACTGACTAAATGTACGTTCGTGACCGTGCATACGTACGTTAGTTATTCGGACAGGCTTGCCGTGGCGAACGCACGTTTCGATTGGAGAATCCAGTGACTCGTTCAAGACTTGAGGAAGATGGACGACGTGCGGCGCAGGGCTCGCGGTCCGACCGGAGGCCTCGAACGGCGCCGTGTGGCAGATCGCACAAAGAAGCGTGTGGGCGATGAAACCCGCTGCCTTCGAATATCTGTCGCCGACATCGCTGACTGCGGCGGTGGAGGCCCTGACCAACACGGACGGAGGTGCCACTAAGGTCCTTGCCGGGGGACAGAGCCTGATGCCGCAGCTGAACTTCCGCCTGGCTCACCCCACCAGGATCGTGGACATCAACGGGATCGCCGCGCTGAGCGAGATCTCCGAGGCGGATGGCCTGCTGACCATCGGCGCGCTTGTCCGGCAGCGCACAGCGGAGCGCTCCGATGTGGTGCGCCGCGCATGCCCTCTGGTGGCCGAGGCTGTCCGGCTCATCGGCTACCCTGCGATCCGTAACCGCGGCACCATCGGCGGAAGCCTGGCCCACGCCGATCCGGGCGCCGAGCTCCCAGCCGTCGCAGTCTGCCTCGATGCGGAGATTGTAGTGCAGGGGCCGGCCGGCGAGCGCGTCATACCGGCAGCCGAGTTCTTTACCGGGGCCTTCAGCACCAACCTGGCCGATGACGAGATCCTCACCGCTGTGCGTGTCCGGTCCGCCGCATCGGGCACCGGCGCGGCCTACGAGGAGCTATCCCGTAAGCATGTCGGGTTCGCGATGGTGGGCGTCGCCGCGGTCATACGTCTCGACGGGGACACGGTCACCGAGGCCCGGGTCGCGGTGTCCGGGGTGGGTACTACCCCTGTTCGGGCGAACGGGGTCGAGGCCGCCCTCGCCGGACAGGCCCCCGTGGAGAAGGCCATTGCCGACGCAGCAGCCGCCGGGCTCGAGGGCATCAGCCCTACGTCCGACCTGCACGCCTCGGCCGCCTACCGCCGCCACGTCGCCGGCGTGCTCATTCGCCGTGCCCTGACCTCCGCCACCACACACGCCCGGGAGAACCGATGACCACACGTGAGATCACAGTGACGGTGAACGGCAGAGACCGTACCGCCACCGTCGAGGCCCGGCGCACGCTCGCCGACTTTCTCCGGGAAGATCTCGGGCTGACCGGAACCCATCTCGGATGCGAACACGGCGTATGCGGTGCGTGCACAGTGATGCTCGATGGCGAGGCTGCGCGTTCCTGTTTGCAGCTCGCAGTGCAGGCCGACGGCCACGAGATCACGACAGTCGAGGGGCTGGCAAAGGACGGCGTGCTACACCCCGTGCAGCAGGCCCTGCGCGACAGTAACGCGTTCCAATGCGGGTTCTGCACCCCCGGTTTCGTCATGTCCGTTTGCTCCATGATCGCCGAGGGCACCCGACCCGAATCCCGCGCGCAGATCCGGAGGGAGCTCTCCGGTAATACGTGCCGCTGCACGGGATACCAGCAAATCATCGATGGCGTTGAGCGGGCACTGGCAGCGGGGACCGCCGCCGCTGGCGCCACGGAAACGGAACACTGATGGCTGGCGTAATCTCAGGTCTGGTCGGCGCACGGATCGGACGCAAGGAAGACGTCCGCCTCCTCACCGGGGCGGGCCGCTACGTCAGCGACGTGCAGGACCGCTCGATGCTGCATTGCTACTTCTTGCGCAGCACGGTGGCGCACGCCCGGATCACCAGCATCGATGTCACCGCGGCGCGCGAACTTGAGGGTGTGGTGCATATCTTCACGGGCGCCGACATGAGCGCAATCACCAACGACCTCAACTTTGCGCTGCCAATCCCCGGCCTGCACTGCCCGTCCTATCCGGCGATCGCGCGTGACGTAGTCCGATTTGTCGGCGAGCCTGTCGCCCTGGTCGTGGCCGAGAACCGCTATTTGGCCGAGGACGCCGCTGGGCTGATCACGGTGGGATATGAGGTCCTCGAGCCGGTGATGAGCACGACCGCCGGGCTCGCCGATGGCGCGCCGCAGCTCTTCGACGATGTGCCGGGCAACATTATCCACTCCGACGACCAACTCTTCGGCGACATCGAGGCCGCGTTCTCCATGGCAGACCATGTTGTCACCGAGAGCTTCTCGCAGCACCGCTGGGCGCCGGTGCCAATGGAGGGGCGCGGTGGCGTCGCCACCTTCGACCGTGGAACCGGCCAGCTCACCTACGAGGCCTCCACCCAGACCACCCACACCCTGCGGTTCGTCCTGGCTGAGTTGATCAACCACCCAATCCACCAGATCCGGGTGACCGCCAACGACATCGGCGGCTCCTTCGGCCTCAAGTTCTCGGTCTATCGCGAGGACGTCGCCCTGTGCGCTGCGGCGAAGCATCTCGGCGCGGTGCTCAAGTGGGTCGAAGACCGCCATGAGAATCTCACCGCCGCTGGCGGAGCCCGCGAGGAGCAGGTCAACATCGAGGCGGCGGTAACGTCCAACGGCACCCTGCTAGGTCTGCGTGTGGCGGTGCTGCTTGACCACGGCGCCTACCCGATCAACTTACCGAGCACCCTCTTCCCCGGACTCATGCGCATGTGCCTTCCTGGGCCGTACCGCCTGCCCGCCTATCAGTTCAGTCATAAAATTGTAGCTACCAACAAGGCGAGCTACGTCTCCCTGAGGGGACCGGGTGCCGTCGAAACGATCGTACGCGAGCGATTGCTCGACAAGATCGCTCAGGAGGTTGGCATCTCGCCAGTGGAGGTGCGCAGGCGCAACATGCTGACGCTCGACGACCAGCCAACCAAGATGATCACCAATGTCACGCTCGAGAATGTCACGGCCGCCGAAACATTCGAAACGCTCGTCGAGCGGATCGACCTGGACACAATCGCGCGCGATCAGGAGCAAGCCCGTTCCGAAGGCAGGCTGATCGGATTCGGGCTCAGCACCCATATCAACCCCGAGCCGGGCACTCCCGACTTCTGGGCTGGCGCCGGTTTCCCCTTCTGCGCAGAGCCCGCCCGGTTGCGGATCGAGATCGACGGCAAGGTTACGGTCTTCACCCCGCAGGTACCGCACGGCCAGAGCCACGAGACCACCTTTGCCCAGCTGATCGGTGACGAACTCGGTGTGGCATTCGAGGACGTCCGCGTTGTCTGGGGCGACACCGACGCGACGCCTTTTGGGATGATTGGCACCGGCGCTAGCCGCGCCGGGACCATGGCCAGCGGCGCGATCGTTCTCGCCTCCCGCGAGCTGAAACGGCGGATCCTCGACATCGCGTCAGCCATGCTTGAGGCGAACGTGGACGACCTGCAGATCGAGAACGGCATCGTCTCAGTGAAGGGCGCGCCCGGGGCTTCGGTGCCCATGGCGCAAATCGCCATGGGGTGCTACCTAGCCCCCGAACAGATGCCACCCGGCGCGAACACGGACCTTGAGTACGTCGCCAGCTACGACGGCGAAAATGGCGGCTTCTCACAGGCCAGCCACGCATGCTGGGTGGAGATCGATCAGGAGACGGGCATGGTCGAGATCATCCGATTCCTCGTCGTCGAAGACTGCGGTCGGGTCATAAACCCGGCCGTCGTCGACGGCCAGGTCATCGGCGGCATCGCCATGGGAATCGGCGGGATGATGTACGAGCACTCCGCCTACGGCGACGACGGACAGTACTTGTCCTCGACGTTCATGGACTACCTGATGCCCACGGCTGCGGATGTCCCCGAGATCGAGATCGAACACCTGGAGTTCGAGACAGACAAGATGATCGGCTCCCGCGGCGTGGGCGAAGGTGGCACGGTGCTCGCTCCGGCCGCGCTGCTTTGCGCGATCGACGACGCGCTCGCGCAGGTTGGACGGGGCCGGGTGTTCGAGACCCCCATCACCCCGACGCGGATCCTGGAGCTTCTCGGAGTGCTGGACAGCTGAGTCCGCAGGCAGCATGTCGGCCCGTTCGGCTCTATGACATGACAACAGTCGGAATCCGACACCGTCAATCGTGTTGCCACACCCGACACTAACTAAGGACACCGAATGCTCGGAAAAGACGCCATGCCACCAGCCGCGGGCATCGCCGATATGGCACCGACAGAGCCGCAGCGCCAGTCACCCGTCAAGGTCATCCGGGCGGCCATGGTGGGCACAATTGTCGAGTACTACGACTTCGCCATCTACGGCTACATGGCGACCATCATCGCCTCGCTGTTCTTCGTCTCGGACAATGACACCGCCGCGTTGCTTGGCACGTTCGCGACCTTCGCCGTTGCTTTCTTCCTGCGCGTCCCCGGCGGTATCTTCTTCGGCCACATCGGTGACAAGTACGGCCGCAAGAACGCTCTCTCGTGGACAATCCTTCTCATGGCGCTCGCCACGGCGGCGATTGGCTTCATGCCCACATATGTCACCTTTGGCGTGTGGGCCACGACAACAATCGCGCTCGCACGTTGCTTGCAGGGCTTTGCAGCGGGTGGCGAGATCGGGGGCGCCAACGCATTCGTCTCTGAATCGGCACCGCCGCGTTGGCGCGCCACCCAAACGTCGATGGTCAATTCCGGGGCCTACCTGGGTTCACTGGTGGCCTCGCTGGTCGCGCTCGCATTGACTTCGATCTTCACCCACGAGCAGATCGTCCATTGGGCGTGGCGTGTGCCGTTCGTGTTGAGCTTGATGCTGGGCGTCGTCGGTATCTGGATCCGGAACTCCATGGAGGACACTCCACAGTTCCAGGAGTTGGCGGGCAGGGGCGACACGAAGAAGATTCCCGTGAAGGAGCTCTTGAGCACCTCTGGCACGAGCCTTCTGAAGATCGTTTTTCTCGGTGCCCTCATCGTGGGCGGGTACTACATTGCCTCGGTGTACGCGGCGACCTACCTACAGACCCAGGGCGGGCATTCCTCGTCGATGGCGTTCCTGTCCACCTCGCTAGCGCTGGCCCTGGGTGTGATCACGCTTCCGATCTCGGGTTATCTTGCGGACAAGTACGGCCGCAAGCCGGTACTCTTCGCCGGCAGCGCGGCGTCGGTGGTGCTGGGCATTCCGATGTTCATGCTGATGGCAGGCGGCAGCGTCTGGCAGGCGGTCGTGGGGCAGTCGGCACTCTTCGTCGCAGTGTCGGTCGTCAACGGCGCCACGTATGTGACCTACGCCGAGATGCTCAAGGCCTCGGTGCGCTACAGCGGACTCGCACTTGGGAACAACATCACGACCATGTTCCTCGGGGGCACAGCCCCGTTCATCGCGACCTGGCTGATCGACGCCACCGGAAACTCGCTGGCACCCGCTGGGTACTTCGTCTTCTGTGCGGTCCTCACCCTCGTGACGGTCCTCTTCCTCAAGGAGACCAAGGGCATCGAACTGCAGGCCGACTAGCAACGGGACGAAGCGGGCGGTGAGGAGAGAACGTTTCGCTGGTCGACAAGCAGGAAATCGCTGAAGTCCTGTATCGCTAGCGCGAGCGGCGGGATCGGAAGGACTTCGACAGTGTTGCGCGATGCGGACACGATCGACAACCACGGCGGGCAGATCGGAACCGTCGAAGGACTGATTGAATCGGACCGAATGTGATGCAAAGCTTGTGTGACGCCGCCAAGTTGCCGGGGCTCGTTTAGCGCATAGCGGTTGGACTCAAACTCGGCGGGAGTGCGTAGCGCTTGTTCTCGGGTCGTGGTCTCGGATTGGGTTGCAGCGTATCAATGCGCTGTTCCCAGGCATGCGCCGAGAGGATCACGTGCGCAAAGCGTTCCATGGGCATGGCTGCCTTGACAGTGCAGGAGTTGATAAATGTCAAGTTCACGGTCGGCAGCGCGGGCTCCCATGGCGAGGACCGTCGGATGACGTGGCGGATGCGGGCACGGCACCGACTTACACGAGCCCGCTCTGCGAGGTCGGCAGGGCCGCGACAGGGGTCGCACTACTTTCGCGGTACCGATCTGCCGACGTGGGCATGCTCGCGTTCTCCGAGTTGGAGTTGGAGGTCGAACGCACCGGTTCCAGCCCTGGCAGGAGGTCCTCGGACGTGGACCGGCAAATATGAGTGATGGCTGCAGACACAGACCTTCACCACGCCCAGTCGGCAACCGGCCTACGACTCCGCCCCCGCAGAGGGTCTGCAGCCGTGATCTCCTACGCACTGATCGGGATCTCGCCCGCACCTTCTCCTAGAGCTGGTCGCTGGCGGTGCTTGAGGGCTGAATACCCTAAGATCTTGTCCGAGCGAACCCGGCTGATGTGATCGGCTGGGGCATAGGGCGACCCGCGACCCCACGTTGAGTAAGCCGTACGGGGCCACGCTCGAAGGCAACCCACGTGACGACAATTTGTACACAAATTGCCGGGGAACGGTCACCGTACGACCGCGCTGTCGCGGTGGATAGGGCCCTTAAGCGCGGAAAGACGCACACCCTGTCCGCCCCAGCGCAGGGAAATGATCTCCGCGGCGATCGACACCGCAGTCTCCTCGGGAGTGCGCGCGCCGAGATCGAGGCCGACGGGCGAGGACAGGAGTTCCAGCTCGGCCGAGCTGAACCCCTGCTCGCGCAGGCGATTTATCCGGTCCGCGTGAGTTTTCCGGGAACCCATCGCGCCCACGTAGCCAATGTCGGCACGCAACGCTACAGACAACAGCGGAATGTCGAACTTCGGGTCATGGGTCAGCACCGAGACCACAGTGCGCCGATCCACCCTGCCCGCCTGGAGCTCCTTCTCCAGGTATCGGTGTGGCCAGTCGACGACCACCTCGTCCGCCTCTGGAAACCGGCTCGCGGTGGCGAACACCGGCCGTGCATCGCAGACCGTCACCCGGTAACCAAGGAACGAACCAAGCCGCACCAGGGCGGCTGCGAAGTCGATCGCGCCGAACACCAGCATCCGCGGCTGCGGCTCGTACGACGAGACGAACACCGTCATGCCCTCGCCGCGGCGCTGACCGGCCGGGCCATAATGCAGGGAGACGCTGCGCCCGGTGGCGAGCACGCCCCGCACGTCATCGGTGACCGCCTCGTCGGCGCTCTCCGAGCCGAGGGAACCCATCCGATCGTCAGGCCACACCAGCAGGTGCGCGCCGCGCACCGTCCGATCGGGATGTTCGATCACCGTGGCCAGCGCGACAGGTCGTTCGGCGGCGACCGAATCACCGAGCAGCCGAAGCCATGGTGCATCGACGATCTTCTCCACGAACACGTCCAGGATCCCGCCGCAGGTGAGCCCGACAGAGAACGCGTCCTCATCGGTGACACCATAACGCTGCAGCACCGGAACCTCGTCGTTGACGACCTCGCTGGCCAGCTCGTAGACGGCACCCTCGACACAGCCGCCGGAGACGCTGCCGCTCACCGTGCCATCCGCGGCCACCAGCATCGCCGCACCAGGTTCGCGCGGGGCAGAGTGAAAGGTGGCCACCACGGTGGCGAGCCCGACGGTCTCGCCGCGAGCGGTCAGACGCAGTACTTCATCCAAGAGTTCACGCATCGCGCACCTTATTCAACAGCAGTTCCAATGTGTAAATACTGTGCCCGGCAAGCAAGGCATGCAGATGGGGAAGGGCCACTGCGATACCGGATTGCACCGGTTGGTAACCGTCGCGTCCGGCGTACGGATTAACCCAGAACACCCGGTGTGCGAGGCGACTCAGTCGTGTCATTTGTTCGCCGAGCTGCGCGCAGTCGCCGCGTTCCCAGCCGTCGGAGAACACCACGAAGACCGCCCGCCTGGCCATCCCGCGTTGCCCCCAGCGATCGCAGAATAGCTGGATAGATTCGCCGATCCTGGTCCCGCCCGCCCAGTCGGGCACCGCGTGACCGGCAGCGGCGAGGGCGATTTCAGGGTCCTTGGCCCGCAGCGCCCGACTAACCCTGGTCAGCCGGGTACCGAAGGTGAACGTCTCCGTGCTTGCCGGGGCGGCGCGTGTGAGCACATGCGCGAACCGCAACAGTGCATCCGAGTACGGGCTCATCGAGCCGGATACGTCGATCAGCAGCACCACCCTGCGCGGCTTCTGCCGTTTGTTGTGGTGGGCGAGGTGCGCAGGTTCTCCGCCTGTGGCCAGCATCCGGCGCAGGGTGCGGCCCGGGTCCAGCTCACCCCGCCTGCTCGGCCTCAACCTGTTGCTGCGCCGCCGGGGTGGCCGGGTGTCCAGCATGGTCAGCAGCGTCCCGAGGTGCGCAAGTTCGGCCGTGCTCAGCTCCGCGAGGTCACGGTGCCGCAGTAACTCGATGTCTTGTGCTGCGGTCTGCAGCGGGTTCTCGGTGTCCTCCCGTTGCTCACCTGGCTCAAGGGTCAGCGCGGCGAGGTTGCTGCGGCGAGGTTGCTCATGCCGGTCAACGGGCGGCGCAGTCAGCCGGGACACGCCGAACCAGCTGGAGAAGACCCTGTCGTACACCGAGAAGTCCTCCGGCTCCGCGCATAATGAAGCCCGGCCGGCCCAGTACAGCTGCTGCGGGTCGGCAATGTCCACGTGCTCGACGCTGGCCAGGAACGTGAGGCTGCGGTGGATGTTCACCCGGAGTCCCGACGCGGCGAGTGCACGGCTGAAGCCGATCAGGCCGGGCATCGGATCCATGGCTCACCCGGCCAGCAGGGAGTCCAGCCCGGAGGCGATGACCCGGTCGGTGTCCTCATGGAACTTCAACACCGCACCGAGGGTGGTCGCCGCCGTCTGCACGTCCAGCACATCCCGGTCGAGCGCGAGCAGCGCGTAGGCCCAGTCGATGCTCTCCGCGACGCCTGGCGGTTTGAGCAATGCCATCTTGCGCAGCTTGGCCACCGCCTGGGACACCTGGCGTGCCATCGACTCGCTCAGCTCCGGTACGCGACGGCGCAGGATCGCGATCTCCCGTGCCATATCTGGATGTTCCAGCCAGTGGTAGAGGCAGCGGCGCTTCAGTGCGTCGTGCACTTCGCGGGTCCGGTTGGAGGTCAGGACGACCAGTGGTGCGGTGCTCGCCCTGACTTCGCCCAACTCCGGGATGGTCACCGTGAATTCGTCGAGGATCTGCAGCAAGAATGCCTCGAACTCGTCGTCCGCGCGGTCGATCTCGTCAACTAGCAGCACGCACGGAGCCGACCGAAGCGCGCGCAGCAAAGGCCGATCGAGCAGGAAACGCTCGTCGTACACGGATTTCTCGGCTTCGTCAGCGTCGAGCTGGCTCGTGTTCGCCGCCTCGAGGGCACGCAGATGCATTAGCTGACGGCCGAAGTCCCAGTCGTACAGCGCCTGGGACTTATCGATCCCCTCGTGACACTGCAACCGTATGAGCTCGAGGTCAAGCGCCTCGGCGAGCGCCTTGGCCAGGGCAGTCTTCCCAGTCCCCGGCTCGCCCTCACAGAACAGCGGTTTGTGCATCTTGCACGCGAGGAAGATGGCGGTACCCAGGCCAGGGTCTGCGAGGTAGCCGGTCCCAGCCAGTCGCTCAGTGAGATCCTGCGCGGAGGCGCTCTGTTGGTCCACCTCCTCATCCTAACGTACGTCAGTTAACTGTGTGTTGGATTGCGGAAGCCCTTGGCCTCGTCTCAGCCAGTGCCTCGGCGAGTTGTCGATAGTGTTCGCTCCGACTGCTCGAACTCCGGTAAACGAGCCCGACAGTCCGACTCGGCGCGGGTGAGGAGAATCTCGCGGCCGCCACCGCGGCGCCCTCGGTTTCGATCTCGGCGACCGACTCGGGCACCAGGGCGGCCCCGTGGCCGCCGACAACGCACTGCACGATTGTCGCAAGCGAGGAGAACCTGGAGTCTCCTGACGGCGGAAACGCGCCGATCGAGCGGCACAGATCCAGCGTATGGTCGCGCAGGCAACTACCCTCCTCCAGCAGGAGCAGCGTCAGATCACGCAGAGCGGACAACGGCAGACCACGTTCCCCTGCGATCGGGTCGCCCTGCGGGACAATCAGGATGAGATCCTCGGAATAGAGTTCAATCTCGACAGCGCCGCTGTAGGCAACCGACTGCAAAGCCAACACAGCCACGTCCAGAATGCCGGCTCGCAGCGCCTCCAGTAGCCCAGCCCTCTGGTCCTCGATTACAACGAGACGCAGGCCAGGAAACCTCTTGCGCAACGCGGGCAACATTGCCGGAAGCAAATAGGGTGCGACGGTCGGGATCAAACCGATCCGGATAGGCTCGAACCATTGGTCCTCCTCATCCGAGGCAGCCGCAACGAACATGTTGGCGCACTCCAGTGTCTTCACCGCCATCGGTAGTAGACGCATACCAGCGCCGGTAACAATCACACGTCGGGTGCTGCGCTCGATCAGCCGCACCCCGAGCCCAGCCTCAAGTGCTGCCAATCCTTGAGAGAGTGTGGGCTGGCTCACGCCGAGATGCGCTGCAGCATAGCCGAAATGTCGGTATTCAGCCACCGCAGCAAAGGCACGGAGTTGCGCCAATGTGGGGTGATAACTTCGATCACTCATAGCCACATCAATGGGGTAAACCGGACGTCCCGCCGAAGTCATGCGCTTCGCGATCCGGGCGGAATATCGACACCCGCTGGGGCTTCTCACCAGCAACCCGGCAAGTTCTCACCAACCTAGCGGCCACCCCATCGCCGAGATAAGTTGGCGCCAAGGTCAATCTATCGTGCACGGTGTGTTGATGCAGCATCTGTTGTCAGCGGTTCCTCGGCGCGGTCGAGTGGGAATGTTCGTTGAGGCGATCGAGGAACCGCCTCTCTTCGGACGACAGCACCGCTACTCCGGCCTCCCCGACGATTCGCATAAGGTGACCGTAGAAACGGGACGGTGTCATGCCGAACTTGACCAGGATGTCCCCGCGGCTTGGCCCACCATAGGGTATCCACAGGCGGGCGAAGTCGAAGATGTCCTTATCCTCTGGATTCATTGATTCCTCGCAATCGTGATGTAGTTCCGCGGTGGGGGTGCCGCAACTTTCCAGGTGGACACTCGGAACTCGCGTTCTGATCGATCTGGTGACAACTCGGAGGATGTCCCGAGTCCGTGGAACTTCGGTGGCGGCCATTCGCGTACCAGCGATTGACAGGTCCCCGGGAAACCTACGGTTACGCGACATACCTACTATAGTTTCCGCGTGACGTCGCGGGTTTCACGATGGTTGAGGCAACGCATCAGACGTGGAGCCAAGATCGTGTGTCGTGGTGACGAGATTGCGACGGGCGTTGGAAGACGATGATGCTCTTCTGTTAGAGGCCAACCCGTTCCGTGGCTTTTCTGCGAAGTGTTGCCGCTTCCCGATCGGAACCTCGGCCCTGATGCGTTGGACCCGTTCCATCTGCGGCCGCGCAGGACAAATAGCGCGTCCTCGAGGTCTCCGAGCGTCGCACCTTGTCTTGTCTGCACGGACTCGCCGTGCGACGAGTTGGGCTCCTCCGCGGCCGCGTTGTACCGGACCCGGATCGGAAACTCAGCCACCGATCGCCCCCATGGTGCGGTTCGGCGACTCGAACCCATCCGAACCGATACCGTGGCCAGGCGTCTTGTTCCACATTGCTTCGCGCCACAACTGTGCTACCTCCTCATCGCTCGCGCCGCGACGGAGGGCGACTCTCAGGTCGATCTCGCTGTCGCTGAACAGACATGCACGAACCGTCCCCTCCGCTGTCAGCCGGGTACGGTCACAATCTGCGCAGAACTTTCTCGTTACCGCGGCGATGATTCCGACGGTCGCCGGTCCGCCGTCCACGGTCCACTCCTCGGCTGGTGCCGACGGGTCCTCGCGACCGACCTCGGCGAGGTCGAAGCGCTCCCCTAGGACGGTAAGCAGCATCGCTGCGTCCACCATGCGGTCCCGGGTCCATGCGTGATCTGCGTCGAGCGGCATCTCCTCGATGAACCGGAGATGGCACCCGTTTGTGAGGCACCACGCCAGCAGATCCGCTGCGCCGGTGAGTGTTTCCTGCATCAATACGGCATTGATCTTGACCGGCGCGAGTCCCGCTTGTGAGGCGGCCGCTATTCCGGACAACACCGAGGGCAGTCGGTCTCGGCGCGTCAACTCAGCGAAATGCGCGCGGTCGAGCGAATCCAGCGACACGTTGACCCTGCTCAGTCCGGCCGTCGCGAGTGCCCTGGCCCGGCGCTCGAGACCGATCGCGTTGGTGGTCATCGACAGCGGCACACCTGGTGCCGCCTCCGCGCAGCCGGCGATCATGTCCTCGAGGTCGTGGCGCATCAGAGGTTCACCACCAGTGAAACGAACCTCGCGCACCCCGAGTCGCTCAACCGCGATCCGGACCAGCCGGACGATCTCGGCAGCGGTAAGCAATCGATCCCGCGGGATCTCGGGCAAACCCTGGACAGGCATGCAGTACGTGCAGCGCAGCGAGCACTTCTCGGTGATAGAAACACGCAGATCGCGGGCGATACGGCCGAAGCTATCGACGAGCACGGGGACCGCTGGGCGCGCAACCCTCGACGACGATCGATACTCTCGCACACCGGGCACTCCCAATTGGACCGGATTGGCAACCGTGGTCACCGTGTCACCACCGTCATCGAGTTACCTGGCGAATCGACGATGCGAAAGGAGAGGGCTATCCCGTAGCCGACAACCGCCGTCACCAAGTGCCAGAGTGGGCTGAAACCGTTCGAAGACCTGAGCCCGGAGGTGTCGATAACTTCGACGACCCTGGCGATCGCGATGGCAAAGTAGAAATATACTAAGACTACCCATCTTCACTCCTCGAACGATCTGGCTCCGTGCAGCAAGAGCGGCTGCAACGCACTGCGGTCGATCCTGCGGACCGATCGCAGGGACGTAGTCTGCGGCCGTGGTGAACGCGCAGGTATCCCCGGCGATACGTCTCCATCGAACTCGACGGATGGATACGGAGGAACACCCCGTTTCGGTCTCCTGGTGCCGGTATTGTGCGCCTTGCACTTACAAGGCGCGTGCGACTTCGGCGACTTCGGCGAACATGTTTTCGGGTTCGATATACGGCTCGGCTGCTCGGATCTCGGAGAGATGCTCGGAGATCGTTGTCGGTGAAACGACGTCGACATCGGGTGCCGTCCATCCCTGCCCGATTCCCACGAATACCCGGGCGTAGCGTCCTGCGCACGCGGAGAATACTTCGCCGGAGAGGCTGCACTCGGGACTGCCGAGATAGGCAACCAAAGGTGCAACGGAATCCACCGTGCGACGCTCCGCCAGTCTGCCGTCATAGGAACCGCCGTATCGTTCCCGTTGCACGCTGATGCCCGGGATGGGATTGCTGGCGCTGATCGTGGTCGAGGCAAAGGGAAGTACTAGATTCACGCCGATTCCGTGATCGGCACCCTCGACGGCAAGTGCCCGGGTAAGCCCGAAGACCCCTCCCTTGGCCGCACAGTAGTTGCTATTGGCACCCTGCCCGAACATCCCGGCGCTCGAACCGGTCATAACCACACGGCCATAGCCTTTGCTCTTCATCACACGCCACGCAGGCTGTGTCACGAAGAATGCCGCCTTGAGGTGGACGTCGATGATTTCCTCGACGTTGGCCACCGTTAGGTTCTCGAACAGCGCCGGCCGCAGGAAGCCGGCGTTGTTGACCACGACATCCACGGTGCCATACCGGCTCAGAGCGAGGTCGACGATGGCCGCACCGCCCTCGGCGGTCGCAACCGAATCGTAGCTGGCAACCGCTTGGCCTCCGAGTTTCACAATCTCGCCGACCACGGCGTCGGCATGCTCTTTCGCCACATCGTTGACGACGACATGAGAACCAAGACGGGCAAACGCGAGCGCCTCAGCCCGGCCGATTCCCTGTCCCGCCCCCGTCACGATCGCGACCTGCCCTCCGGGCGAAACTCGATTCACTTCGGAATCCTCTCTGTGCTGTGCGGCGACCTTGCCGAAATCGGCAGCCCGTGCCCGACAATGTGATTCGACCTCATTACCTGCGGGCCACGCTCAATGCCCGAAGACCAGCTGCCGCCAGGTCGGGGACGGCTTCGCCTACCCTATCGAACCCCGTTCCACGCGTATTCCCGTGTAGGTAGCGCGAGTGGATTCCCTCGGCAATGACAGCCAGCTTGAAGTAGCCGAGCGCGAGATAGAAGTCCAGGTTGCCCAGATCCCGAGAGGAGACCGTGGCGTAACGCTGTGCCATTTCCGGAATCGATGGCAAACGATCGCTGGTGGAAGCCGCGAAACCGCCCAGGATTGGATCGAAGGCAGGATCGCGATAGACCAGGTGCAACGCGAGATCGGCCAGCGGGTCACCGATCGTGGCCATCTCCCAGTCGACCAGAGCAAGAACCTTCGCGGGATCGTCCGGGTCCAGGATGGCGTTGTCGATGCGGTAGTCACCGTGGACAATTGCTGATCCACTCTCGGCCGGAACGTCATCGGCGAGCCGGGCGTGCAGCGTCTCGATGTCCTCGAGATCGCGCGCGGCAACCCGCCGCCATTGGTCCCGCCACCGTCGAATCTGCCGGTCCAAGTAGCCGTCGGCGCGGCCGAATCCCGCTAGACCCGCCGCCTCAGGCGGCACGGCGTGCAACTGTGCCAGCAGGTCGACCAGATTGTTCCCGCATCGGACAATGTCTCCCGCGCTGAGCGTGTGCAGTTGGTCGTGGGTCCTTATCACCCGTCCAGGTACATACCCCACGACCGAGAACGGGACACCCAACACGGAAAGGTCCTCGCAGTACCGGACAGGGGAAGCGACCGGTATTCCGCTGCCCGCGAGTGCGCTTACCACCCTGAACTCTCGGCCCATGTCGTGTGCGGAGGGTGTCAGGCCACCCAATGGCGGTCGTCGCAGCACCCATGACGAATACCCATCCGTGATGCGGTAAGTGAGATTGGATCGACCGCCTTGCAAGAGCTCCGCACGCACCAGGCCGTATGCACCCACTGTCGATTCGAAGAAGCGTTGCAACGAATCGAGATCCAGCCCATCAGGTGCGGCCTGTTCAGTCGCTACTTCCTCGTTCATCGCGATCCGCTCCTCGCTCGACATCGTCACCGCCGGTCGTCACTCGATGCGCGATCACGGGCGACCTCGAACAGGCCGGCCGCACCCATGCCACCACCGACACACATCGTGATCACTACGTACCGCACACCACGCCGCTTGCCTTCGATCAACGCGTGGCCCACCAGCCGGGCACCGGTCATCCCGTACGGGTGACCGACCGAGATGCCGCCACCGTTCACGTTGAACCGCTCTGGATCGATACCGAGCTCGTCACGGCAGTACACCGCCTGCGACGCGAACGCCTCGTTGAGCTCCCACAGGCCGATGTCGTCGAGCGTGAGGTCATGGGCCTTCAGCAGTTTCGGAATCGCGAACACCGGGCCGATGCCCATCTCGTCCGGCCCGCACCCGGCTACCGCGATGCCCCGATACAGGCCGAGCGGCGTCAATCCACGCCGCTGTGCCTCCCCCGCCTCCATCAGTACCGACGCCGACGCACCGTCCGACAGTTGTGACGAGTTGCCCGCCGTCACGGTCGATATCGCGCTGACCCGGCCGTCCGGCAGCACCGCGCGCAGACCCTGCAAACCCTCCAGGGTGGTCGACGCACGGTTGCCCTCGTCCCGGGTCAGCGTCACCCGCTCCGTGCGCACCTCCCCGGTCTCCCGGTCGGTGACCGTCTTGATGCTGGGCAACGCGACGATCTCACGATCGAATCGGCCCGCATCCTGCGCCGCCGCCGTGCGCTGCTGCGACTGCAGGGCGTACTCGTCCTGCCGGTCCCGGCTCACTCCGTATCGCTCGGCAACGATCTCGGCGGTCTGCAACATCGGCTGGTAAATGGACGGTTTGTTCTCGACCAGCCAGGGATCGGCGGCGCGATAGTTGTTGGCGTGATCATTCTGGACCAGCGAAATCGACTCCACACCACCGCCGACCGCGATCGACATTCCGTCGCTGATGATCTGCTTGGCCGCCGTCGCGATCGCCATCAACCCCGAGGAGCATTGACGGTCGATCGTCATGCCCGACACGGTCTCCGGCAATCCCGCACGTAGCACCGCCTGCCGGGCGACGTTTCCACCCGAGGAGCCCTGCTGCAGTGCGCACCCGAGGATCACGTCGTCGACCTCACCGCCGTCGAGCCCGGCGCGCTGCACCGCGTGCGAAATCGCATGGGCCGCAAGCTCCTGGGCCTGGGTGTCGTTGAACGCCCCACGGTTCGCCTTACCGATCGGCGTCCGCGCCGTCGAGACGATCACTGCTTCTCTCATTTGGTACTCAGCTCTTCCTGTTGTGCGAAGGGATGGCGTTCGCCGATCATCTGTATCCGACCATGGTCACTCACGAGTCGAGGCTGCGACTCCCATTGGAGTGCATAGGCATCCGGTCGGCGCTTGTCCGATTCGGTCGAGGTTTGTGGTTCACCAGCGCGGTGATCTTCTCGCGTACCTCCCCGACCGACACATCGCCACCCGCACCGAGCGCGCGACGACACTCCACCAGAGCACGCACCCAATTGACGGCAACCACACCCCGCAGGGCGCCTTCGCCATCGCCGTACAACACCGCAAACGACCGACCGGGCTCCGGTCCCGTCACCACACAATGCTCCATGGCCCCACCAGTACGCCCCGCGATCTGGATCTTCCAGTCGTACTGATCGCTCCAGATGTACTCCAACGGCGCATGCATACGCAGTCGCTCCGGATGAGTAATGTTGTGCGCCACACACGCCGCCTGTTCGACGGCATTCGTCCAATGCTCAACACGCATGTGCGCCCGATGCGTCGGGTGATACCAGCGCGCAACATCGCCAACCGCGTGCACCCGGGGCGCTCCGACCGCCCGACTGTACTCATCGCACACCAGGCCGTCCTCGACCCTCAAACCGGACGAACCGAGCCACCCATCATTCGGGATTGCCCCGATGCCTACCACCACGGTGGCCGCTCGCAGGATGGATCCGTCCGACAAATGAACCCGCAAAGCCCCCCGAGATCCGTCGATACCCTCCACACCGACACCGAACCTGGTCCGAACCCCGTTACGTTCATGCAACTCCGTGAACAACCGGCCGATCTCCGGGTTGAGAACACGGCCCATCGGGACCGCCTGAGGGTCGACCACCGTTACCTCGAGCCCCAAACCCCTGGCTGTCGAGGCGACTTCCGATCCGATGAACCCGCCGCCGATCACCACCAGGTGACCACCCCGCACAAGATCAGCACGCAACGCGGAGGCATCCGCTAACGAACGCAGCACATGGACACCCTCGGTGCGCCCCCACGGCGAAGGGCGCGCCCGGGCGCCTGTCGCGATCACCACATCATCGAAGGCCAGCCGCTCACCACTGGCGAGGACAACCTCACGACCCGGCACATCCAGATGAACGGCGCACCTGCCCAGAACCAATTCGATGCCCGCGGCGTCGGCTTCCTCGGCTGACAACAACGACAATTTGGGCGCACGCTCACCGCCGGCCAACAGCCCCTTGGACAGCGGCGGCTTGTCATACGGCAACTCGAGCTCCTCACCGACGAGGACAACCTCACCGGTGTACTCACACGTACGCAACGATTGCGCTGCTCGAACGCCTGCAACCGACGATCCGACGATCACCACTCGCGGGGTCCGCATCGATCGGCTCCCTTCGCGGATGTGCTCCGGCGAGTCAATACCTCCTGGCACAGCTATCCCCTTACCGGCATGCTCTGGTCGACAAGCGCACCACGTTGTGCCGCCACACTTTCGCGGCGTTCATCCGCGCCGAGCCGCCAACCTCCTTTGGCGACGAACAGGTCGGTTACTTCCGCGGAGATTGCGAGGAGTTGCCGGTCGGTGTAGCGCGGCGACACCAAGGAGAGACCGACCGGCATGCCATTCGGACCGGAAAACCCTGGAATGTTGACGACCGGTGTGTGCAACACGGTCCACATCGAGTTGAAGACCGGATCTCCGGTGCGGTCGATTCCGGGTGGTGCCTCGCCCGGCACGCTCGGCGTCAGCACGGCGTCGAAAGCGCCTGCCCTTTCGTCGAACACCCGTCGAAGTGATGCCACCTTGTCATACGCGTCGACGAGGTCCCGTCGCGACACCGTGTTCCGGTCATCGACGAAGGCCATGAACTCGTCGCGAAGAATATCGGGGTGCATGAGCGCTTCGTGCAGAAAGCTCGTTCGAGCCTCCCCTGCCAAAATGATCCCGAACTGGGTCAGCACGTCGTCGAAGGCTGACGGCAGCGTCAGCTCCTCGACATGTGCGCCCGCATCACGAAGCAGGGCGGCGCCGAGGTCCATGGCCGCGCGGGTGGCGTCCTCTGCCCGATCCCAGGCGGGACCCTGATAGAAGCCGATGCGTGCATCGGACAGTTCGATTCGCTTGGCGGGCACGCAGTCCTCGAGCTGGAAGACGTCAGCAAGCAGTTCGAGATCCTGGATTGAGCGTGCACAGAACCCGAGAGTGTCGGTGGACGGGACGAAGATCTTGAGACCTTCTCTGTTGATCGCATTCCAGGTGGGCTTCAGGGCTGAAATACCGTTGTAGGAAGCCGGACGGATGGTCGATCCACCCGTCTGCGTCCCAAGCGTGATCGGGACGTGAAAGTCCGCCACCGCAGCGCCGGATCCGCTCGAGGAACCGCCTGGCGTCCGCGCGAGATCATGCGGGTTTCTGGTCGGCCCGCCTGACGCCGTTGCCGCGAACTCGGTAGTCACCGTCTTACCGAAGATAAGGGCACCCGCAGCCCGCAGCGTCTGGATGCACGCGGCATCGATCCTCGGAGAATCGTCCGCATAGATCGGCGAATTCTGTTGTGTTGGCATGTTCTTGGTGAGGATCACGTCCTTCACCCCAACCGGGATGCCGTGCAGGGGCCCCTTCCGCTCTTCGCGGTCGAGGCGCCGAGCCTCGGCCAGTACCGCCTCTGGATCGAGGTATGACCAGGCCCGTACGCTGGGCTCTCGCTCCGCGACGCGCTTCAGGCAGGACCTCGCCAACCCTTCCACGGTGAGCTGGCCCGTTCGAAGAAGCGGGAGGGCTTCCGAACCGGTCAGCATGTGGGGTTCGATCACAGCTCAGACCCTCCCACCCCAGCGCGCCACATCACGATCCGGTCGCCGACAGAGACTCACCGATTTCGGAGCGGCTCTTCATCAAGGGCTGGATGTACTGGCCGAACTGTTCGATCCCGACGAGATAATCGTCGAAGATCAGCATTACGCCGGAGACACCGGGAATTTCTGCGACGTCATCGAGTGAGCGCGCGACTGTTTCGTATGAACCGCAGATGACGTGAGGAACGGCAACTTTCGCCTTCAGTGCGTTGTTGATGGTCGAACTGGTCGTCACTCCACTCGACACAGTCGGATCGCCGGCGCTGATCAATCCCATCGCGGCCATTGCCTCGGCGTCGGCGCCCTGGTTGTACGTCTCCCACTTCTTCATTGCTTCTTCATCCGTCTCGGCAGCAATGACCAATTGCAGAACGTAGCAGCCGATTTCGTTGCTGACTTCAGCTTTGGCGGCGTTGAGCCGCTCCACGGTCGGTGCGATGTCCTTGGGGACATTAACTCCATTGTCGACCACGAAGCCGTAGTCGCAGTAGTCCGCAACAAATTTCATGCCACGGTCGCTTTGACCCGCGGACACGACCTTGATGGGCTGCGAGGGGCGTGGCAGCAGATGGCAGTCGTCCATCTGGAAATGCTCGCCCTTGAAGTTCGAGTGCCCCGTCTCCCACAGCTCACGCATGATTTGCATGTACTCGGAGGAGTAATCGTAGCGATAGCCGAAGTACTCGTCGCCGGGCCAGATGCCCATCTGATCGTATTCGGCCTTCGCCCAGCCAGAAACGATGTTCACACCAAACCGGCCGGGCGCGATCGAATCGATTGTCACAGCCATGCGGGCAACGACGGCTGGCGGCATCGTGAGAACTGCGATCGATGCGTACAGATCGATCTTCTCCGTCACGGCAGCCAGACCCGCCATCAGGGTGAACGACTCCAGGCCGTAATCCCAGTACTCGGTCTCCCCCCCGTATCCGCGCCATTTGATCATCGAGAGCAAGAAATCCAGATCGTAGTGCTCGGCGCGCCGAGCAATTTCCTTGTTTAGTTCGAAAGTTGGCATGTACTGCGGGGACGTGGATGACAGCAGCCAACCGTTGTTGTTGATAGGGATGAAGACACCGATCTTGGTCATGGATGCTCCTCGAGAATCGGTCCGGACCACGGACGACCGAGTGGCCGGTACTGCGATATGAATGGGTACGTCGATTTGTGAGTGGGCATTTGATCGATCAATGCCACGCGCCTCGAAGGCGCTACCGAGACATTGCGGCCAATGGGCGCGGACGGACCACGATGTTCTCCAGATGTTGTGTGAACGCGCGAGTCGTGTCGGCGAAGGACTGGACGTCCGCCAGAGCCGCTTCCTTGAGCTCGCCGTTCTCGAACGATTGCCCGCTCAGATACAGGCTCGTCGGAAGAGCCACGGCACCGAACCACGAACCGATCCGCCTGATCTCATTGTCGACCGCAAGGTAGTGGTGAGCCGTCGCCCCCATCGACACCAGGCCCAGGGCCTTGCTTTCCAGAGCCTCCACGGGCACAAGATCGAGAAAATTCTTGAGCGCGCCGGGCATCGATGCTCGGTACACCGGCGAGAAGAGCACGACGGCGTCCGAAGTGGAGACGACGTCTACTGCATGCTGCGTTGCCGCCGACAGCTCGGTCAATGGGCGCCCATCTGCCCAATCAAGTGGTGCCTCATGCAGATTGACGACGTTGTCATTCGACACCTGCTGACCCACCGCGGCCGAGAAGGCTTCAAGAACGCTCCACAAGCGGCCCGGCCGGCTCGCAGTTCCGTATACAAGGGCAATATTCATGTCAGCCTCACCAGCACTCGCCGAGCGGGTTGGATGGACGCTGTTGGATCACTTTTACCTCCGTCGCCTGAATGCAGCCCCGCAGGATGAGCGGTTGCCACCTTCAGTGTCCGTCGTCACTAACGATCGATCGTACGCATGGCACTGGGTGCGGTCAAGGGTTGCCGGGGTCAACCTGTGTGGTCCCCTACCTCCCCTATGACGACCAGGAGGTCTCCACCTTCGACCTGCGCCACCGAGGCGATGGCGACGCGGGTGACCGTGCCGGAGCGCGGCGCGGTGATCGCGGCCTCCATCTTCATCGCCTCGATGGTGCCGATGGTCGCGCCGGCCTCGATTCGGCGGCCCCTCCTCGACCGCAAGCGTGACCACACCGGCGAACGGCGCCGGCAGGTGCTCGGGGTTCGCCTTGTCCGCCATCTCCGCGTTCGGCACATCGCTGGCGATCGATCGGTCGCGCACCTGGACCGGGCGCAGCTGCCCGTTCAGGATGCACATGACCGTACGCATGCCGCGTTCGTCCGGCTCGTAGATTGCCTCGAGCCCGATCAGCAGCTACACCCCGGGGGCGAGCTGAACGTTATGCTCCTCGCCGCGGCGCAGCCCGTAGAAGAACTGGTTGCGCGAGAGCAGCGAGGTGTAGCAGTACTATTCGCTGTGGTTCTCGTAGTCCCGGGTCGGGCCGGGGAACAGCAGTCGGTTCAGCGTGGCGCGCCTCTCGGCGGGGCTGGCCGCGAGGCCCCTGGGGTCGACGGGCAGATGAAGGTGATGCCCTCGGCCGCGCACGTGGCGGCCAGATCCGGGTTCTCCGACAGGAAGCCGTACCCCGAGTAGACGACGTCCGCCCCCGCCCGACGGGCCGCGCCGACGATCTCGTCAACCGAGAGATACGCGCGCACCGGGTGGCTCGGTTCACCGATCTGGTAAGCCTCGTCAGCCTTCAACCGATGTCCGGGGTTTGCGGTCCTCGTACGGACATCGCGACCGTCCCGGCACCTAGTTCGTAGGCCGCACGGAACGCGCGGACTGCGATCTCGCCACGATTGGCGACCCTAACCTTCGAGAACATGCGAGCAGACTTCTCTCCTGGTACACCGTTGATTCGGTGGATGCTGTACTAGGACTTGCGCGAATCACGATCTCGGGCTGGATCGACCATTCGCCTCAGCCACCGGCCGCCGTCGCTATCGGACCTCTACGAACGGACGACGGCAAGCATGCTCTCCACATCGACAAGCTTGACCCGAGTACGGCCGCGGGAATCACCGCTTGCAATCTCCGCCTGGTCGATTCGCGTCCAACCGGCGAAGTCGACGACATCCGGATTGCGTTCTGCAACCAGTCTTTCCAACTCTTCCGCACCGACCTTGGGAGCGGTGAGTTTGCCGTTCTCGAAGTCGTCGATCAGCCGCTCCACGGTGTCCGCCGCACACTTTTTGTTCGTTCCGATCACGCCGGAGGGGCCCCTCTTGATCCAGCCGGCGGTATAGACGCCCGGCACGGGCGCACCCGTCGACGGCTCCAGGACCCGACCTCCGTCGTTGGGAATCACGCCCCGCACTTCGTCGAACGGCACATCCACCGTCGAGCTACCGCGGTATCCGATCGAACGCAGCACCAACCCCGCCTCGATCAGCTCGGTCTGGTCACCTGGTGTTGCGAGAAGGGATCCGTCCGGCCCCTCATTGAGGACGTTGCGCACAATCGTCAGACCTGTTAGCTGTTGTTCGTCGCCAACCACCTCGACGGGAGATTCCAGATAGCGAAACACGATTCGTTTGGAAGCGCCCGTCGCCGGCGTGCCCGCAACTCTCTCCGCGAGTTCCGCCTTGATCCGCACGGACGGCTCGACGGCACCGGACTCGATAAGGCGGATGCTGTGCTCATCGAGCACAGCGTCCGCGGGATCGATGACAACATCGACGTCAGCGAGATTGGTGAGGGCGAGGAACTCGGGGTTCGTGTACGCGGCCTGAGCGGGACCGCGGCGCCCGAGCACCACTACCTCACGTATGTTGCTCTTTCTCAGGGCAGCAATCGCATGGTCTGCCATGTCGGTCTTTTCGAGATCGTCGGGGTCTGTCACCAGGATCCGTGCGACATCGAGCGCGACATTTCCGTTGCCGACAATGACTGCGCGTTCGCAGGACAGATCGAACCGGCGGTCCACGAAGTCGGGGTGACCGTTGTACCACGCCACGAACTCGGTCGCGGCATGAGAACCCGGAAGGTGCTCACCCGGAACGCCCAATCGCCGATCTCCTGCTGCTCCCACCGCGTAGATCACGGCGTGATTGTGCGCGAGCAACTCCTCATGGCTGAGATGCTTGCCGACCTCGACACCGAGGTGCAACCGAAACCCGGGCTCGCTGCCCAGCGACTGGAAGACGTCGGTCACAGCCTTGGTACCGGGATGATCAGGCGCAACTCCGAACCGTATGAGGCCGTATGGCGTCAGCAGCCGTTCGAACATGTCGACCTTCACCCCACGCAGGGCCAGCAGGTCCAACGCGGCATAACTAGCGGCGGGCCCGGACCCGACGATGGCAACGCGCAATGACGAATAGTCGAAGTCCCTTTTGGTGAAGCGTCGAGGCACAGCCGTACCGGGTTCGATGGGGTATTTCTCGTAGTATGCGGCGTTGATCTCGAGAAACGGCATCATCGCATCGTCGAGATCATCGTCGGGACGAATAGCGTCGACGGGGCATGCGTACACACATTGGGAACAGTCGATGCACGTGTCGGGATCGATGTAGAGCATCTCCGTTCTCATGAACGGCGCCTCGTCGGGAGTGGGGTGAATGCAGTCCACCGGGCACGCGCTGACACACGACGCATCATTGCAGCATGCTTGCGTTATTACGTAGGTCATTTTCTACTCGCTTAATCCCTAAATCCGACACGAACAACGCTGCCGGCCGGAGGCAACCGTCGCACAGCGCACCGCAGGCAGCATCGCGAAGATCACGAGCTAGTCCGAGGGGATGGCGATGGCCGCGCTCGGGCAGTTGTCTCGCAGATCCCGCGCGAGCGACAGTGGCACCGTGGCGCCGGTCGTATGCGCAATTCCATCGTCATCTCTCTCAGTGACGTCCGGTGCCAGCATCTCGCAGATCCCCATTCCGAAACACTTGCCGGCGTCGATTTCGATCGCCACGGGTTGGTGCTCATCGATCATTTCGTCGTCACCTCCCGCGGAGTGAATGTGCATGGCGTCCAGAGGATGATTCGTTGAATCCATTCCCGAGCGGGCAGGGCCTCACACCGGTTGCTCGTCGCGCAACGGGATCGCGTCGGGCTCTCCGAGCTCCGCAAGCGTCCGTTGTGCGATAGCAAAGGAAGTGTTTGCCGCCGCGGCGCCGCCGTACAGACCTGCGTGTAGAAGCGCTTCCGCGATCTCCTCGACCGACAGGCCGTTTCGCCGCGCCAGTCGTACGTGAACGGCAAGTTCGTGTTCCTGCCGTGTCACAGCCATCATCGCGAGCGTCATCAGACTCCGCTCACGTAGACTCAGCCCAGGCCGACCCCAAATCTCACCCCACGCTACCCGCGTGATGTATTCCTGAAACGGCCTACTAAATGGAGTGATGTTTGCATTTGCTCGATCGACGTGCTCATCGCCCAGAATATCGCGGCGGATTTGCATCGCTCTTTCTTGGAAATCGCTCAACGTGACCCTCCCTCGGATCAATACATCGCCCTTCACGGGCTCGCGTTATCTGGCAACGAACAACTCATCGCCTACGCGTGTCGGCTCGGATTCGGGCGATCGGACAGGAACCAGTCGTCGCGCGGCCGATCACCAACGGTGGCAGGTGAGGGGATCCCAATGCGAGCGGCTTGACCACCGGATCAAGCCGCCCACCGTGGGGTCCGAGCCGTTCCTTCTCGCCCTAGAATCAGTCTCGTGATTCGAAACCGGTTGCCTTACTAATTAACTCAGGTCACGGACGAGATTATTACCTGGGGAGTCCAATTGTGGGCTGCCATGTTCCGTTGATCGACAGGTACGCGTTGGCAACTTCGATGAGAACGCCGTGCCCCGGGCCCTGGTGGATGAATCCCCATTCCTGCCACGGCATGGTCGGGTCCATCACGAGCTCCCCGTCGTTCTTCATGCGAATATTCTTGTCCTTCAACTCCTGCGTAACCTCTCGCACATTGCTGGACGTGAAGCAGATGTGGTGCACACCCTCGCCATTGTTGTCCAGACGGCTGTACAGCGGCGTCTTCGGCGTCAGTGGCTGCATGAATTGAATCTCGCACTCGGTCGACGGGAACGTGGCGAAACTGAGGCGCTCCTCACCCACTCCGAAGTCCTTGTAGAACACCAGCTCGTTGTCGAGCTGCTTCGGGTCGAGAACCGAGAGGATCTCACGGTAATCGGCTACCGCTTTGTCGATATCTTCAACAAGCATGCAGACGTGTGCAAGCTTGTGGTTGTTGACCGCCATAGGGTTCTCCTTCGTTTCGGTGTCACTAACGAGCGATCGTATGGCGTTCGACGCAGGCTGTCAACACGTCGGACCCTTTTGGGCCGACAAGGCCCTGGCACCGGGCGTTATCGATGGCAGCGCGATCACTCCTGCCCGCTTTCATTACTCGGTTAATAGCCCTGTCGACCAACTGAATTGGTGACCAGTGCCGAGCGAACACGCGAACTACGGCAACACGCCCCGCGGCTTCAAGGGAAGTTGTCCAGCCTTCAGTCACCGATACTGCACTGTCGAAATCTTGACCATCAGCGCGCCTGGCACGTACGATCGGTTGTTAGGCTGTACCCCTCAATGAATGAACTAGGAGCTGGTAGTGGATCTCGTTCGTCAGCCCATCGACCTCGGCGCCATCCGTGTCAAGAACAGAATCGTGCTTACCCCGCACGTATCGTTCCTGGCCGAGAACCATCTACCTTCGCAGCGCCTCGTTGACTACCTCGAGGAGCGCGCAAAGGGCGGAGTAGGTCTCATCACGGTGGAGGCCAGCTCCGTTCACCCGTCGAATGTCCCATATGAGGGTGTTCTCTTCGCGTTCGATCCCAAGTCGGTTGACGGGTATAGCCGCATCGTCGAAGCCGTCACCGCGCACGGTGCACGATGTGTACTGGAACTGTCCCACAAAGGCGCAGCGGCGAAGTCCGGAATCCTCAGCGGTCGGCCCCTGCTCGGCCCCTCCGGCATTCCCGAGGCATCGAGCCTCGAGGTCCCCCGTGCGATGTCACTCCAGGACATCGCCGACGTGCGGGCCGGCTTCGCGCTCGCGGCGAAGCACGCGGTCATGGCCGGGTTCGACGGTGTCGAGGTGCATTCCACCCACGGCTACCTGCCGCAGCAGTTCCTGTCGCCAGTCTTCAACCGGCGAACCGACCAGTACGGCGGTTCTCTCGTGAATCGTATGAGGTTCCTGACCGAGGTCCTCGATGCGGTTCGATCGGAGCTGGGGTCGGAGAAGGCTCTCGGTGTCCGCCTCGCCGGACATGAACTCACTCCGGGCGGACTCGAGACCCAAGACTTCGCGGAGATCGCGGTGCGCCTGGTCGACGCCGGACTTGTCGACTACATCAGCGTTACCGCAAGCACCCACTTCAGCTACAACAAGATCATCCCAACGGTTCATGCACCCGCTGGGACATTCGTAGCGTATGCGCACGCGATTCGCTCGGCCATTCAAGAACGTGTGCCCGTTATCGTGGCGGGGAAGATCACGACCTTGGCCGAGGCCGAGGCCGTCATCTCCTCCGGCAAGGCCGACCTGGTCGGCATGACGAGGGCAAACATCGCCGATCCACATCTGGTCCGCAAGACCCTGTCAGGGGAGGTCGACGATGTGCGGCCCTGCGTGGGTGCGAATATCTGTATCTCACACAGCGTCGATCGCCGGCCGTTGTCCTGCGGACACAACCCGACTGTCAGTCGAGAGCGAGAATCGAAGAAGCGAGAGGGTGATATCCGCGTCGCGCTCGACAAAACCGCCGTGACTCCGCGGATCGGGGTGATCGGTGGCGGGATATCGGGGCTGAAAGCCGCCGAGACCGCGGCGCGAATGGGCGCGCAGGTCACGCTCTTCGAGCGCGAACGCGAACTCGGCGGCGCGCTTCGATACATCACCGTCGGAAGCGTCGAGCGCGCTCCGCTGCTCGGCATCGCCCAGTGGCTGGCGGATCGAGTGACCAAGTTGGGGGTGACACTCCGGCTCGGGGAATCAGCCCCCGGTGGACAGTCCGCCGAATTCGACGCTTGGATCGTGGCCACCGGGTCGACTGCCGACCGCACCGGGTTCAGTGCGCTCATGCCGGACGAGCCGGTTCTACCGGGCATTGACGGCAAGATCGTGGTATTTCCCGATGAAGTCCTGCGCTCCGGGTATGAGCGAGACTCGCAGATCACGCCGCTCAGCCTCAGTGACGGACGATCACGAGAGGTGCTCGTCATCGATGACGACAGCGGCTGGATTGGTTACTCGGTCGCGAGTTACTTTGCCGAGGGCCGTCATCCAACAACCCTTGTAACGGCTCAGCCGAAGTTCGGCCATCGCATCCTGGGCACTCAAGAGGTCCCCGACCTTCACGAACAGCTGCGCAGGCGCGGTGTCAAGATTGTCAGCCATCACCTGGTCGGCCGTATCGACGACCTCGAGGCCACGGCGATCGACCTCGACAACGGTGAAGCTGTCTCGTTGGGTGAATTCGGCGTGGTTTGCGTGTCCCGCTCCAGGAAGGCCCATGTGCCGACGGAAAACCGGGACGTCCTGGATGACCCGCGAACGCTCATCATCGGTGACGCTGCGGCTCCGCGGGGCATATTCGAAGCCGTGAACGAGGGATACTGGTCAACATTGGGACTACTGGAGACCGTCCTGGATATCCGTCCAGACTCATCTTCTCGGGAAGCGAATCTCGTCGGTCAGGCCTGAAAGCTGATCCAACCTGCACTGGATACGCGCGTCTCTCGTGGTGTGGCTACGCCGACGTCACGCCTGGTTGAGGTAGGCTCGCTGTGTGCCCTTGGCCCCAGGCGGCCTGCGGAAACGTGGAGGCCCCGAGTTGAACGGATCAAGCAACAACCGCCCACCAGATGCGAGGCGAGCATCACCCGACTGGGAATTTCCCTCAACTCGTGGGTCAACCGAAGATCGTTTGCCGGCCGATCTGACCACCTTTGTCGGGCGCCGTCACGAGCTCACGCAGGCGAGAAAACTGCTGAGCGACGCCCGGCTCGTCACCCTGACCGGTGTTGGCGGCGTCGGCAAGACCCGTTTGGCTACACAGTTGGCGCGTTCGCTGCGCCGCGCATTCGCCGACGGCGTCTGGATAGTCGAGCTGGCGCCACTGCGAGATGAGACGGTGCTGGCTCAGACCGTGATCGATGCCCTCGACATCACGGAGGGTTCCACGGGCTCCCGATTAGAGGTCCTCAGGGCCTTTGTCCGCCACCGCGAGATGCTTCTCGTGATGGACAATTGCGAGCATCTGCTCACCGCCGCAGCTACCCTCATCGACTCCTTGCTCCGTCGGGCGCCCGGACTCCGAGTGCTGGCCACCAGTCGCCAGGCCCTTGGGGTTCCGGGCGAGCATCTCATGCCAATTCGGCCATTGCCCATTCCCATTCCTGGCACGATTCCCGAATCCGGCATGTCCTCGGAGTTCGCAGCCGTCACCCTGTTCGTCGAACGTGCGACGGCAGTCGTCCCGGATTTCTTGATCACACCGGAGAACGAACTGCAGATCGTGCGGATCTGCCAGCAACTGGAAGGCTTGCCTCTCGCGATCGAACTCGCCGCGGCGCGGTTGCGCGTACTCGCGGTGGACGAACTGTACACCAGCCTGAGTCATCGTTTCACGTTGCTTACCGGCGGCAGCCGGACGGTCGCCGAACGCCACCAGACGCTGCGGGCGACCGTCGATTGGAGTTTCGATCTGTGCACCAGCGACGAACAAACACTCTGGTCCCGAGCCTCTGCATTCGCCGGCACGTTCGATCTCGAGGGGGCTGAGGCCGTTTGCGGCGACGACACATCCAGCCCCGAGTCCATCCTCGAGACGATCACCGGGCTGGTGGACAAGTCGATCCTGGCTCGGGAAGAGGACACCGGGCGTGTCCGGTTCCGGATGCTCGAAACCATCCGCGAGTACGGCGAAACGAAGCTTGACCCTGACAGTAGTTGTGCTGAGGTTCGCCAACGCCACCTTGCCTGGTGCGTGGGCTTAGTCGAACGCGCCGCGCAGGAATGGTTCGGGCCGGCGCAGGAAACGTGGTGTGTACGACTGCGAACGGAATATCCCAACCTGCGGGTAGCGCTCGAGTACTGCCTCAGCGAATTGCGAGATCATCAGACCGGGTTGCGGTTGGCTAGCCCGTACTTTCTGTGGATGGCGTGCGGGTCCTTGGCCGAGGGGCGGTACTGGCTCGACCGAGCGCTTGCACTCTCGTCGACACCCAGCATCGTTCGCGGCCAGGCGCTCTGGACCAACGCGTTCATCGCAAACACACAAGGTGACCTCGATGCTGCGGAAGCGATGGGCCAAGAGTGCCGAGCAGTGGGCACCGAGCTCAACGATCGAGCGATCGTTGCGGCCGCAAATCATATGCTCGGATGCACGCGGCTTTTCCGCGGCGAGGCCGTTGCCGCCTGTGAACTCATGGAGAGGGCCTTGGAGGACTACCTGGCACTCGGCATACGCACCGACCCCGAAGTGAACCTGCGGTTCGAACTCGGCCTCGCCTACCTGTTCACCGGGCGACCAGACCTCGCCTTCGAGCAGTACGACACCTGTCGGATGGTGTGTGACCAGCATCAAGCGCAGTGGCTGCTGTCCTATGCCTTGTGGGGGATTGGCCTGATCGAGCTCACCCGCGGCGAACTCGATTCGGCGGCAACACACGTCCGTGACGGACTCCTGCTCAAGCGAGTCTTCCGCGACACCCTCGGACTCGCACTCGTCCTGGACACTCTAGCGTGGATTACTGCTGCTAGCGGGGACGCCGTGCGGGCGGCCACCTTACTCGGCGCGGCAGCTCAACTGTGGAATACATTCAGCCGTCAACAATTACTCGGATACAAAGACTTTGTCGCACTGCGAGAACGATGTGAGGCTCAGGCACGCCGACAGATGGGCGATCAAGGGTTTATCGAGGGGTACAGCCGGGGGGCAAAGATGCCCATCGACGACCTGCTCGCGTACGCACTCGGCGACCGGGTCGTCCCAACAAGGCCGCAGCCGCCGGTCCAGGATGGAGCGAGCGCAAGCCTCACCCGCAGGCAACGAGAGATTTGTCAACTGATTGCGGATGGGTTGACCAACAAGGAAATTGCAGCCGAATTGGTGATTTCGCTACGGACCGCGGAGAGTCACGTTCAAAATATCCTCACCAAGTTCGGTTTCACCTCGCGCACCCAAGTTGCTGCTCTCGTGGCTCAGCACCGAACGGCCTCGTCCAACCCGCCCGACGGCAGGTAGCGATACCTAGGCGTCGATCGCTGCTTCGGCACGTGCTAGATCACGTAGCTCACGACGCAGGATCTTCCTGTTTGCGGTCATCGGCAGCTCCGCCTCCTCGAGAAATACCACGGAACGCGGGGCCTTGTACTTGGCCAGCCTTTCACGACAGAAAGAAATAACGTCGCTATCGTCGAGAACTGTGTTGGCACCGCGGACGACGTACGCCCTGGGAAGCTCTCCATACTTGTAATCGGGGACACCAACTACTGCCGCATGAAGAATTCCTGGATGCTCCATGAGCACCTGCTCGACCTCTGCGGGATAGATATTCGCCCCACCCGTGATGATGACGTCCTTCTTCCGGTCGACTACATAGAGGAATTGATCCTCATCGAGATATCCGAGATCGCCCGTGTGTAGCCAGCCTGACCGCCAGAGCTCCTCGGACAGATCCGGAAGATTCAAGTATCCGCGGGTGCACATGGAGCTTTGGACGACAATCTCCCCCACTTCACCGTGCGGCAGAGCCTCATCCTGCTCGTTGAGGATGCGAATCGTCGTACCGCCGGCGGGCAGCCCTGCAGCGCCAGCCCGACGCTGCCCATAGACGGGTGTGACCGCAACGGGTCCCGTTTCAGTTTGGCCGTAGACCTCCCCGATCCGGCAACCAAGCTCCGCCTCGAAGGCGGCGATCAGGTCCTCCGGCATCTTGGCCCCAGACACGCCGCACGTACGCAGAGATGAGACATCGAAGTCGGCCGCGTCCGATTGATGCTCCGCCAGTAGCGAAACGAACATCGTCGGTGAGCCACAGAAATAGTTTGCGTGATAACGTTCGATATCGCCGAGTATCCGTTTCGCATCGAAAGTTTCATGCAGAATTACCGTGCCGCCGACCTGCATGATCGGTTGAAGAATAAACCATGGGCTGAATGCGGCATATATCGGCATCGACGTAACTGCTACGTCAGTGCGCCTGAACCCGAACGACAGAACATAGTTTTGTGTTATGTCGAAGAGCGACCCGTAACTCGTGACGGCACCCTTCATCCGACCTTCGGTCCCGGATGTGTAAAAGCACTGCGCCACATCGTCTTCAGCACAGTCCACAACGGAAAATGGATCGCCGCGTCCAGCTTCTAGAACAGCTTCCCAGCTTCGATAACCCGGAACTGTTCCTCGGCAAGGAACTATGGCCTCGACTGTCCGCAGCTCCGGCACGCTCGACTCCAGGCTCGCCCGGACATTCGGTACGCCCATGTCAGCCACCAAAACCTTGGTACCGGCGTCGTTCAGTACGTGGACAACTTCCCTCGGGCGCAGCATGACGTTTAGCGGTACCAGCACGGCACCCATTTTGATGCACGCCCAGTACGTGACAAGAGCCTCGAATCGATTACTCATGTAGTAACTGACCCGATCGCCCTTGGTTACGCCGAGGCCTGCAAGTGCCCAGCAGAACCGGTCGACGGCGGCACCGAACTCGGCATATGAATAGGTACCATCATCCAAGACGAATAGCGGATTCCCGGGGTTACGTCGCAGACCCCGCTCGAAAACATCCCACACCAAGTTCACGGTGACTCCATTCCCTACAGGTTGTATGCTGACCGGTGAGCCGGAGGCAAAGAGATCGCTCGCGGAATCATTTATTCCGACTGCGGTCGAGGAACCGATCGATTCTCGACTCGACATCGGGCGTGCAGAAGACCGAACCAACTGTCCGGCGAGCATGCTGTAATTCTTCACCGGTATCGCCGGCCGAAAGGTATTCCAGGCTTGTCTGGATGGCCAGAAGCGAGGCCTGCGCGATCTTCTCCGCGAGTTCCAACGCTGCGGGAACAACCTCATTGGGCGGTACCACACGATTCACCAGGCCAATGTCGGCCGCACGCTGTGCACTGAGCCGCTCACCCAGCAGAACAATTTCGTTCGCGTGCTTTCTCGCAATCTGCCGCTGGATACGAGAAACCGCATATCCCGCGGGTACGCCAAGAACCATGGGCTCAGGTAGGCCAAACACCGCCTCTGACGAGGCGACTGCCAGATGACTGGACAGGACGATCTCCATGCCACCGGCCAGCGCAAATCCATTCACCGCACAGATGACTGGCTTTGCACATTTCTCAATTGCCCGGAAGAGCCCGAACAGTTCGGTCAGTAGGCTGTCGATCGCCCGCGGATCGTTCCGTACCGCGAGGAAATCGTTGCGGAAGTCGCCGCCGGCACAAAAAGCGGGCCCCGAGCCTGTGAGAACTATTGCATTCACGTCATCGTCCGACAACGCTGCGTCAAGTCCCTGTAGTATTCCGTTTCGAATATCCGGGCCGAGCGCATTGCGTCGCGCTCCGTCGTTGAGGGTTATGAGCGCGGTATTGCCCACGATCTCGAACTTGACTTTCCCGGACTCGATCGACACGAAAATACACCTCTCTATGGACAGACTTGGCGCACGCGATTGCCGCGGTTGGCGGCGCGTGCCAGCCTCAGGTCGAAGACCAGATTGGGGGACTAACTAACGACTGTGAGTATCTTCTATGGGTCTTGCCGCTGTCAAGGGTGCACGGCGGAATACGGCAGGAGCGGGCCGCGCCGGTTCCAGCCTCGATCTTTCGTGAGTTGATGCGTCGGCCCGATCAGGTTCCGGACTGGTGTTCCTCGGTCGTCGTAGCGGGTTCGGAGCGTGGCCGTCCGCCCGAGTCGCCGGTGAAGGCCGGGTCCACGGTCCGGCGGTGAAGGTCCGTTCGGGTCGGTTTGACATCGGTTCTGTTGGGCGGGGCGCCGGCAATGCGGCGAGGCCGCGAGTGCGGTGGTGAGCAGGTCGGTGAACGGTGCGTGCGCTGACAGCCGCAGGTGGGTGCGGCGGGCGATACGCCGGGCGATGGGCAGCAGCCGCAGTCGAAGGCGTTTCAGCTCCCATCGGCGAGCCCGACGCTCGGGGAGGGCGAGCATCTGGGTCCATGCGATCAGCTCGCTGGCGAGTTGGACGATGGCGAGCCAGATCCGGTTCTGGGCGAACTGGTGCGAAGATTCTGCAGATCGACCCTTTTCGCGACACGGACGCGGTCCTCGCACCGGCGAGGTGTACGCCGCCATGGACTGGCTCGCCGACGGCAAGACGGCATCGAAAGGGCCTTGACGCCAAAGCGGTTGAGCGCGCACGCTAACCGCGTCCGGTTGGCGCTGTTCGGCCTATCGAGTTCGCGGATGACGGCACGCACCACCCGGTCGCGGCCCGCAGTAATTCCCGCGACGGCAAGAAGGCTGCGGAGCGGAACCCGATAGCGACGCGGAAAGAGCTGGACGCTTCAACCAACATCCACTATCAGGGCGTCCACACGCCCACAAAGGACAGACAACTCGTGGCTGAATACACGCTTCCCGACCTCCCCTACGACTACGGCGCTCTCGAGCCTCACATCTCCGGCGAGATCATGGAACTGCACCACTCGAAGCACCACGCGACCTACGTCAAGGGCGCAAACGACGCGCTCGAGCAGATGGCCGCGGCTCGAGAGGACGGCACTATCGCCAGTAAGGCGCTCTCACTGTCGAAGAACCTCGCCTTCCACCTGGGTGGTCACACCAACCACTCGATCTTCTGGAAGAACCTCGCCCCAAACAGCGGCGATAAGCCGACCGGTGACCTGGCCGGGGCGATCGACAACGACTTCGGTTCGTTCGACAAGTTCCAGGCGCACTTCACCGCAGCCGCCACGACCCTGCAGGGTTCCGGCTGGGCGATCCTGGCGTACGACACGATCGGCGAGCAGTTGGTCATCCAGCAGCTGACCGACCAGCAGGGCAACACCCCGGTCGGCATCATCCCCGTGGTCATGCTCGACATGTGGGAGCACGCGTTCTACCTGCAGTACAAGAACGTCAAGCCGGATTACATCAAGGCCTGGTGGAACGTCGTCAATTGGGCGGACGCCGCCGAGCGCTTCGACAAGGCCTGCACCCTAGTGCCGAGCTGATCGTCCCCGCCTGATCACAGGTAAGCTGCCGCCCCGGACAGTCTGCACGGTCCGGGGCGGCAGCTTTTGCGGGTGCCGCCCTGTAACCGGGCAGGGTCCGGCCAATGACTGAGTTGCTGTCTCCGGGGGTGGCCGGGCGACGCACGGATCTGACCTGAGCGTGCTCTGGACGGTCGCAACCGATCACACGGTTGACGCTGCTCCGGGCCAGTCCAGCATGAGCAGAGTGTCGTCCGCGGCGAGAATTGACCAAGTGCCGGAGCGGAATCCAGACGGAAGCCAAACTCCTCCCGTACCTGGACGAGTTGACAACGGTGGCCGCCCAGCGTGATCGTGGGGTGCTGTCAATTCGATGCCGAGCATGACCTCGGTGGACTTCGCCAGAAGGGCGACCAAACACGATTCCGGGCACGAACACAAATTGGCCATGCGCCGGATCAACCACGGTCGGCACCCATCCCGATCGTCGGCTTTTTATCGCGGAGTTTCGGCTGCCCCCTTAAGGTCCTTCGCGCGCATCCTTGACTCGAGGCAACCGGGGTTCGTGTACCGGCGCTGTGCGCCGCCAGGCGGTGTTGCATGAGACGGCGGTCAAAAGAACGACCTTGGCAGTCCAAGACCCTCGGCGATGCTGTTACGGGCCATCTCGTTTGTCACCGGCCCGATCCGGTACAACCGCGCGTCGCGCCAGTAGCGCTGCATGTCCGTCTCGGCCGAGTAACCCATACCCCCGAGAATCTGCAACCCCAGGTCCGCGGCGCGGCTGCCCAGTTCCGAGGCGACGACCTTGGCCATGTTGGTTTCCTGCCCGCACGGCCGACCGCGTGACTGCAACCACGCCGCCCGATAGACCATCAGCTCCGCCTGGTCGCGCCACATCAGAATGTTGGCGATGTGATGCTGCAGCGACTGGAAGCGGGCGATCGGCCCTCCGAATGCCTCACGGTCCTGTACAAATCGCAACGCATCTTCCAGGACGCCATCCATGATCCCCACACAGAACGACGACAGCATGATGCGCTCGTTGTTCAGTGTGGGCAGGAGCATGTACCAGGCGCGGTTCGGCTCCCCCAAAAGGTTCTCGTCCGCGACGAAGACATTGTCCAGATAGACATCGCACGAGCCAAGCGACCGCATACCGAGCTTGGGTATCTCGCATGTCGTCACGCCCTCGCTCTTGGCGGGCAGGATGAACAGTGACACACCCTGGTGCCGTTTCTCGGTGTACTCATCGGAGCGCGCCAGGAGGAGAATGTAGTCCGCGACGTGCGCCATCGAACTCCAAGTCTTGTGTCCATTGAGCACCCATCCGCCGTCGATCTTCGTCGCCTTCGTCCGCATTGCGCCGAGTAGGTCAGTACCGCCCCCCGGCTCGGTGAACGCGATTGCCCACTTTTCGCGACCCTCGGCGATGGCGGGCAGGTGCCTACGCTTCTGCTGTTCGGTGCCATACAACCCGACCGACTTCCCTCCCGCAAACGAGGTGATTCCCCACACCCAAGTCAGTCCGGCCAATGACCGCGCGAGCTCCCGCGCCAGGATCATCTGGGTCATGATGTCCCCGCCCTGACCCCCGTACTGCTCGGCCACACCGATGCCGTGGAATCCTGCTGCGGTGAACTTGTCCCACAATGCGTGAGGAAAAGTGTGTTCATCCTTCTCCAGCTCACGCGCCCACGGCTTGGGCGCCTCCCGGTCCACCCACCGCCGGACGCTCTCCCGGAATAGCTGCTGCTCCTCATACAGATCGAAATCCACTCTACTTCCTCGCATTTCGTAGTCTCTGGTGACGGTCACGTGACGGCACAGCTGCGCGGGATCCACAAACCGATCGCCGTGGTTGTCGATTTCATGACACTTACGTACACTTGTTAGTATCACGATTACGGGTGGGAGCGGGAATGCCGGTTAAGCCTCCGCGACGGTGGTTGATCCTCATTCTCGGGCTTCTCGCTCAAGCCGCCAACTGCGTCTTTGCCTTCGGGATCCCGTTTCTGGTCCCAACTTTGCTTGCCTCCGAGGGGCTCTCGCTTACACAGGCAGGAATGCTCGTGGCGGCGCCGAGCATCGGGTTCGTAGCGACGCTGATTCTGTGGGGCGCGGCGGCCGACGCCTTCGGTGAACGGCTGATCATGGCGCTCGGCCTCGGCAGTTCGGGCGTGGTGATCGCATTCGCCGCGGTCGCGACCCGTGACCTGGCGGCACAGTTTGTCCTGTTTCTGCTTGCGGGAGCGTGCGCGAGTTCGGTCAATGCAGCCAGCGGTCGAGTAGTGATGGGCTGGTTCGACGCGACCGAGCGGGGGTTCGCCATGGGTGTTCGGCAGACCGCTCAGCCGCTCGGTATGGGGCTTGCGGGGCTTACTCTGCCGCCGATTGCCGATGAGTGGGGCCTGCGGGCGGCGTTGTGGTTTCCAGCGGGCCTGGCACTCGTGGTCGCAGGTCTTGTCGCCGTGCTCGTCATCGATCCGCCGAGAGAGAGCGCGGGGGACACGGACACCTCCGCCCCGGCTGTATCGCCCTATCGTGGTTCGACCCTCTGGCGGCTACACGGCGCGAGCGCACTGTTGGTGGTTCCGCAGTTCGCGGTGTCTGCGTTTGCACCCGTGTATCTGGTGACCGTGCAGCACTGGGATGCGGTGCGCGCTGGTTGGTTCCTTGCCGGCGTGCAGGTGTTCGGCGCGTTGGGCAGGATCGGCGCTGGTTACTGGTCGGATCGGGTAGGTAGCCGCTTCCGTCCGATTCGTCAGATCGCCTGCGCCAGTGCGGCGGTGATGCTTCTGGTGGCGTTGGGTGATGTGAGTTGGCCGTGGCTGGTGGTCGTCGGGTTGACGCTTGCGGCAGTGATCACCGTGAGCCCTAACGGGCTTGGTTTCACCGCTGCCGCCGAACTGGCCGGCAGGGAGTGGTCCGGCCGAGCCATGGGAGTGCAGAACACAATCCAGACCATGACGTCCGCGACCACACCGCCCGTTCTGGGCCTTGTCATCGTCAGCGGCGGCGGCTATGTCGCAGCGTTCTGCGTCGCGGCGGTCTTTCCTGCCGTGGCGGTGGTACTCGTCCCGGCAAGAACATCCAGTGGGTGATTGTCGTGCGGGTGCCTGTCCTCCCTCGGACTTGCACACTCCAGTTTCGACGAGGTTGCGGTTGACACTCGATCGCCATTGGCTACACTAACGGTTGATCGTTAGTGTAGCCAGGGATCCGAGGGAGACGACCGACGTGAGTATGCGCGGCAAGGTGGCGTTGGTTACCGGCGGCAGCCGTGGAATGGGCAAGGCCATGGTCGAGGCCTTTGCGTCGGAGGGCGCCGATGTGATCATTGCGAGCCGCAAGATCGATAACTGCGAGAAGTTGGCCGCGACAGTGCGTGAGCGGTACGACCGGAAAGCACTCCCCGTGGCATGCAACGTCAGCGACTGGGCGCAATGCGATGCACTGGTCCAGTCGGCATACGCCGAGTTCGGCCGCGTTGATGTGTTGGTCAACAATGCGGGTCTCTCACCCCTGTACCCCAGTCTCGACCAAGTCAGCGAATCCTTGTTCGACAAGGTGATCGGCGTCAACCTGAAGGGCCCCTTCCGGCTGGCGTCAGCCATCGGATCACGGATGGCGGCGGCAGATGGCGGATCTGTCATCAACATCAGTTCGGTCGAGGCAAGCCTCCCCGATCCACAGGCACTCCCCTATGCGGCGGCCAAAGCCGGCCTCAACACGCTGACCGCCGGACTTGCACAGGCGTTCGGTCCGAAGGTCCGGGTGAACACGATCCAGTGCGGACCCTTCCTCACCGATATTTCCGAGGCGTGGACACCGGATATGCGGGCCCATTTCACGACGAGCGGTGCACTCGGGCGGCCCGGCAATCCTGATGAAATTGTCGGTGCAGCACTCTACTTCGCCACGGATGCCTCATCCTTCTGCACCGGATCGATCCTCAAACTCGACGGCGGTTACAGATAAACGTTCGATCCGATTAGCAACGCGGTCGACAGGCCGCTGAGGGCAGCCGCCCTAGAACCCCACTATTGGCAGGGATATCCTGCGGGAAGGCAGCGATGACTGCGAAACGTCTCATGCTACTTGCTACGTATAACATCTCGAAGGACAGGACCGAGGAGGATTACGACAAGTTCTGTCGCGAAGTCGATACGCCGTTTTACAACAGCATCCCAGGTGTAGTCCGATATTCCAATTGGAAGGTCGTTGAGGAGAACTTAGGATCCGTCGGATTCAAGTATATCGATTTCATTGTCGTAGAGGGCGATGAACCCTTCAAGATGTTCGAAGACAATCAGAAGATCAAGGACTTCATTGTCAAATGGGAAGAGCAGTGGGCTGAGTTCGGCACTGACGAACAGTATTTGGGTAAGAACTATCAGATTGTCAAGCTGGAAGAGGTTGCAGCGCCAGACTAGTCGCTGACCATGGGCCGCGCCGTATGGTGGACTTGATCTCGGTCTATCGGCGATATGTCCACTTCACCATGGCGCGGCCGGCGACCCTGCGGCAGCTGCCACGGATCGATACTCCGGCGTTCGACGAGCGTATCTCGTACGGTACCGCGAATTCCCCAAACGCATGTTGACGATCCGGGAAGCCACCGCTGCATGTACCTTCCACCGCACCGATCGACGGACCGCAAAAGGACTCCGATGGACTTCGAATTCGACAGCACCACCGTCTCACTCATGGCGCGGGTGCAGGCATTTCTCGATGAGCATGTGTTTCCGGCCGAGGAGGTCCTCGAGAAACAGCTCGCAGCGAGGAATCCCGAGGACTGGTCGGTTCCGCCGATCATCGGCGATCTACGCAGGCACGCGCGCGAGCAAGGTCTATGGAATCTGTTCCTGCCGGGCGACCGGGGTGCTGGACTGACCAATTTGCAATATGCACCATTGGCCGAGCTAATGGGTCGCAGCCACAGACTCGCCCCGGTCGCATTCAACTGCCAGGCTCCCGACACCGGAAACATGGAAGTACTCAACGAGTTCGGCACCCCACAACAGAAGGCCCAGTGGTTGGAGCCGCTGCTGCGCGGCCAGATCCGATCGACCTTCTGCATGACCGAACCCGGCGTCGCATCCTCGGATGCCGCCAATATTGAAACCGAGATCACCCGCGTCGGCGACGAATACGTCATCAACGGCCGCAAGTGGTGGTCCACGGGTGCGATGAACCCGAATTCCGAGATCTTCATCGTGATGGGTAAGTCCGATCCCAGCGCCGATCGGCACCGCCAGCAATCGATGATCCTGGTCCCGCGTGACACCCCAGGTGTGACGGTGCTGCGGGCACTGACGGTCTTCGGCTACGAGGACCGCGACCACGGTGGCCACGCGGAGGTTGTGTTCGACAACGTACGGGTGCCGGCGGAAAACCTCATCAAAGGTGAGGGCGAGGGGTTTGCGATCGCCCAAGCTCGTCTCGGTCCCGGTCGCATCCACCACTGCATGCGGTCACTGGGCGTGGCCGAGCGAGCGTTGGAACTCATGGTCAGGCGTGCCACCAGCCGGATTGCCTTTAACCGTCCACTGTCCGACCAGGGCGTCGTGCGCGAGAAGATCGCCAGGGCCCGGATCGCGATCGAACAGAATCGGCTCCTGACACTCAAGACGGCCTGGCTGATGGACACCGTTGGTAATCAGGGAGCACACACCGAAATCCAGGCAATCAAGATCTCGGTGCCCGCTACCGTCCAACAGATCCTCGACGACGCAATCCAGATCTTCGGTGGTGCGGGCGTCTCACAGGACACCCCCTTGGCCGAGTTTCATTCGGCGCTACGCACCCTCCGTCTGGCGGATGGACCCGACGAGGTGCACATCAACTCACTCGCCAAGAGGGAGATCGGAAAATACCGGGTGTGACAGTTCCGCTCCGAATCTCCGACGCAGAGTCTCGATGCCGCGTCGGCGACGAGGTCACGTGCGAAGGGGTTGGGCATGATTCGGCGACCACAGGCGGAGCGTGGTCGCCGAATCATCTAGTGGTGAATCCGGCGTCGATGGGAATCGAGGCGCCAGTCACGTAGCGTCCCGCCTCCGACACCAACCAGAGGACCGCGTTGCTCACGTCAACCGGTTCCACCATGTCGACGGGAAGCAGGTTCTCCAGGCCGATCTTGTCCGCACGGTCAGAGATCTGTGCCATGAAGGATCTCGTCATCGAGTTCTCCACCATCGGAGTTCGCACCCCGGTGGGGTGCACGGTATTGACGCGGATTCGATGCGGTGCCAACTCTTGGGCGAACGTTTTCATCAGTCCGACGACGCCATGCTTTGTCGCCGAGTAGTCGGCGATATGGGGCATTCCCTTGAGGCCGGCGGTCGACGATGTGATCACGATGGCACCGCCGGTGCCCTGATCGATCATCGGCGGGAGGGCGGCCTTGATTGTGTGCCAAACCCCGGTCAGGTTGGTATCGATTACGTCGCGCCAGCGTTCGGCGGGGATGTCTCGCCCCGTTACGTCGGCTTGCTGAATCACGATACCCGCATTGGCACATACGATGTCGAGGTGACCCAGCTCCGTGACGCCCGCCTGCACTGCAGCCGCCAAGGCCTCGAAATCGCGTACGTCCGCTTGCAGGGCGACGATTCGACGGTCCAGTTTCTCGACCAGCCGAACTGTCTCATCGAGGTCCTCCGACGATGCCATTGGGTAGGGAACCGAGTCGATCGGCTTGCAGATATCGACGGCGATGATGTCGGCGCCTTCCTCGGCCAAACGGAGAGCATGCGACCTGCCCTGGCCCCGTCCCGCACCGGTGATCAGAGCGACCTTGCCGTCCAGCGTCCCAGTCATGCGATCCTCCTCGTGAGTTCTCGTCCCATCCCTCATGATCCGGTCCTCACTTGGCCGCCTGCCCACCGTCGACGTAGAGCACGTGGCCGGTGATCTGATCGGCGTTGTCCGAGGCCAGGAACAACACCGCATCGGTGACGTCCCCGGTGTCGGTGCGCCACTTCTCGCCTGGCATGTTTCCCTTGTCGGAGAACATCTCAAAGGCATCCTCGAGGCTCATCCCGAGCTCGTTCGCAAGCCCCACCACCATTCCCGAGCCTTGACCGTCACCCGGCCTGATCGTGGCGGGACCAACCCCGTTCACGTTGATACCAAACTCGGAAAGCTCGAACGCCCACGCCGAGGTCAATCCGTTGATCGCGTGCTTGGCCGCGACATAGTGCGAGACCATCGCCAGCCCTGCGCCGGTGACACCGGACGAGATGTTGACAATCTTCCCGGCTTTGCGGCCGATCATGGTGGGTACGACATACTTGGCCACGTACATGTGGCCCTTGACGATCGTGTCGAACACCGCATCGAGGACGTGACCACGCATTTCCTGGATGCTGTCCAAGGCGGCAACCCCGGCGTTGTTGACCAGAATGTCGATGCGCCCGTCGAAGAAGTCCAGCGCCTGGCTCACCGCCGCCTCGACCTGGCCTTCGTCGCGAATGTCGCACGGCAATGGAATGCAGCGGCGACCCTTCTCGTTTATCGCCACGACCGTGTCGTCGAGCATCTGTTTGGTGGCTAGGGGATAGATGTCGGCGATCGGCGCCGCGATGTCGATCGCGGCGATGTCGGCACCGGCCTCCGCGAATGCCATGGCATTGCTGAAGCCCACACCTTTGGCAGCGCCGGTGATCAGGACGTTCTTACCCTCGAGTCCGCGGAGTACCGCTGGCATTGACCTTACCTCCGATGTCGGCGTGCGGACACGCCGGCAAATAGTAGTGGACTGTCGTGAATCTCGTTGCAGGCATTGCTATTCAGCAAGCCAGGCGATAGCCGCCCCGCTCGGTCTGCTCACCGAGCGGGGCGGCTGTCACTCCTCGATCTCGATAGCGCGTTCCGGGCAACTGTGCGCCCCCAGAACGGCCGACGCCTCCTGCCCCGGCGCGACATCAACCGTTCTGTTGATATCGACGTTGTATCCGTTGTCATCTAGTTCGTAGACATCGTCGGCAAGTTCGAAGCAACGCGCGTGTCCCGTACAAAGACCATTGACGGTGAATTTCATAGGTCTGCACCAATCGGGGAACCCGGCTCGAAAATCAGTCGGAGACCCTGGATCTCCCTGGTGACCGATGTCTGGTAGGTGGGCTCGCAGCCGGGTGCGAGAGCAAAGTCGGGGAGCCTGTCCAGCAGGACTCGCAGAGTCACCTTGGCGAGAAGTCTGGCCAGGTGCGAGCCGATGCACCGGTGCGGGCCGAAGCCGAACGCCGCGTTCACCGGAAGATTGCGGTCGATGTCGAGCTTCGTCGGATTCTCGTACATCTCCGGGTCCCTGCATGCGGCGGGGTAGAGCAGCAGGACGCGGTCGCCGTCCTGGAATGTCTGGCCGGCGATCTCGACCTCCCCCCGTACGGTCCGCGACATTGCCACCACGGACGCGTACGCCCGAACGAACTCCTCGACAGCCTTGTCGTGCAATTCCTCGTTCTCGGCGAGCCGCGCGCGATCCTCGGGATGGGTCGCCAGGTGGTGCGCCATACCGGCGAGCAGGAGGGTGGCGGTACCGAGACCACCAGCGGTCAGGTTGGCCAGCGCCGCAACCTTGTGTTCCCACGGGCATGGGGCGCCGAGCTCGAACTCGAACCCGGGGCCCAGTTCGGGGTTCACCCCCTCGTCCAGGTCGACGCCTTTCAAGACAGCGCCCGTCAGGTCGTTCCGTGACGGCTCCTTCTCGCGCTCCTTGAGATGGGCGTCGAGATAGCCGACGAGCTCGGCCCATCCGTCTGCCCGACCCTCGATCGGGCCTACCAATGCATGCTCGATGGCTGTCATGAGCGGGGGTAGGTCCTCCAACGGCCGTCCCAGGAAGCTGTTGAACCACGCTCGGCCGGGCAGAGCCGCGGCGAATCCCGCAATGAAGTCACACTCGCCGTCCGCGATGAACTCATCGATCAGGAAGTTCGCATGCTGCGTCACCGCCGCTTCATAGGATCGCACGACCCTGGGGCTGAGGTGGTAGTCGAGCGCCCTGCGCCACCGCGTCTGATAAGGAGGGTCGCATTCGTCCGGGTAGATCGGGGCCATATCCTTCGGCCGATTGGGCTGGTATCCCTCCGCACTACTGAAGTGCTGCCAGTCCTGGGACGCGCGTCGCACGTCGGCATAACGGCTAAGGACGTGATAGCCGCGCCCGACATTGCTGTGTGCCACCGGGCACTTGCTCACCAGCTCATCGAGAACTTCGGTGTAGTGCTCGTTGAATTCTGGGGAGTCCAGGTCGAAGTCGTTGAAATGGTCCCGGCCGAATTTCTCGGTCGAGGTGTCAGGGTTCTCGATTGCGGTCACGGAAAGACGCCTCCAAGTAGATTGGGCATCCGAGGTGGATACGACCGATGGCGCTCATCGCCCACGTCGCACATCACCTGTTGATGCGTCAAACTTTGCCACCAGCACGTAAGTCGTGTTGTACAGGCACCAGATGTAGCTAACGATCGATCGTACGCACGCCCGGCCGGGTCGGTCAAGACCTGGGCCACGGATGGGATCCGCTAGTCGCGGCGACCCAAAGGTTGACCGGCCGGCATTTTCGTCGGCGATTCCGCCATCCGGTTGACCGGCGGGCCCCTTGACCTTACAGTGCTAACGAACGACCGTCAGCATATGCCCGGACGCTCCCGAGATCACCGAGGTTGACAACATGACAGAGTCACATCCGGCGACGGGCCACCTCGCCGCCAACATGGAACTCGACGGTGCGACCGGTCGATGCGCTACTGAGGACCAGCGCTCGGCCCTTGGCGACAGAGGCCTTCTCGATCCCGACGAGGCACGGTCGTATCGCGCTGTCGAGACCGCCCTGTCCGAGTTGCGTGGCGGACGGATGGTGCTGGTGGTCGACGATGCGGACCGGGAGAATGAAGGCGACCTCATCATGGCCGCCGAACTGGCCACTCCCGAAACGATCGCCTTCATGATTCGACACACCAGCGGCTTGCTGTGTGTCGGAATTCCCAACGCCCGGGCCGATGAGTTGCGTCTGCCACTCATGGTGACCGACAGTGACGATCCTCGGGGCACGGCCTTCACTGTCTCGGTCGATCTGAAGGCCGACACCACGACCGGTGTGTCCGCGGCCGACCGGACTTTGACCATCCGCGCGCTCGTCGACCCCGCGACACAACCGGAGCACCTTTCTCGGCCCGGCCACGTCTTCCCTCTACGCGCTCGCGAAGGCGGTGTTCTGCGGCGGGCCGGACACACCGAAAGCGCAGTCGACCTGTGCAGGATCGCCGGGCTGCACCCCGTCGGAGTCCTTTCCGAGGTAACCAACGATGACGGCACGATGGCTCGTCGCCCCGAACTCGCCCAGTTCGCATCGGAACACGGACTCGCGACCATCGAGGTTGCCGACATCGTCCGGTACCGACTGAGGACCGAGACACTCGTCCGCCGAGAGGCGCAGGGACGCGTACCCAGCGACCACGGCGAGTTCACGGCGATCACCTACCGCTCGCTCAACGACGGCGGCGAGCATGTCGCTCTGGTACTGGGTGACGTCGACCAGAGCAAGTCGACTGCAGATTCCGGCCCGGTACCGGTCCGCGTGCACTCCGAGTGCCTCACCGGCGACGTCTTCGACTCCCTCCGGTGTGACTGCGGTCAACAACTCTCTCTCGCCATGAACAAGATCCGCGAAGCAGGTCGCGGCGTAGTCGTCTACCTTCGCGGACACGAAGGTCGCGGGATCGGATTGAGCCACAAGCTACGGGCCTACAACCTGCAGGATGCCGGACTTGACACCGTGGACGCAAACCTGGCTCAGGGGCTCCCAGTGGACAGTCGGCACTACGGAATCGGCGCCCAGATCCTCCGCGACATCGGAGTGCGAACAATCCGATTGATGACCAACAATCCGGCGAAGTATCGAGGTCTGACCGGTTACGGCGTCCATATCGCCGCCCGCGAGCCGCTTGTCGTCGCCCCAAATCCGGAAAACATCAGTTACCTGACCACCAAACGCACCAGGCTGGACCACCAACTCGGCGGGGAATTCCCGGTCGAAGACGAGGTGGTATCACCTGAGCTCCTCCACGACGGGAATCACGCCCTATGAATGACACGCGACCGACACCAGTGCCCGACCAAGCACAACTGTTCCGTGACGCAATGGCGTCCTTCCCCAGCGGCGTCACCATCGTGACCACCGTCGACGACGACAGCCGCTGGTGGGGATTCACTGCAACATCGTTCTGCGTGGTCTCGATGGATCCCCCGCTCGTGCTCGTCTGCCTCGCCGACACCGCGGAATGCCACCCGGTCTTCGCTAAGGCCGACCGCTGGATCATCCACGTCATCCACCCCGAGCATGCCGAATTGGCCCGACGATTCGCCACTCGTGGAGCAGATAAATTCGCCGATGCCGAATTTGTCTCCGACGAGCGCGGACTACCCATACTCCCGACGGCATCCCTACGCCTGGATTGCACGTCCCACGCTCGCCAACCAGGTGGAGACCACACCATCTTGGTGGGCAAAGTGGCCGACATCGACATCACTGACAGGTTGCCGGCGATCTACTTCCGTCGGCAGTTCCACACACTCGCCGAAGGCGTCACCGCGTGACACTGGACACCACCACTACAACCAACGTGCGCACGGTGCATCGAGTGGTCATCCGGCTTGCCGGTGACTCCGGCGACGGGATGCAACTCGTCGGAGACCGATTCACTTCCGAAACCGCATTGTTCGGGAACGATCTGGCCACGATGCCCAACTTCCCCGCAGAGATTCGGGCACCCGCTGGCACATTGCCCGGTGTTTCGAGCTTTCAGCTCCACTTCGCGGACTACGACATCCTCACGGCGGGCGACCGACCCGATGTCCTGGTTGCGATGAATCCTGCTGCCCTCAAGGCCAACATCGACGATCTCCCAGCTGGCGGTGTCCTCATCGCCAACACCGACGAGTTCACCAAGCGAAATCTGACCAAGGTCGGTTACGACACGAACCCGCTCGAAGACGACTCGCTGGACGGGTACACGGTGCACCCCGTTGCCATGTCGACACTGACACGCGGCGCAGTCGAGGAGACGGGTGTTCCCAAGAAGGACGCCGAGCGCGCCAAGAACTTTTTCGCGCTCGGCCTGCTCTGTTGGATGTACCACCGACCGATCGACAGCACCGAACGATTCCTCAGCGAGAAATTCGCCCGCCGACCCGAGCTGGCGCAGGCGAACATTCTCGCATTCCGGGCCGGGCATGCCTACGGCGAGACGACCGAAGCGTTCGCAGTTACCTACGAGGTAGCGCCGGCCAGGTTGGCGCCCGGCACCTACCGACAGGTCACCGGCAACACCGCACTGTCCTACGGAATCATCACCGCAGGCGAACTCAGTGGCCTCCCGGTATTCCTCGGCTCGTACCCCATCACCCCCGCCAGCGACATACTGCACGAGTTGAGCAAGCGGAAAGCATTCAACGTCACAACCTTTCAAGCCGAGGATGAAATATCCGGGATCGGAGCTGCTCTCGGTGCAGCGTTCGGCGGCGCGCTCGGCGTCACAACAACGTCCGGTCCGGGAATCGCACTGAAGTCCGAGGCCATCGGTCTCGCAGTCGCCCTTGAACTGCCCCTACTCGTGATCGATGTGCAACGAGGCGGACCCTCCACCGGGCTACCCACCAAGACCGAACAGTCCGACCTTCTCCAGGCGATGTTTGGGCGCAACGGGGAATCGCCGGTGCCGATAGTTGCGCCACGCTCGCCCGCGGACTGCTTCGCCGCCGCACTGGAAGCAACTCGACTCGCGGTAACCTACCGCACTCCCGTCCTCCTTCTGTCCGACGGAGCGCTCGCCAACGGTTCCGAGCCCTGGCGCGTGCCGGAAGTGTCTGCACTACCCCGACTGGACCCCGACTTCGCCACGGCACCGAACGCCCCCGACGGGTCCGGGGAGTTCTGGCCCTACCTACGCGATCACGACACCCTCGCCAGGCCGTGGGCGGTGCCAGGCACTCCGGGACTGGCGCATCGGATCGGCGGACTCGAGAAGGCCGACGGCAGGGGCTCGATCTCTTACGACCCCGACAACCACGATCGCATGGTCCGATTGCGCGCCGCGAAGATTGACGGCATCGACGTACCCGACATAGTGGTCGACGATCCGGACGGCGACGCCGACGTGCTCATCCTCGGATGGGGCTCGACCTATGGCCCCATCGGCGCGGGATGCCGACGGGTCCGCGACATGGGATTCGCGGTTGCTCAGGCACACCTGAGGCATCTCAACCCGCTCCCCGCCAACCTCGGGTCGGTCCTCGATCGCTATCGCACCGTGCTCGTGCCCGAAATGAACCTCGGCCAGCTGGCCCTGCTACTCCGGGCCCGTTACCTCGTCGACGTCCAACCCCACACCTGCGTTTCCGGGCTTCCATTCAAAGCCGAGGAGATGCAGAACCTCATCATCGAGGCCATCAAGGGAGGATCTGCGTGACCGCGATCAACATCGGACTACCAACCCTCGGCGGACTCGACAAGGTGCCGGCGACCGACCTGAAACAGACTGCCAAGGACTTCACCAGCGACCAAGAGGTCAGATGGTGTCCTGGATGTGGTGATTACGCCGTCCTCGCCGCCGTCCGCGGCTTCCTTCCCGAACTGGGAATCCGCCGGGAGAACATGGTGTTCGTCTCGGGAATCGGCTGCTCATCCCGCTTCCCGTACTACCTCGATACCTACGGCATGCACTCCATCCACGGCCGTGCACCCACGATCGCGACCGGACTCGCGATTACTCGCCCCGATTTGTCCGTCTGGGTGGTGACCGGCGACGGTGACGCCCTGTCGATCGGAGGCAACCATCTGATCCACACGCTGCGTCGCAACGTCAACCTCAAGATCCTACTTTTCAACAATCGCATCTACGGCTTGACCAAGGGTCAGTACTCCCCCACGTCCGAGACGGGAAAGGTCACCAAGTCCACACCCACAGGCAGCGTGGACCATCCGCTGAACCCAATCAGCCTCGCACTCGGAGCAGAGGCAACCTTCGTCGCGCGTGCGCTCGACTCCGACCGCGCTCAGCTGACGTCCGTTCTGCGTGCCGCCGCTGCGCACCGCGGCACGGCCCTGGTGGAGATCTTCCAGGACTGCCCTATATTCAATGACGGCGCGTTCGACCTCATCCGCCGCGGTTCCGCCGACGCAGCGCAGCGCCTCATCCCGCTGACCCACGGAAGCCCGATCCGATTTGGTAGCGGCGGCGAGTTCGCTGTCGTGCGGAAAGCTTTCGGACTCGGCGTCGCAAGGACGTCCGACGTAGCGGAGTCCGAGATCGTCATCCACAACGAGACCGACCACACGTTAGCCTTTGCACTGTCACGACTGTCCACGCAAGACCTCGAGCACGTGGTTACCGGCGTCGTCCGCCGAGTCGACCGCACCTGCTACGACGATGCTGTCCGTGACGAGACCGATACGGCCCGTACCCATCACAAGGGGGATCTGCAGTCGCTTCTGTCCGGACGCGATACCTGGACCGTTGCCGATCCGGCAGACGTGCAAGGCCGCCGGAAGTAGTCACAATCAGTCCCGATGACCCTCCGCCGCACCCGCAGGACACGGGTGCGCTTTGACTCCCAACCGAGGGACCCCTATAGTACTAACGAACGTTAACGAATGTAGGCTATAGGAGAGGTGCGCCGGTGGTCCTCATGGCAAGCGAACAGGCGACGGCATCAACTGAACCCCGGCCTAGGTCCACCTCGGACGTTATCGTCGAAACCGGCTTGAAGCTCTTTTCCGAAATAGGGTACGACGGCGTGGGCATGCGGCAGATCGCGTCCATCGTCGGCATAAAGGCCGCGAGCCTGTACAACCACTACGCCTCAAAAGAAGAGCTCCTGTGGTCCATCGTCGAGGACGCCCTCGGGAAGTTTCGCGGCTATCAGCGCAAGGCCTTCACCGAAGAGGCAACAACCGCCAACAGGTTGCGAGCATTCGTCCGCTTGCACGTCCGGTTCCATGCCGAGCAGAGCCAGATGGCGCGGGTCGTCAACAACAACATGGAAAGCCTGGCGCCCGCACACTACTCGATAACTGCGCAGCGTCGCGAAGAATTCGAACACGGCCTACGTCAGGTCCTTCAGTTCGGGTGCGACGAAGGAATCTTTCTTATCCGCAACGTTCGACTCACCTCGCACGCCATCCTCGACATGGGCATCGGCATTTCGAGTTGGTACCGTGCCGATGGACCCGACCCTCTCTCCGGCATCATGGCCGCGTACGAGGAGATCGCACTTCACATGGTCGGCTATACCGGGGAACTCACACCCCTACTAACAGCATCCGACTCCTTACTGGACGGTTGAAAGAAATGCTCGCCGGAGCTCGATGACATCTCCTTGATACCGTCCCACACATCCACCTAGTCGACTGAGTCGAGTGCGAGTCGGTAGCCCCGTTTGTACACGGTCTGCACTGCATACGGCGCCCTCAGCGATGCCCGAAGCCGCGCGACCGCCACCTCGACCGCGTGAGTGCCGCCGCCGCGCGGCAGTGCAGACAGCAGCTCCTCACGCGGAACCACCCGGCCCGGCCGTGCGCCCAGGACGCGAATCAACGTCATGGCAGCGGGCGGTAATCGGCGCACTTCGCCATCAACCAGGACACAACTGCCTCGGATGCTGAAATTCCGTCCCCCGACCTGAACACTGTTGGCACGGCGCGGAAGTTCATCCGCGATGTGCCACACCAGTTCACCGAGCCGGGGACGTTCGGGACCTGTGGTCGGAACCTCGAGTTGGGTGAACGGCACCGACGTCACCGGACCTATGCACGCGGCCAGTACATGGTTACGGAAGGCATGCAGGATCGGCTCGAGCATCCCCGTCACCTTCGCGCGAGCCAGCAGCGCCGCGACTGCCGGCGCGCTGGTGAAGCTCACCGCATCGAGGGCGCGCGTGGCGATCAAATCGATCATCCGGTCCATCGGCGCCTGGTCCTCGGGAGGCATCCACCGATACACGGGAACCGCGGTCACGTCGGCCCCCGCGCAACCAAGGAGGTCGCAGAGGTCGGCAACCGCCTTCCCCTCGGTGGGTGCACCGTCCAACTGGACGGCAATCCGTTTGCCTTCGATCTTCTGAGCAACTAGATGGTCGAGCACTTCCGCCGTGGTCTCCGATACCGGGGACCATTCTTCGCATAGCTCAGCTGCCCGGACGGCACCCTTGGCTTTCGTTCCGCGTGCGAGCAGCCGGGTAGACGCCAACGCCTGCTTGAACGCGTTGCCCTCGCCCCAGCCAGCTGCTGCTTCCATCCACCCGCGAAAACCGATTCCGGTGGTGACGACCACGAACTCTGGCGGGTTGTCGATGATCTGACGCGTCACCCGCCTGAGTTCTGTGTCGTCGGACAGTGGGACGATGCGGATCGCCGGTGCATGAATTACCGTCGCGCCCCGCCGCGTCAGGAAGGTCGCGAACTCTTCGGCCCGCCGGGAGGCGGTGACCCCAATGGTGAAACCGGTCAGGGGCTTCGCGTCGTCCACCACACGCCGACTAGCTTCGTTCGCGAACCCGAACGGTCGTGCAAGGTGAGCAAGCTCAACCACTCTGTGCTCCTGAACTGGGAGGACTTAGCCGCTGCGGGTGAAGGCGAGCCGTAGTTCCTTCAAGCCACGGAACTGCGCGCTCGCGACATGACTGAAGTCTTGTCCTTCAGCAAGCCGGATATCACTCAATCGCGTCAAGAGACGCTCGAACGCGATCTTTATCTCCAGCCGCGCCAATGGCGCACCCAGGCAAAAGTGGTTGCCGGCGCCAAAGGCCATGTGCGGCACAGCACTTTTTCGATCTGCATCGAAGCTCGTCGGGTCGGTGAACTCGCGCTCATCGCGATTGGCCGCGCCCACCATGATCAACACTCTCGATCCAGCAGGAATATGCTGGCCGCCCAGCTCGGTGTCTGTTGTCACCCGGCGTGGCACCCATTGCGTGGGAGACTCGATCCGTAGCGATTCCTCGGCGACGGTGGCAATCCGACGGTTGTCCGCCCGAACGCGTTCCATTTCCACCGGGTTCTGCAGCAGTAGCAGCATTATTGTCGCGATCGTGTGGGCTGTGGTGATCACGCCGCCGCGAATGAGTGTCACCGTATTGTCGAGAATGTAGTCGAGGTCGAACTGTCCGTCACGTTCGACGTGCCGTTGGATCATCTCGCTGAGTTCGTCTCCAGTGGGAGCGTCGCGACGCGCCTCGATCGCCTCGATGAGATGCTCCGTCGCACGACTGGCAGCCACCCTCGACCGTTCCTGCACATCCTTCGGCAGGAAGCTCAACCCGCTGTTGTCCACCCGCGACCAGCCGTTGAGCCAGTCGAAATCCGACTCGGTGAACCCCAGCATCCTGGCGATCACCCGCGGTGGAATGTGCTCCGCAAATTCTGAGACCAAATCCACCTCCCCCTTGTCGATGAAATCGTCGATGAGCGAATCGCAGATCGCCGTGATCGTGGGGACCTGTGCGGCAAGTTTCTTCGGCTTGAACGCCTCAGCGCAGAGGTTTCGCTTGTCCCGGTGACTCGGGGGATCCGCTTCCACCAGACTTTGGGTCTCCTTACTCATGCCCGTCTCGCTGAATGGGTTGTGCGCGGTGCGGCTGCCTACGCTGGAGAACACCTTCCAATCGCGGGCAACTTGTGCGGCGTCCTCGTATCTCGTGACGAGGAAGTCGGTAGTTCCCGGAATTCGGTACACGGGCTGGTCCTCGCGCAGCCACTCATACTGCGGATAGGGGCACTCGGCACCCTCCAAAGACGGATAGTTGATCTGCACTGGCGTCTCGGTCATGTCGTGTCTCCCACCGCAGGCGATCTCAGCGACGCTGTTGAACATGTCTCGGCGCGTCGATACGAATTTCATCAGGTCTGAACTAACAATCGATCGTACGCATTTTCGGGGATCTCGGTCAAGTCCTTCTTTCTCCTCGCAATCTCGCAGGGACACCTGCCCGATCCTCGGCACGCGCACTCATCTGGATCGACAATCAAGGCCCCCGCCCGGGCGTGCCCGCCGGTTAGGGCGGGCGACTCCACGCGACGCACAGCATTGACTCAGCCCACCCAGAGGCATACGATCGATCGTTAGTTGGCCCGCACGGCATCCGAGCTGACCACTCAGCGACCAGTCTCATACCCTCGGAGATCACTCATGACCTACGTCGTCGCCTTACCCTGCGTGGACATCAAAGACAGAGCCTGCATCGAGGAGTGCCCCGTCGACTGCATCTACGAAGGCGATCGCATGCTCTACATCCATCCCGACGAATGTGTCGACTGTGGGGCTTGTGAACCCGTATGCCCGGTCGAGGCTATCCACTACGAGGATGATCTCCCCGAGCAATGGGCCGACTTCACTACCGCCAACGCCGAGTTCTTTACCGAACTAGGCTCACCGGGCAGCGCGGCCAAAACCGAACGAATGCCTGATCCGGAATTCGTGGCCAGACTGCCGGCTACAGAATTGAAGGGTTAGACCACACCTTCCACGATGACAAGTTGCTCCGGTTCGGAAGTCGAAGTGTCGGCTTTGGTGGGGTTCGGGAAGTGAATGGTGCGAAGAGTCGCTAGGGGGTGCCAGTCGGCCGCTCGTGACGATAGCGCCGCTCCCCAAGCGTCCTCCTGCGTGACGGGGGGTACCGCGTCACGCAGCAAGCTGCCGATACTCTCTGTCACAGAGCTTCAGTCATCGTCGAGGCTGCGGCGCCACTCGACGATGCTTGCCCGGCACGCTTGAACGATCTGGTGGCCGGCCAAAGTGTTTGGCGGGCTTCCACACCCCGAACAAAACGCCGAGACCATGCCGCTCGATTCGTCTACCTCGATCGACACTTTGTTCTCGAATCGAGAACAGCGATGCCCGGCAGTGGGTACTGCATGGCCCGGCCAGCCAACACATTGGTGGACCCAAAGCTCATGGAGCCGACACGTAAGCCGATTGTGCGGCGAGATTCCTCCAAGCTCCTCCACAACATTTTCTCGCGCCAGCACGCGGGCGAGATGCCAGGCGTTCGGGGTGCGACCGTACCTGGAAGCACCCACGTCGCTGGCAATCGCGGTCCACGACATTGTCATCGCCTCGTCTCAGTTCGTTCAGCCTGCATTGCTTTTCGAGCGTGACTCAGATCACTCGTAAGCACAGCAGTGGAACTACTGATTTGACTACTGACGCGGGGCACATGAGACCTGCTCAAGTCCGCGCAAGACAATCGTGCTTCGTTGACAACGACAATTGACACGAACCGAACATCCAGCGCAGGGTCCGCGAAGTCGACCACCGCCCGACAGGCCGTAGCGGGGCCGAGATCGAAGCGACCGATACCATTATCGACGACATTGATGATAGGTGGGCCTGTGATGCCGCACCCGCTCGATCACCTCATCCGATCCACGACCAGAGTCGACGCCTGGGCTCACGTCCTCCCCAGGGGAGAGGACAGAACTATCAGCCTGCGTACCAGATTCGTGGTCATTCGTGGTCATTCGTGGCCATTTCAGGCCGTACCAATATCCATCTCGGTATCGACGCAAATCCGTGGCGGCCCTTGCTCACCTAATGTCGGCAACCGCGTTCAAGGTTGCCTCGGACATGGTGTTCACGGTGCCGGGTGCAACCAGTACGATCACGTACCGCGTGTCGTCATAGGCTGGACTCGATACGCTGGTCGGTGGCGGCCCCAGCGGTTGGTGGGCAAGTACTCCGGAATCACCGAGCCACTGCCATCACCCGGCGGTCCAGCCCCGCTGACTCCTCGTGAGCTGAGCACGCACACTACACGCCGACCGCCCGTCGTGGCTGGTGATCAGCCGTATCGCGTCGATCTGGGACTACCCGAGTCCGGCGAGGAGCTGCCGGATCCCTCTCACCCTGCGACTCGTCAAGTATACGGGTCCTCGACGCCCGCAATGCCTTCAAGAACAACTACCTGGGAATTGATCCCCCAGAAATCAGCACCGACGCCGAACTCTCCCCACTCCTCGTCCCATCGGTCCTTGAAGGCCGCAACCTCGGGCGTGTCGAAAATCGCCACAGGGTTGTCGTCGCCTTCAACAACAATGAGATCGATATACTTGAATCCGACAGAACCGGCACAATTCTGTACAATCTTCCAGTTTGCATAGCTAATTACGCCTGGCACGCTACCGATGAACGGGTTGTCCACCTCCCGAAGGAACTTGTCATACGCCTCCGCATTGCTACCTTCCTTAATGTTATAGGTGACAAGCAGCGTGTGTCGCTTTGCCATGGGTTTCCTCTCATCTTCAATGTGGGGAATGCTGATACTTCAAACTACTGGTTGGCAATCCTCAAGGTCTAACAATAATCTCACCATGATTAACCGATTGAACGAGAGAAATACCAAATCGCGTCCTTCACTGGACGATTGCGACGGACCCTGCGAAATTACATGACACATCCCCTAGCCGATAACGCATCACGCGTGCTACATCTTACTAGTGAACTTAGGTATTCAAGGAAAGCGCGCTCTCGTCATCGGCGGAACGTCCGGACTCGGTCTGGCGTGCTGCCAGTCCCTGGCAGCCGAGGGCGTCGATCTCGCAATATTCGCGCGCAACAGCGAGACGCTTAAGCGGACCCGGTCGGACTTGACCGATGAATTCGCTGTGCGAGTGGACACTTACTCGGGCGACGTGACGAACCGCGCCGACATCGTCTCGACGGTAGAGCTGCTGCGTGACAGTGGCGGCATTGACATCCTCGTACTCAATACACCCCGACCGCCCAGTCCCATGCGCGACTTCCTCGCCGAGGACGACGACTCTCGATGGGAGCAGGCCTACCGCGACCAATTGCATGGAGCGCTGAACGTGCTGCGGGAAGCCACCCCACTGCTGACCACAAAGGGTTGGGGCCGGATCATTGGCATCACCTCGGCCAGCGTCAAGGAGCCCCTCCCCCGCCACGCCATCTCATCGGTGTTCCGCGCCGGTGTCCAAGCAGCGCTGAAACACTTGGCCTCAGAGATCGCTCAGTTCGGCGTCACCGTCAACTCTGTAGCACCGGCCACCATCGCGACCCCTACCTTCGAGCAGTTCCATGACCTCGAGTCCCGGGTTCGTCTAACTCCTCTGGGCCGCTCCGGAACCCCAGAGGAGTTAGGCGCTACAGTGGCCTTCCTGGCCTCCTATCAGGCTGGATTCATCACGGGCCAGTTGATCCAACTTGACGGTGGCAGAACAGCTTCCCTCGTATGATCACCTAACTCGAAGGTGTCGACACCTCACCGGTCACGTGGAGGCTCGCGACTGGAGTGCGCGCCACAGCGCGAACCGCCTAAAACTACTATGTAGCAACAGTTCTACGTACTCGTCCCCGCCGATCAAGAGCCTTGCCGGGGGTTCGCCGCGATCGGGAACCCCCGGCAAGGCTCCACTCAAGGTGCTGCTCGCGGTCGGCGCCGCGGACGGCACCGGCGGCGTGGAGTCTTGACCCGGGCGTCGGCGTTCAAGGTTTCCGCGCCGCGGACGGCCGCCTACTCGTAACGGAAATCAGTCCTTCGACGGGTGAACAGGGCCTATTCGAGTATGTCGCTGACCAACGGCGTGGCCTTCGTGGTCATCACCCGCCAGCCTAGAATCCTGCGAGAGAACACATCGACGCAGCATACGAGACCGGCCAGCGTCCACACGTAGGAAGAATCGGCCACCCCACCCACCGATCCGGGCGCTGCAGCGCGCCCCAGTTCCGCTCGACCATATCCGGGTGCCGTGGCACTCGATCGTGTCGGCTGCCTGGTGATCGTGCGGCGTCGTCCGCGGACTTCACCGGCGATGCCGGCGTTCCCCATCGGCGGGTCACTTGATCACGGCCCATGGCGTGACCGGCATGTTTCATACACGCCGCATCTTGCGGACACCATAGACACCGCGGTTGCGGACGACACCAAGTCTTCGTCGGGAGCGGGCTTGGCGGCGAACACCGCGCGGCCTCGACGCGTACGCGTCGGTCAGGCCGGTGACCGAGACCCGTCCCCACTGCTTCGCCTGATAGTAGGTGGACGAGGGCACTGCTGACACAGCGCTCCGTGAGCACGGCACAAATCGGGTCGACGCCGAACTGCCCCGCCCTAGAGCGCCTGTGGCTCAGCAGTCGCGCGCGGTGGCGACCAGGGCGCAGATTCTGCGTGGCGTTGCGGACATTTTGACAAGTCGGGATTCGGGGCGCCAGGCTCAGTGAGATCACAGAGCGTCCGGAACAACGAAGGGCGCCTATACTTCCCTTCCGTTTCAAGGAGGAAGTTCGCCCGGTACATCATCGGTCTCGATCCGGTCCGGACGAGGCGATTCCTCGACTACATCCAAAGCCAGTATTTGCTCGCGAACGCCCAACTCATCATCGATTGGCGGTGGAGCCGCCTACAGGGCCTTGAGTTCCTCGGTGACCTCGGCGACCGACTTCTTCGCGTCCCCGAACAGCATGGAGGTGGTGTCGGCGAAGAACAGTGGGTTGTCGATGCCGGCGAAGCCGGAGTTCATCGACCGCTTGAGCACGATCACCGACTTCGACTGATCCACGTTCAGGATGGGCATCCCGTGGATCGGCGACGACGGGTCGTTGCGGGCGGAGGGGTTGGTGACATCGTTCGCACCGATCACCAGGGTGACGTCGGTGCGAGCGAACTCGTCGTTGATGTCGTCCATTTCCTTCATCGCGTCGTACTCGACGTCGGCCTCGGCGAGCAGCACGTTCATGTGCCCGGGCATCCGGCCGGCGACCGGGTGAATGGCGTACTTGACCTCGACACCCTTCGACTCGAGCATCTTGGCCATGTCCTTGACCGCGTGCTGGGCCTGCGCGACGGCCAACCCGTAGCCAGGGACCACGATGACCTGGTTGGCGTACGCCATCTGGATCGCCGCGTCCGCCGCCGAGGTGGACTTCGCCGTCTTCGCGGTGCCGTCCCCGACCGCCGCCGCGACGCCGCCGCCACCGAACCCGCCGGCCACGATCGCCGGGATGGACCGGTTCATCGCCTTCGCCATCAGGTTCGTCAGGATCGAACCCGACGCACCGACGATCATGCCGGCCACGATCATCGCCTGATTGTTCAAGGCCAGACCGGCGGCCGCGGCGGACAGACCCGTGAGCGCGTTGAGCAGGGAGATGACGACGGGCATGTCGGCGCCGCCGATCGGCAGCACCACCATCAACCCCAACACCGCCGCCAGCACCAGCACCCCGACGATCCACCACTGCGACGTCGGACCGGTCGGGTCGATCGCCTTGACCCCGATGATCACCGCCAACGCGACCGCCCCGATCAGCAGCACCGCATTGAGCGGCTGCTGCAACCGGCCGATGCCGATCGGCCGGCCCGGCAACGTTTCCTGCAGCTTGAGGAACGCGATCACCGAACCCCAGAAGGAGATCGACCCGATGATCGCCGCGAACAGCGACGCGATGACGATGTGCACCGTCGGCGACTCACCGTGCGCAAACGCGGTGAATCCGTCCGAGTCCAGGAATTCGGCGTACGCGATCAGGGCGACGGTGCCGCCGCCGACACCGTTGAACAACGCCACCAGCTGCGGCATCGCGGTCATCTTCGTCCGCAACGCCGGCGGCACGCCCAACACCACACCGATCACCAGACCGGCGACGATCAGCACCCAGTTGGAGGTGTCGCGGATCGCGATCAGGGTCGCCACCACCGCGACGACCATGCCGGCCGCGGCGATCTGGTTACCGCGGACCGCGGTCTTCGGGCCGGTCAGGCCCATCAGACCGTAGATGAACATCGCGAACGCCACGATGTACAACACGTTGACCAGGTACTCCATTACTTGTCCCCACCCTTCTCAGCAGCAACGGGCGCGGTGGGCTTGGACTTGAACATCGCGAGCATGCGGTCGGTGACCACGAAACCACCGACCACGTTGATCGTTCCGAAGACCAGGGCGACGAACAGGATCACCTGCAGCCCCCACGGCGGGTCCTCGACCTTGCCGAGCACCACCAGCGCACCGAGGACGACGATGCCGTGGATGGCGTTGGTGCCCGACATCAGCGGGGTGTGCAACGTGTTCGGGACCTTCGAGATCACCGCGAACCCCACGAACCCGGACAACACCAGGATCGCGATGTTCGCCAA
>NZ_JBHWUE010000052.1:0-78270 GCF_042738615.1 Rhodococcus sp. NPDC059968
CCGATCCGGGCCTTGGCCATCACCGGGATGGAGACGGCGGAGATGATGCCGTCGATCATGTCCGGATCACTCATCCGGGACACCCCACCCTGCGCCCGGATGTCCGCGGGCACCCGCTCGAGCGCCATCACCGCGACCGCACCGGCGTCCTCGGCGATCTTCGCCTGGTCGGGGGTGACGACGTCCATGATGACCCCGCCCTTCAACATCTCGGCCATGCCACGCTTGACGCGTGCCGTACCGACGGCGGAATTGTTCACGACTGTCTCCTCTGGTGACGATGGGTGTTCGGCTTCCGTTGCGCCGCGGCCAGCAGTTCGATGTCCGAGCCGCCGAGCGTCTCCACGGACTCGATGCGTTTCTCGGCCTCCGCGACCGACTCGTCCGCGGAACCGATCGGGGGAGCACCGGACAGTGCTTCGTCGTCGCGACCGCCCTTGCCGAGCAACTTCCGAACCTCGTAGCTGATCAGGATGACGATCAACGTCAGACCGCTCATGAGGAACTGGGAGCGGGTGGTCGGCAGGAACGCCATCGCGAGGATGACGGTGGCCATCAGGGCGATGGTGGCGTAGCTGAGCCACGGGAACAACCACATCCGCAGTTGCAGTGCGGCGGGGTCTTCGCGCTCGAGTCGACGTCGGAGCACCACCTGGGAGATGGCGATCAGGAGGTACACGAAGAGCGCGGCGGCGCCGTACGAGTTGACGAGGAATCCGAAGACGACGTCGCCCCACACGTAGGTGCAGGCGACGGACACGTATCCGACGGTGGTGCCGAGCAGGATCGCACGGCGCGGCACGCCGTTGCGGGACAGTGTCGTGAAGAACTTCGGGGCGTCGCCGTTGCGGGTGAGCGCGAACAACATTCGGGACGTGGTGTACAGCGCCGAGTTCAGGCAGGAGAGGACCGCCGTGAGGACGATGAAGTTCATGATCGTCGCGACACCGGGAATTCCCAGGACCTCGAGCACCGCGGCGTACGGGCTCACACCCACGCTCTCGGTGTTCCACGGTTGGATCGTGACGACCACGAGAATCGAACCGACGTAGAACGTCACGATCCGCACCACGATCGACCGCATGGCATGGGCGACAGCACGCTTCGGCTCCTCCGACTCGGCAGCGGCGATCGTCACGATCTCGGCGCCCGTGTAGAAGGCGACGCAGGGGACGACCGCGGCGAGCACCGCGCCCCAGCCGAGCGGGGTGAATCCGCCGTGGTTCACGAGGTTGCCGAGTCCGGGCGTCGAATCGGGCCACAGCCCGGTGATCCAGAGGGCGCCCATCCCGAGAAACAGAACGATCGCCACGACCTTGATCGACGAGAACCAGTACTCGAACTCGCCGTAGGAGCGGGCGGATACCATGTTGGTGGCCGTCAGCAGGAGCATCAGCCCCAGGCTCAGGAGCCACAGCGGGACCATCGGCAGCCAGAGCTGCAGGATGCGGCCACCGGCGATGGCCTCGACCGCGACCACGATGACGAAGAAGTACCAGTACATCCACCCCGTCGCGAAGCCGGCGCGGCGCCCCAAAGCCTGGCGGGCGTAGACGTAGAACGATCCGACCACCGGCCTGGCCACCGCCATCTCGGCCAGCATCCGCATGATCAGCAACGTGATGATGCCCGCGATGAGGAAGGAAATGATCGCGCCGGGACCGGCGCCGCCGATGACGACACCGCTGCCCACGAAGAGACCGGCGCCGATCACCCCGCCCAGCGCGATGAGATTCATGTGCCTGCGTTTCAGGCCCTTACCCAGGCCTGAACTGTCGGTGTGTCCGGGAACGGTACTGTCCACATTTCCTCCAGAAGGCGCTGCCGGGGCCCTCACCTGACACGACCTCGTCGGTCGTACGTCGATGCGGACACCCACCGGTTCAGCAACCCAATCGTGTGTGATCCACATCACTTATTCGAGTGTTCACCTCACACTACGACTGGTCCCGGAGCTCGCCCAGAGCCAGTTACCTCGCAAGCGAAGGGGCCAGTTCGACAGCGGAATCGCCGGCCGAGAATGCCCTCTGAACTGGGATGACGGCGAAATTCCCCAGAAGGGCGACGTCCGCACACGCCAGCGGCGCGGTTTCGCGGCACATCTGGATCCCCCGGCCCTGCTGCGCACCTTCGCGGCCGTGCGAGCACCCCTACCCTGTGACCAGTGGTAACGAACTGGTCCTCAGACGTGCCGTCGAACTGGCACTGTGCTGCCCACCGGACCCTCCATACAGTGTTGTGCATCACATCAACAGTTCAGTTCGCGGTGGATCGTCTCCCGTATCTCCGCCGGCACTGTTCTCCGTTCCAACCGCCCGACGATCCGACCCCGGATCGCGATGGCGACCTGACGATTCCGGTCAGCGCACAGTGGAGGAAAACGTGACTTCAACACCACCCCCGGTTCAATCCGAGGACACCGGCCTCGGAAAGGGCCTGAAGAAACGGCACATGAACCTCATCGCCCTGGGCGGCGTGATCGGTGCCGGATTGTTCGTCGGCAGCGGCGTCGTCATCGAGAGCGCAGGCCCGGCGGCGATCGTGTCGTTTCTCATCGCCGGGGTCATCACCCTCCTGATCATGCGGATGCTGGCAGAGATGGCGGTGGCCAGGCCGGTGGTCGGATCGTTCTACGTATACGCCAGGGAAGCGCTCGGCAATCGCGCCGGTTTCTCGGTCGGCTGGATGTACTGGTACTTCTTCGTCATCGTCGTCGCCGTCGAAGCCATCGCCGGCGGCCGAATACTCCAGCTCTACCTCCCGTCCGCGCCGCTGTGGATCCTCAGCCTCTGCCTTCTCGTGATCCTGACCTGCACCAATCTCGTTTCGGCACGTTCATTCGGCGAATTCGAGTACTGGTTCTCGTCGATCAAGGTGATCGCGATCGTCCTCTTCCTCGGGTTGGGCGCACTGTGGATCACCGGACTGTGGCCGGACTCGACCCCCGGAGTGGCGAATCTCGTCAGCCACGGCGGATTCGCTCCGCTCGGCTGGGGCGCGGTGCTCGCCGCGGTCGTCCCCTGCGTGGCCTTCTTCACCGGTGCCGAGATCGTGACCATCGCGGCCGCCGAGTCCGCGGAACCCAAGAAAGCGGTCGCCCGGGCGATGCGCTCCATCGTGGTCCGGATCATCACCTTCTACGTCGGTTCCATCTTCGTGGTCGTCGCAATCGTGCCGTGGAGTACGGAGGCCGTCGGAGTCAGCCCCTACGCGGCAGCCCTCTCCGCCCTGCACATTCCCGGTGTCGCCACGATCATGAACGTCGTCATCCTCACCGCGGTGCTGTCCTGCCTGAACTCGGCGCTGTACACCTCCTCGCGGATGCTCTTCGCGCTCACCCGCAACGGCGACGCCCCGCACATGTTCACCCGCCTGTCCGGCGGTGGCGTACCGCGGCGGGCGATCCTCGCCGGAACGGTGATCGGCTACGCGTCGGTGATCGCGGCGTTCGTCTCCCCGGATCTCGTGTTCTCGTTCCTGGTCAACTCGTACGGCGCCGTGGCGCTCTTCGTCTACCTCATGATCGCGATCTCCCAGGTCGCGCTCCGCAGGAAACTGGAGGCGCGAGATCCCGAGGCCCTCAGCCTGAAGATGTGGCTGTTCCCCTGGCTCAGCTACGCGACCATCGCCCTGATGGGAGCCGTGATCGCCGCCATGGCCGTACTCCCCACCACCCGTTCGCAGTTCTGGCTGAGTGTGGTGACTCTGGCCTTCATCCTGATCGGGTACGAGGTGCGCCGACGCAGTCGGACCAGCGCCGAACGCCTGGACACCGTCACCCCGCCCGCAGCCTCGCCCGCCGACGGTTCCGACGCGGAACAACTCGTCGGAGTCGTCACCCGCGAGCAGCCCTGACGCATCCGCCGTACCGAAGGACAGGGACCGCACCAGCGGTCCCTGTCCTTCTGTGTGGTCCCGATGCGACATCGGCTTTTCCGGCACGACCCGCCGGGAATCGGGGCACACTTGCAGAAGACCTCGGCGGAGGAGGACACCGTGTTCCACCGCGGAGACGATGCCGTCACCGAAGAACACTCGCTGGACGAGTCCCTGCTCGTCGAGCCCGAATCCCGAAGCCGGCCGTGGCGGGAATTCCTCGTCTCGACCCCGGGACGACTGTCCGTGCTGGGGATCGCCCTCGTGACCGCCGCGCTCGCGACCGGGGCGATCACCTCGGCGGCGATCGGCGCCCGGCAACAGCGGATCGAGACCCTGCGGACGCACACCGAACCCCTCACCTACGCGGCCGAACGGCTCTACAGTTCGCTGTCCATCGCCGACGCCGCGGCCGCCACGTCCTTCATCTCGGGCGGTGTCGAGCCGATCGCCGTCCGTAATCGGTACAACCAGGCGATCGGGGACGCGTCGAACGCGCTGGTCACCGCGTCGAACGGCGTCGCCTCGACAGACGCCGCGGCCCTCGCGCTGCTGTCCGAGGTGTCGCGGAACCTCGCCGACTACACCAGCCTGATCGCCACGGCCCGCGCCAACAATCGGTCGGGCAACCCGGTCGGCGTCGCCTATCTCAGCGACGCCTCCTCGATGATGCAGGACACGATCCTGCCCGCAGCCGAGAGTCTCTACTCGGAGCAGTCGAGGTCCGTCGCCGACACCCAGGTCCTCACCGGGCGGCTCCCGAGAGCCGCGTTCGCCGTCGCCGTCGCCCTGCTCGTCGCGCTCGTCCTCGCGCAGGTGTACCTGGCGCGCAAGAGCAAACGTCGCGTCAATCCCGGCCTCGTCCTCGCCTCCCTCCTCGCCGCTACCCTCCTGATCTGGCTGGCCGCCGCCACCCTGGTCTCCACCGCGGCCACGGACCGGGCGAGAACCGAAGGGGCGCAACCACTCGGCACGATCACTCAGGCGCGGATCCTCGCCCAGCAGGCCCGGGCGGATGAGACCCTCGCGCTGCTGCAGCGCGGCTCCGACGAAGAGTCCGAGGCCGACTACGCCCGGCGGTCGGCCGAACTCGCCGACATCCTCGGGGGGCTGCAGGACGGCGATCACGGTCTGGCGACGACACCGCCGATCGATGCCGCCGTGACCGCACTCGGCGACTGGCGGCGCGCGCACATCATGCTGCAGGAGAAGCTCGACGTGGGGGACTACCCGGGGGCGACGGCCATCGCGATCGGCCCCGCGGACTCGGCGTCTCCCGCCACCTTCGCAGCGCTCGACAAGTCGTTGCAGGACGGCATCGACCGGTTCCGCAGCGAGGAACTCGACGGGATGGCCGACGCATATCGCTCGTTGTCGCTGCTCGCGGTGGGTAGCATGGTGATCGGCGTGCTCTGCGGGTTCGCCGTCGGTGGGGGGATCTGGCCCAGACTGAACGAGTACCACTGATGACGCGGGTGATTCGACCGAGACGGCGGACGCGCCCGCGCGCCCTCCTTTTCTCCGCTGCCGTGGTCGCCGTCCTCGCGGCCGGATGCGCCACCCCGCAGCCCCTCACTCCCACCGTCCGCGGCGACTACTCGGAAGTGCCGTTGACGAGTGGGGCCGAGATCCTTCTGCCCACCGGCGACGTGCCCGAGGAGCCACCCGCACCCGGCTCCTGCGGCGCGCTCGCCAGTCTCCGCCCCGCCGCCACACCGGACGTAAGGGCGCCGGGGAGCTCGCTGGCCGCGATCACCGCCCGCGGCCGCCTCGTCGTCGGAATCGATCAGAACACCAACCTCTTCAGTTTCCGGGATCCGACCACCGGCATGCTGATGGGGTTCGACGTCGACGTTGCGGGGGAGATGGCGCGGGACCTGTTCGGCGACCCCTCCAGGGTCGAATTCCGACTGCTCACGTCCGGTGACCGCTTCGACGCCCTCGAGAACGAGGACGTGGATCTCGTGGTCAAGAGCACGTCGATCACGTGTGAACGGTCCGAGCGTGTCGCCTTCTCCACCGTGTACTTCCAGGCCTATCAACGGCTGCTGGTGCCGAAGGGATCCGGTATCTCCGGCCCGGAAGATTTGGCGGGCAAGCGCGTCTGCTCCGTCGGCGACACCACCTCACTGGACACCGTTCGCCGAGTGCAGCCCGAGGCCACGATCGTGGCGGTACCCGACTGGGACGACTGCCTCGTGGTCCTCCAGCAGCGGCAGGCGGACGCCGCGAGCACCGACGACTCCATCCTCGCCGGGCTCGCCGCCCAGGATCCGAACCTGGAGATCGTCGGCCCGCCGCTCGAGTCGGAGCCGTACGGCATCGGGGTCAACAAGAACAATGACGATCTGGTGCGCTTCGTGAACGGCACGCTGGATCGGATGCGTGCGGACGGAACCTGGACGAGGATCTACGACAACTGGCTGACGGTTCTCGGCCCTGCCGCCGGACCACCCGCCCCTACCTACCGGGACTGAGGTGACACCGAGTGAGCGACGAAACCAGGCGAACACCGATGGACGACCCGCAATCCACCAGGGGTGTGCGGTTCGATCCGTTCGCGGACGACGAAGAGGACGACGTCCCGTCGTCACGTACGGTGCCGGACGCCGTCCACACCTCCGACCTGTCGAAGCTCCTGACCAATCCCGTTCTGGCGGAGAACAAACGCTACTGCGACCGATGCAAGCGCCCCGTCGGGCGTTCCACCGCCGCGCGGCCGGGAGACACGGAGGGGGTCTGCACCCACTGCGGCACCGTCTTCTCGTTCGCCCCGCAACTCGAGGCGGGCGAACTGGTCGCGGGTCAGTACGAGGTCCTGGGGTGCCTCGCCCACGGCGGCGTCGGCTGGATCTACCTCGCGCTCGACCACAACGTCAGCGACCGCTGGGTGGTCCTCAAGGGCCTGCTGCACTCGGGCGACCCCGTGGCCCAGGAGGTGGCTCTCGCCGAGCGCCGGTTCCTCGCCGAGGTGACGCATCCGAGCATCGTCAAGATCTACAACTTCGTCGAACACCCCGGGATGGACGGCAATCCCGTCGGCTACATCGTCATGGAGTACGTCCGGGGCAGAACCCTCCGCGACCTGCTCACCGAACTGAAGGAGGACGCCGGGCCCGACGAACCGAAGCCGATGCTGCAGGTGGAGCACGCCATCCGCTACCTCCTCGAGGTCACGCCCGCGCTCGGATACCTGCACTCGATGGGGTTGGTGTACAACGACCTCAAACCCGAGAACATCATGATCGGCGACGACTACGACCAGCTCAAGCTCATCGACATGGGCGCGGTCGCCAGGATCGGGGACCACGGATACATCTACGGCACACAGGGTTACCAAGCCCCCGAGATCGCCACCACCGGTCCCACGATCGCCTCCGACATCTACACCGTGGGGCGCACGCTCGCCGTGCTGACCCTCGACATGCCCACCGCCGGGGGCTGTTACGTCGACGGCCTGCCGACACCCGAGGAGGCGCCGCTGCTGGCGGAGTACGAGTTCTACCACCGGCTGCTGCTCCGGTCCATCCACCCCGATCCGGCCCGGCGCTTCAACTCGGCCGAGGAGATGTCGACGCAACTCGACGGCGTGCTGCGCGAGGTGCGGGCCCAGCAGACCGGAAGCCCACACCCGGGATTGTCCCACCGGTTCAGTCCGCAGCGCACGACGTTCGGGACCGACCTCACGATCAGTCGCACCGACGTCTACGTCGACGGGCACCGTCGCGACGAGTGCATCAGTGCGATGAGTATCGTGCGGGCACTGCCGATTCCGCTGGTGGACCCCGACGATCCGGCGGCCCCGCTGCTCTCCGTCGTGCACAGCAGACCGAGGGAGCTCCTCGATTCACTGCACAGGGCGAAGGAGGCGGCGGACGACGGTGTGGCGTCGACGAGCATCGAGATCCCGCTCGCCGAGGTACGGGCGCACCTCGATCTCGGGCAGCCCCGTGATGCCGCCACCATTCTCGAATCCCTCGACCACCAACGTGAGGATACGTGGCGCGTCGACTGGCACACGGGACTGTGTGCGCTGGTGGGCGGCGACTTCGAGGGGGCGTTCGCCCGATTCGATTCCGTCCTGACCGCGCTACCGGGCGAGGAAGCCCCGAAGCTCGCCCTCGCGGCGACGGCCGAGATGTGGTGCGAATACCGCTCCGGCGAGGACGTCGGGCGGTGGCGCCGAACCGCCGAAAAGTACTACTGCACAGTGTGGCGCACGGATCACGGCGCGGTCAGTGCGGCGTTCGGACTGTCGCGGCAACTCGAGCACCGCGACGACCGGGCGGCCGCGGTGGAGGCACTCGACGAGGTTCCCCCGACATCACGGCACTATGCCGAGGCCCGGTTGACGAGTGTGCTGATGCTCGTCCACGATCGGCCCCTCGCCGAGGTGAGTGAACGGGATCTGCAGGAGGCGGCCCGGCGAGTCGAACTGCTCGCCCACGACGAGCGTCGCGCACTCCAGACGCGCGTACTCGTCCTCGGCGTGGCCGTGGACTGGCTGCACGCCGGCGGCGTCCCCGAGACGACGAGGATCCTCAGCGTGCCGTTCACCGAACGCGGTCTGCGCACCGGGGCGGAGTCGGCGCTCCGGGCCCTGGCCCGGAAGGCACCCGAGCGCCGGCATCGGTACACGCTGGTGGATCTCGCCAACCTGATCCGCCCGACCACGTGGCTGTGATGTGAGCTCCGAAACTCGTGTCACAACAGGCCGAGGTGCTCGCGGCCCCACCGGGCATTCCACGCCATCACCTGCATACGGTCGCTCAAAGCATCACGGCTGCGGACCGTTTCGGCCAGCTGGCCCATGAGTTCGATGATGCGGCGCCGAGCGTCCTCCAGTTCCGTTGCCAGGCGCTCCTCCTCCCTCGACCTCGCGGTGCGGTTTCTGCGCGCGACCATGGTGTTCATCTCTACTCCGATCGTGACGACGTGGTGTTCGGCTCCTCGCACAACTCTGGGCCGTCTGGTACGGGTCCAGAAGATCCAGATGGACGGCGAGTCAGGGGTCCAATCTGGACCTATGACGTAGCGCACAAGTGGTTCTGACGTCGGAAACGATTCGATCGTAGGGTTCGAGTGCTCGCTGAAATCTCGACCGGAGGTACCCATGCGCATTCACACCGACGCACTCACGATCGCGGGCCGGGACTTCTCGTCCCGACTCGTCATGGGCACGGGCGGTGCGGCCAACCTCTCGGTACTGGAAGACGCACTCGTCGCCTCGGGCACCGAACTGACGACAGTGGCAATGCGCCGAGTGGACGCCGCAGGAAGAACCGGGCTGCTCGAACTGCTGGATCGACTGGGCATCGCGTTGTTGCCGAACACCGCCGGCTGCCGAGGCGCCACGGAGGCCGTGCTGACTGCGCGCCTGGCCCGCGAGGCCCTGGGCACCGACTGGGTAAAGCTCGAAGTGATCGCCGACGAGCGCACGCTCCTGCCCGACGGGATCGAACTCGTCGCGGCAGCAGAACAACTCGTGGACGACGGATTCGTCGTGCTGCCGTACACCAACGACGACCCCGTGCTCGCACAGCGCCTGGTCGATGCCGGGTGCGCCGCCGTGATGCCGCTCGGGTCGCCGATCGGCACCGGGCTCGGCATCTCCAACCCCCGCAACATCGAGATGATCGTCGCGCGCACCGACGTCCCGGTCATTCTCGACGCCGGGATCGGCACCGCGAGCGATGCGGCGCTGGCGATGGAACTCGGCTGCGCCGCCGTGCTGCTCGCCTCGGCAGTGACGAGGGCTTCGGACCCTCCGCTGATGGCCGCGGCGATGGCCGGAGCAGTCGCTGCCGGGCGCCGCGCCCGGAATGCCGGGCGAATACCGAAACGGTTCTGGGCGCAGGCATCGTCTCCGGTCGCGGTGTAATCGGGCGTCCACGAACGTCAACTCGGCTAGCGTGAACGCCCATGCGGGTACACCACCTCAATTGCGGCTCGTTCTCCTCGGCGCTCATCGGACGGTTGGTGTGCCACGTGCTGGCGTGTGAAACCGACGCCGGCATCGTGCTCGTCGACTCCGGCTTCGGGCTGGCGGATGTCGCCGACCCCACCGGACGCGTCGGCCGGTTCGCGAACCTGACGGGCGCCCGGTTCCGGGAGTCGGAGACGGCGGTCCGCCGGCTCGAGAAGCTGGGCCTCAATCCTGCGGACGTGACCCACATCGTGGCGACCCACCTCGACTTCGACCACATCGGCGGTGTCGCCGACTTCCCGAACGCCACCCTGCACACCACTGCGGCGGAACGAACTGCGTCGGAAGGGCGTTCGTCGTTCCGGGAGAAGGTCCGGTACCGTCCCGCCCAGCTCACCCCGGTACCCACGCTGCACACCTACTCGGGGCCGGGCGAATCCGTGCTCGGTTTCTCCGACACCTACCCGATCGCCGGCGTCGGCGACCGCATCGTCCTCGTCCCGATGCCCGGCCACACCCGCGGTCACGCGGCGGTGGCCGTCGACACCGGCGAGAAGGGCTGGCTGCTGCACGCGGGCGACGCGTTCTACCACCGCAGCACCGTCGCCGCCCCCGGACAGGTGTCGCCGGGAACCGAGGGTCGCGCCCTGCGGGTGATGGAAGAGCTGATCGCGGTGGACCGTTCCAGGATCCGCGGCAATCATCGTCGGCTCCGGGAACTGAACAATCAGGTGGCGCCACGGGTGCGCGTCTTCTCCGCCCACGACCCGACCCTGTTCGAGGAACTGGCCGGTGAGCGGGGCTAGCGCTACCTCATCACGAGGGCGCGCAGCGCGTCGACGATCTCCCCGGGTGCTTCCTCGGCCATGAAATGCCCTGCGGTGAGGGTGTCGTGCACGAGGTCGGGGGCCCAGGCCCGCCAGAGGCCGGCGGCGTCGTAACCGAGCACGCTGCCCCAGTCCTGCTGGACGACGGTGACGGGCATCTGCAGGTGGTTTCCGGCCGCCCTGCGCCGGGCACCCGAACCGCCGCGCGATCTCCTCCTCGAGGCGCTGTGGTGCCTGATCGCCCACGCCGCGGCCGCCGTCGGCGACCACCGGCTGACGGAACGGGCCCGAGCCGAATTGGCGCCTGCGGCAGGGGAAATAGCGGGGTCGGGCAGCGGGATGCTCACGGTGGGCCTTCGGCCCGCGCGCGGTTGACGAGTCCCTGCACTCGTCAGCCACGCACGAGCATCACTTTGCCCACTCCAGCAGGTCGTCGGCGGACCACGTGTTCACGACGCGGTCGGCCTCGACGCCGCACCGCATCGCCCGCTCGCATCCGTACCCCTGCCAGGCGAGTTGCCCGGGAGCGTGCGCGTCGGTGTCGATCGAGAACAGGCACCCCACGTCCATGGCCAGATCGATGAGACGGCTCGGGGGGTCGCGGCGTTCGGGACGGCTGTTGATCTCGACGGCGGTGCCGTTGTCGCGGCAGGCGGTGAACACCTGCTCCGCGTCGAACGTCGACTCCGGCCTGGTCCCGCGCCCGCCTTCGACGAGGCGGCCCGTGCAGTGTCCCAGCACGTCCACCAGCGGATTCTCCACCGCCCGGACCATCCGGCGGGTCATCGCCCCGCGCTCTGCCCGCAACTTGGAGTGCACGCTGGCGACGACGATGTCCAGTTCGTCGAGAAGATCCGGATCCTGGTCGAGCGAACCGTCGTCGAGGATGTCGACCTCGATGCCGGTGAGGATGCGGAACGGTGCCAGTTCCTCGTTCAGCTCGGCGATCACCTCCAGCTGAGAACGCAGCCGCTCCGCCGACAACCCGTTCGCGACCGTCAGACGCGGGGAATGGTCTGTCAGAGCGCAGTATTCGTGACCCAGAGCGGCCGCGCTGCGCATCATCTCGTCGATGGGGCTGCCGCCGTCCGACCAGTCCGAATGCGTGTGCAGGTCGCCCTTCAACGCCGCCCGCAGCGCACCGCCGCCGATCGGCTCCGCGTTCTCCCGTAGTTCCGCGAGATAGACGGGCACGCCGTCGAGCGACTCACGGATCACCATCGCTGTCTTGGGTCCGATGCCCGGCAGATCCTTCCAGCTGTCGGTGCGCTGGCGGACGCCCCGCTGCTCCTCGGACAGTTCGGCCACCACGTCGGCCGCGCGCCGGTACGCCTTCACGCGATGAGTCTCTGCACGCGATCGTTCGAGCCAGAACGCTGTCTCTCGCAGGGCCTGCACCGGGTCCATCGGGCTGTCGGCGTCCATGACTCCAGTGTTGCGCCCACCCCGACGTCACCGCAACGCTTCGCGTGCCCCGTCCCGGACCGCGGTGGTGAGCGCCGCGAGGATCGGCGAATCCAGCTTCCACCGCTGCCAGTACAGCGGGACGTCGATCGGGCGGGACGGGTCGAGTTCGACGAGCCCGTGGTCGTCGCCGGTGTGTAATTCCGGCAGCAGTCCCCAGCCCAGTCCGTGACGGACGGCGTCGGAGAACGCCGAAGACCCGGGAACGAAGTGCCGTGGCGGCTGGAGCCGGCGCAGCGTGAAACCGCGCAGGAACCGGGACTGCAGTTCGTCCTTGCGGTCGAAGTCGAGCATCGGTGCCACCGCGAGGGCGTCCGCCGTCGGGCCTTCGGGGAGCCAGCGTTCGGCGTAGTCGCTGCTGCAGAGGGCGCGGTACCGCATCGACCCCAGCTTTTCCACGGTGCAGCCCTGCACCGCCTCCGGGACGGACGTCACCGCGGCCATCACCGTGCCCTCCCGCAGCAGGGTGGTCGAGTGGAATTCGTCTTCCCGATGCAAATCGAACAGCGCCCGATGCTCCGGGGCCAGGCGGGCGAGGGCCGGAATCATCCACGTGGACAGCGAATCCGCGTTGACGACCAGCGACAGCGTGCTCGTCGTCGCCTCCTCGGGATTGAGGGACGACATGGCCTCGCGCTCGAGGTGGGCCATCTGGCGGGCGAGCGTGAGCACGACGTGTCCGGACTCGGTGGCCCGGACCGGCTTGGCCCGCTGCACCAGGACGCGTCCCACCTGCTGCTCGAGTGCCTTGATCCGTTGGCTCACCGCGGACGGCGTGATGTGCAGTACCCGGGCCGCGGCGTCGAAGGTGCCTTCGTCGATTACGGCGGCGAACGTGCGGAGCGAAGCCAGGTCCAGATCCATATGAAGCAATGGTAATGGCAATGAAGGATAATTAGCTGGATTGATGGTCGCGGGGTTCGTAGCGTGGATCTCATGCACCTCACCCCTGCCTTGTTCACGGCGGCCGCCGGCTTCGGTACCGGCCTGTCGCTGATCGTCGCGATCGGCGCGCAGAACGCGTTCGTCCTGCGACAGGGGATCGTGCGCAGGCACGTCCTGCCGGTGGTCGTGCTGTGCGCGGTATCGGACGCCGTGCTCATCGTCGTCGGGATCAGCGGGATCGGTGCCGTACTCGCGCACGCACCGGCTGCCATCACCGTGATCCGCTGGGCGGGAGCGGCATTCCTCGTCTCCTACGCGGTGCTGGCCGCCCGTCGCGCCCTTCGCCCCGGAACGCTCGATGCCACACCGGACGTCGGATCGGCGACCCTCGCGACGTCGATCCTCACCTGCCTCGCACTCACGTGGCTCAACCCGCACGTGTACCTCGACACTGTGCTGATGCTCGGCTCGGTGGCCAACAACCAGGGCGATTCGGGCCGGTGGCTGTTCGGCCTCGGCGCCGCCACCTCGAGCGTCGTCTGGTTCCTCGCGCTCGGCTACGGCGCCCAGTTCCTGCACGGTGTGTTCGCCCGCCCCGGCGCGTGGCGTGTGCTCGACGCCGGGATCGCCGCGCTGATGCTCACCCTCGGCATCACCCTCGTCACCAGCTAGTCAACATTTGGTTGACAAGGTGACCCTTGTCAACCAATACTTGACACATGTCGGATGCCGCGCTCACCCAACTGCTGTCGGACGCGATCGCCAAGGCGGACCCCGAGATCGACCCGGGGCTGGACCACGACCCCGCCGCCTACCTGGCCCTCGTCCGGCTCACCTCGCAGGCACGGGAGTCGGTCGACGAACTGCTGGTCTCCTCGATCGCCGCCGCGCGCTCCGCCGGACACAGCTGGGACACGGTCGGCGCCGCACTCGGCATGTCGCGGCAGGCGGCGCAACAGCGCTTCGGCAAACGGATCGGCGACGCCCCCGACACCGACTCCGACGGCCGGACCCGCCGGCTCACCCCGCTGACCGCGTTCAACGAGATGCGCATCCTCAACCACGCCGGCACGTACGGCTGGCACTCCGTCGGGTTCGGCACCCTGTTCCACACCGTCTACAAGTCCGAGGAACAGTGGGAGCACACCCGCGTGTCGGCGCTGGCGAGCCGCCAGAAACTCGAGGCCGACGGCTGGCAGAAGGTCGGGACCTTGTGGTTCCCGTGGGCATACTTCAAGCGCCCGTTGGGTATTCCCGCCCTCCCCGAACCGGTGAGCGGCGACTACCTGATGGAACCGTGATGGACGCCGTCGCGCGATTCGCGGCCGCCCGCATCGCGCGGCTCGCCACGGTCGGGGCCGACGCGGTGCCGCACCTCGTCCCGCTCGTCTTCGCGCTCGACTCCGACACGATCTATTCCTGCGTCGACCACAAACCGAAGCGCAGCAATGTATTACGGCGCCTGACGAACATCGCGGCCAATCCCGCGGTCACCCTGCTCGTGGACCACTACGACGAGAACTGGGACCACCTGTGGTGGGTCCGGGTCGACGGTCGGGCCGAGGTGCTGGCCCCCGACTCCCCGGAGGGCGGAGCCGCGATCGACGTTCTCGCCGCGAAGTATCCGCAGTACGTCGACCGCCGGCCCGACGGTCCGGTGATCGCGATCCACGACCTGACGTGGCACCACTGGAGTGCCTTCGGCCCGTGAGTACTTATTAACCGCCCGACGTTAACAAGTACTCACGGGCGATAGCCTCGACAGCATGCCCACAGCCCTGATCACCGGAGCGAGCCGTGGCCTCGGAGCCGCCATCGCCCGCGAACTCGCATCGACCCACGACCTCCTGCTCGGCGCCCGGTCGGCCGCGGCGCTGACCGACATCCTCGACGAACTGCCGGGCGCCACGCCCTGGCCGGTCGAGCTGACGGACTATGACGCGCTGGCGGCTGCGTGTGCCCCGATCGAGCGGCTCGACGTGCTCGTCCACAACGCCGGCGTCGCCGACCTCGCGACCGTCGGGGAGTCGACCGTCGAACAGTGGCGGCACACGCTCGAGGCGAACGTGATCGCGGTGGCCGAACTGACACGGCTGCTGCTGCCCGCCCTCCGCGCCGCGGGTGGGCACGTCGTCCTGATCAACTCGGGTGCCGGGCTCCGCGCGAACGCCGGCTGGGCGTCGTATGCGGCGAGCAAGTTCGCCCTGCGGGCGTTCGGTGACGCACTGCGCCTCGAGGAGCCGTTACTGCGCGTCACGTCAATTCACCCCGGGCGGATCGACACCGATATGCAGCGCGCCATCGTGGCCGGCGAGGGCGACGAGTACCGGCCGGAGAAGTATCTGCAGCCGTCGACCGTCGCAAAAGCCCTGCGCAACGCGGTAGAGACACCGGGTGATGCGCACCCCACAGAAGTCGTGCTGAGGGTGCGCTGACAGCGAAGAAACCTGCGTGAGATACATCACAGATTGATCTCACAGAAAGGCTTTAAGCTGCTCACAATTAGTCGCCCTACAGTTCTTCTCATCAGCAGAGGTCGCAAACGTGAGTCAGGTTCAACGAGCTGACTCCCAGGAGGTATCCCCACGATGAACACCGACCAGCGTATGCACAGCGACACCGTCGTCGCGGTCGACGGCGACGTCTTCGCGACGATGTTCACTCTCGATCTCGGTGACGGCGAGGTCGATCGCGAAGCAGTCGAGCGGATTCACGGCGGCGACTTCGACGAGTGGATCGAGGCGGCAGCGCGGTCCGGTCTGTTCACGCCGCAGGCGGTCGCGGGCCTGGTTCAGACGTGGCAGGACAGCCCGAAGTCCTTGTTCGACGCCCTGCTCGCCGATGCCGACGAGATGACCCACAAGCGCTACGCGATCATCTGGGACGCGCTCGACGACGCCGACACGTTCGAGAACGTCGAGTACGCCTGACGATCAGAACGGCCACGCGGGCACGGGCGGCAGACCCTCCCGCGTGGGGCGCCCGATAACCCACGCCAGCAGTTCGGTGCGCGGAAGTTCCGGCACCCCGACATCCGGATGCCGGGCCGCCAGCTCGGGCAGCTCCGACTCCAGCGTGTGCTCCACGAAGAGTTCCGGCCAGTCGGCCGCCGAGTAGTCGAGACCCAGGTCGAGGTGGTGGATCTCGAGCTCGCGCCACCGCAGTACCGGCACCTGCCGCGCAGGCACCCGCTGACGCCAGTTCACCGGCGTCTCGTACAGATCTTCGGTGATCCGGCGTAGCGACTCGATCACCCGCCGCCCCGCGAAGCGGAAATCGGCCACCAGCAGTTCGGCCGGACGTCCGGCCCCCTCCTCGATCGCCGCGGCCCGCGCGGCCGGACCGCCCGGGTACATTTCGGGCGCGGCCTCGCCGGTGATCACCCCGACGGCGAACCGGTTGAGCGCGTCCGCGTTCCTCGCCAGGTGCGTGACGACGTGCCCCCGGCTCCACCCCGGCAGCAACGACGGCTCCCGCGCCTGATCGTCGGTCAACCCCTCCAGCGTCGCCTCCACCGTCCGGTGCGATGCGGCAACCGCATCGAGCAGTTCGGCATACGACAGTGCTGCACGCGGCGACGTCATGTTGACGATGCTAGGCGATGCCCCCGACCGCGAATCCGCAGGATCTCGATAACGGAACGATGACGATCGGCTTCCGGCGGGTGCAAATCGGACAATCGTACTGATACTGAGATCGACTGTCGGACAACGCGGTTGAAAGGTGGTGTGTGATGTACAACGAATCCGCTACGTGGGGGATACCGAGCGAGACCTTTCTGGTGATCTACGTCGCCGCCGCCGTGCTTGCAGTCGGGCTGGCGGTATTCCTCCGGTCCCGAGGCACCGGGCCCGCCCCAACAGCCGGTGTTCGCCTCGATCCGGTGCAGGCCGGGATGCTGACCAGCGACGATCGCGCCATCGCCGCATCTCTGACCCTGCTGCGGGGAGCAGACCTCATCTCCGTCGACGGGACGATCCTGCGGGCGTGGGGAGTCGCCGACAACGCCCTCGGATCGTTCACGCGCACCGTCTACGACGAACTCGTCTCCGGGCGCAGCGCCCTCGGCAACCTTCGGCTCCCGGGCCGGTTGCAGGCCCCACTCGACCAGCTGCGGGCCACCCTGGTCGCACAGGGGCTGCTCGCCGGACCGGAACAGAAGGCGTGGAATCGCCGGGCGACCCTCCCGATCCTCGTCGTCCTGGCCGTCGGCGTCGCACGCCTCGTCGCCGGATTCGCCGCGGGCAAGCCGATCGGCTTCCTGCTGGTCGCGGTGGTGCTGCTCTCGGCCGCACGCGAGCTGATTCGACGGACCGGCCGCAGGACGCGCCAGGGGACGGCGGAGCTGCATCGCCTGCGCCGCGAACACTCGTACCTCGCGCCGCGGATGCGCCCGTCGCTCACCGCATACGGTCCGACGCCGATCGCGCTGTCGACGGCACTCTTCGGGATGGGGGCCGTCGGCTTGTTCTCCCCCGGGTTCGCGAACGCGGCGGGTATCGCCGACGGCGGCAGCGGTGACGGTGGCAGCAGTGGGGGCGACAGTTCCTGCGGAGGCGGCGGTGGGTGTGGTGGTGGGGGGTGCGGGGGATGACCGCCCTGATCGAGCCGGGCCTCGGCATCGGCTGGCGGCCGGAGATCTGCGGGATCATCGACCGACTCGACGGCCTGCGGTTCTGCGAGGTGATCGCCGAATCGCTGCCCGCCCGCCGACGCGGGGTCGGCGTTCCGGACGAACTGCGGTCGCTGGGCGTTCCCCTCGTCCCGCACGGCATCTCGCTGTCATTGGGTGGCGCCGACGCCGTCGAGCGGCACCGGATCGACCATCTCGCGCGGTGCGCCGACGCGCTCGGTGCACCGCTCGTCAGCGAGCACGTCGCGTTCGTGCGGGCGGGCGGCCTCGAGGCCGGGCACCTGCTGCCGGTGCCGCGCTCCGCGGAAGCGCTGGACGTGCTGGTGCGCAACATCCGGCGCACGCAGGAGTGCCTGCCGGTGCCCCTGGCCGTGGAGAACATCGCAGCCCTGTTCGACTGGCCGGACGACGAATACTCCGAGGGTGAGTTCCTCGCCGAACTCGTCGAACGCACCGGCGTCCACCTGCTGCTGGACGTCGCCAACGTCTACGCGAACGCCCGCAACCGCGGCCGCGACGCCGGCGAGGAACTCCGGCGCCTCCCCCTCGAACGTGTGGCGTACTGCCACGTCGCCGGGGGATCCGAACGGGACGGCGCGTATCACGACACCCACACCGACCCGGTGCCCGGCGAGGTGCTGGACCTGGTCCGGCAGTGGGCATCCGAAGGTGCCCCCGCGATGATGCTCGAGCGCGACGGGAACTACCCGCCCGCCCGGGAGTTGTTCGACGAGTTGGGTGCGATCGCGGATGCGGCCGGCTTCGACCGGGTCACCGGGGACGCCGTGTGGAGTTTGCCGTGACGGGGCTGGCGGAGCGGCAGGCGGCATTGGTCCGGGCTCTCGTCGCGGCGGGGGAACTGCCGGAGGGATTCGACCGCGACGCGATCGACACCGCATCGAAGGCCTTGCTCCGCAAGCGTTCCGGGGAAGTGGGCGGTCACCTTCCCCACGTCAGCAGGGCCCTCGGCGACCGATTCTTCGCGCTGTTCGCCGCCTGGGCCGAGGGCAGGCCGAAGGTGAACACCCACGCGGACGCCGAGGCATTCACCGCGTACCTCGCGGCGATCGGTGAACTGCCTGCGCGGAGTCGCCGTCGTCGCCGTCTGTTCGGCCCGCGACGAACCTGAGCAGCAGCTCGTTCACCTCTTCTGGCCGTTCCTGCTGGACGAAGTGCCCGGCGCCCTCGACGAGATGGAGTCCGCGCAGGTCGGGGACGGTGTCGCGCATCCGATCGAGGGCCTGCGCACCACTCATCGCGATGACCGGATCGTGCGCACCGGCCACGAACAGCGTCGGCACCTCGATGTGGGCTCCGGCAAGATTCCCGGAGCGTTCCCAGTTCGCGTCGTACGCCCGGTACCAGTTCAGGCCGCCGGTGAACCCCGTCCGGGTGAAGACCTCCACGTAATGGTCGAACTCGGCCTCCGTCAGCCACGACCACGGCAGGGGTGGGGCGTCGGGCAGCACGTCCAGGTACCCGTTGCCCTCCGAGGGATGCTGCCAGATGTCCAGATAGCGATAGTCGCCCGACAACGCGTAGAACAGCCGCTGCAGGAATCCGCGGGGATCGGCGTCGAGTTCGCGGTCGGCGACACCCGGTTCCTGGAAGTAGTGGATGTGCAGGAAGTGCTTGCGCGCCATCGACGCATAGAGCTCCGACGGTCGCAGCGGGAACCGGTCGGGCGCGTAGGGGACGGCCAGTAGCACCAGCCCGGACACGCGCGTGCGGTGTCGCAGTGCGACGGTCCAGGCGACCGGTGCGCCGAAGTCGTGGCCGACGAACACGGCACGCTCGTGACCGAGCGCGTCGAGCAGAGCGATCAGCGCGTCCGACACCCGCTCGTTCGTGTAGTCGTCGATGTCGCGGGGCACGTCGGTGCCGCCGTATCCGGGCATGTCCGGGGCGATCGCGCGGTACCCGGCAGCCGCGAGGGCACGCATCTGATGCCGGTAGCTGTAGCCGAGGCCCGGGAACCCGTGGCACAGGACGACGGGCGGTCCGTCACCCAGTTCCGAAATCTGCCAACGGAATCCGTCGACCGTGATCACCCGCTCCGTCGACGACGCCATGCTCCGCATCCCTCCACCGGCCGGAACGTGTTCTCGCAATGTAGCGTAGCGACGACACCATTAGAATGCACCTGACTCGCAGTGGCGACCGTCGACCGACCGGGGAAGTGGAGTGATGCGCAATGGTGGAGGCACGCTCCCGCCATGAGTTCGTCGCACTCCAGCTCCGGCAGCGCATCATGCAGCGGCAGTACGCGGTGGGTGAGTCGCTGCCCAGCGAGAGCATGCTGTGCGCGGAGTTCGAGGTGTCGCGCGGTCCCGTGCGCCAGGCTCTGGCGACGTTGAAGAACGAGGGGCTCATCCTGCTGTCCCAAGGGAAACCGGCTGTGGTGCGGAGCCACGACATCACGCAGACCCTGGACACGTTCACACCGTTCTCCCAGTGGGCGCGTCGCACCGGCCGCGCCGCGGGGAGCCGCACGCTCGAGATCTCACGTCGCCGCGTGTCCGAACCTGCCGCCAGCGCACTGGGATCGACCCCGGACGACTTCGTCGTCGAGGTGCTCCGCGTCCGACTGCTGGACGGCGAACCGACGATGATCGAGCGGAGCACGTTCACCGAACGCGTCGGCTCCCTGCTGTTCGACATCGACATCGACACCGGATCGATCACCGACTACCTCACCTCCCGCGGCGTCCGCTTCGAATCGATGGAGCACGTGCTCGACGCCGTCGCCGCAACCGAGGTCGACGCCGAAAATCTCGGCATAGACCCCGGCAGCCCGTTGCTTCGGGAACGTCGGACTTCGCGGGATCAGAACGGCGACACATTCGAGTACGCGGACGATCGGTACCGTCCCGACCTCGTCGCCTTCAGCATCGTGAACGCCCGCACCATCGACCCCCGTCTTCCGCCGGACGACGGCAACGGAGCCTGACCGGCCGCCGGCATCCGATCGATCAGGCGTTGCGCAGTTCGGCGAGCAGACCGGGCAGGTCCGCGACGCTGTCGAGAACGTGGGTGGCCCCGGCCTCGGACAGCTGGGTGGCGTCGTGGGCGCCGGTGAGCACTCCCACGGAGGCGAATGCTCCGGCGCGGAGGCCGGTGGTGACGTCCGACGTGGTGTCGCCGAGCACCACCATGGACTGCACGGACGGGGCGCCGGTTCGCATCAACGCGGTCAGCGCCAGGTCCGGGAAGGGGCGGCCGCGGACGCCGTCTCCGGGGCACAACACGACGTCGGCGACGTCCTGCCAGCCGAGCGCGCGGACGATCGACATCTGCGTCTCGTGCGCGAACCCGGTGGTGAGCGCCGTCTTGATGCCCTGCTCCCGCAGCGAGCCGAAGAGTTCCTCGGCGCCGGGGATCGCGCTGCACCGGCCGTCGTCGACGAGTTGCGAGTAGCAGCGCTCGAATTCCTTGTTCGCAGCTTGCGCCTGCTCCTCGTTTCCGCCACTGAGATGGCGGAACACGACGATCTTGGACTGGCCCATGGTGTCGGAGACGTATTCGAGCATCCGCCGGCGGTCTTCGTCGGTCTTCGACAGTCCGGCATGCGCGTCCGCGGCGAGGAAGGACTGCTGGACCAGCCCGCTGTCCTCCACGGTGGTGCCTGCCATGTCGAAGACCACGAGGCTGATGTCCCGGTGATGTGTTCCCATTGTCGTTTTCCTCTCGGTGTTCGGTGAGTGCGGTTGTGCTGCTATGCCATTACGGGCACGGTGTCGCGGCCGAAGATGTGGTCGATGCGGTCCTTCGCCAGGCCCATGCCGGTGGTCATGCCGATCCCGGTGGTCACGGTGACGATGTGCACGCCGTCGATCGGCTCCTCGATCAGGAACTCGGAATCGGGGGCCGAGCTGTACACGCCCTGCCAGCGTTCGGTGACGGTGACGTCCGAGACTCCGAAGAGGGCGGCGGCTTCACGGATCAGCACCTCGAACCCCTTCTCCGACTGGAACGGCTCCGCCGAGACCTCGCGGATGTGCGTGTCGCCCAGCAGGATCGAACCGTCGGGCTGCGGTGTGTACATCTGGTGGAGGTCGAGGTCGACGTAGTCGGGGTACTCGTCGCGCAGCCTCGCGGCGAGCGCCGCCGTCGCGGGAAGATTCTCGAAACCGCTGTACCGCACGAGCGACCAGCCGGTGAACAGCGGCGCGGGCAACGGCGCGGACAGCGGGATTCTCGCGCGCATCATGTGGAGCCGGCACCGCAGGAGCCCCCTGCGCTCGGCCGGCTCCGGAAACAGGCGGTCGATGTCGTAGTTGACGGTGACGAACACCGTCCCCGCGTGAAGATCGCCCCGTGAGGTGCCGACGACTCCGGTCTCGAATCCGGTTGCGGCGGTGCGCCAGAAGAAGTCGACACCCGACGCTTCGAGCCACTGCGCGATGGCGGGGGCCGCCTCCCGCGGGTTCACCTGCAGGTCGTCGGCCATGTACATGCCCCCGACGACCCGGGCGCCGACGATGGGTAACGCGCCGAGGATCCGGTCTCGGGACAGCAGTTCCACTTCGGCCGGTCCGCGTATGTCCGCGAACTCGGTCATGACTGCCAGCTCGTCGTCATGCCGTGCCACGCAGTATGTTCCGGACTCGGCGGACCAGAACCCGGCCTTGCGTGCCAGGTCGAGCCAGTGCTCCCGGCCCGCTCGGGCGTAGACGCGGGCGACACCCGACTGGGCCGTGATGCAGGCGTGGCCGAAGTTCTGGACCGAAGCGCCCGCAACTCGGTCGGCATGGTCGATCACCGCCACGGACAGGCCTCGATGGAATGCGTGGTATGCGTGCGCGAGGCCGACGATTCCGGCACCGACAACCACCACGTCGTAGCGTCGTTGATTTGTCACGAATCCCACTGTGAACGCACCCACCCAACATGTCAATACAAGTAGGTGGAATTTACTACACGTATATATAAGTTTCCGTCCGTTAACCGTCCGTTGCGCGTTCCGGCGCGCGTCTGGTGATCGCGGCCGGGGGTTACTGCGACGATTACCGCCTGAGTCCACCCACCCGCAGAGGAGCGAATCGATGAGTGGTGCTTCCGGCCCGAGTGCCGTTCCCGTCCACGAACCGGCGTCGTCGAACGACCGCTTCGGCCCCCTGATCGAGCGCCGCGACGACGCCGACTTCCCGTTCTACAACGGGACGCCCACCACGCTGTCGGTGCGGCAGTGGATCCTGGCCTGGGCCTCGGTCGCAGTCGGCTTCGCGGCCCTGATCCTCATCCCGCAGCCCGGCAACATCGTCGCGCTGATTCCGCGCATCCTGTTCGTCGGTATCCCGATCGTCGTGCTGGCGATGGTGACGCGCGGGCACTGGACAGCGTTGTTCCGAAAGGTGCACGGCCGGGACGTCCTCACGATGATCGGCTTCGCCGTGCTCAACCTCGTCGTCACGTCCGTGCTGGCATTGATCGTGCAGGCCCTGTTCGGGGTGGCGTCCAACGAGGCCGTCGAGGGTGCGGGCAAGGGTGGCGTGCTCGACACAGTCGCGTTCTACGTGGGAACCGGGATCCAGTTGGTCGGTGAAGAAGTCTTCACCATCGTCCCGTTCCTCGCGTTGATGTATTTCCTGTTCGCCAAGGCGGAACTGTCCCGCAAGACCGCGATCGTCCTGGCCTGGCTGCTCAGTGCGGTGTGGTTCGGCGCCGCCCATCTGCAAACCTACGACTGGAACTTCGCTCAGTCCTTCATCGTGATCGGCGGGGCACGACTCATCCTCACCCTTGCCTACATCCGGACCAAGAACCTGTGGGTCTCGACGGGTGCGCACATCATCAACGACTGGACTCTCTTCACCCAGGCCATCGTGCTCAACGCCGCGCTCGTCACCCTGTAGCCGAGTTCTCCGCGGCCGACCCTCAGTTGGGAATCGGGATGACGATCGGCGGCAGACCCGGTATCTGCACCTGAATCTGCTGCGGCGGTGCGGGCACCGGCGCAGGGGCAGGGGCAGGCGGCGGGTAGTTCACCTGCGGCTCGGGTGCGGGCGGCGGGGGAGGTGGCGGCGGGGGAGGCGGGGGCGGAGGCGGGGGCGGAGGCAGAGGTTCCGGGGAGGGAGCCGGCGCGGGACGGGGAGCAGCTTGCTGCACCACCGCGGGCGGCGAATCCACCACCGGCGCCTGGGCTTCCACGGGTGCCACCGGATTCGGGCGCTCCACCGGCTGCTGCGGGCCGGAACCGATCGGCACCGGCGACAGTCCACCGGTCATCAGATCCACCACGGTCACTTCGGTCATCGCCAGGTTGGAGGGCTGCACGACGTACAACCTGTCCTGCTGGAAGCCCGGCCACGGATCGCCCTGCACTTCCGCGTCCTGATTCACCACCGGGGAGAGCAATGGGCTTCCGCGCACACATCGGACGCGGGGAACGCCGTGGTCGTCGATCAGCACGATGGTCCCCGCCTCGAGCACGGACTGGAATGCGGTGGCATGGCCGTCGTCGAAGCCGTGACTGGTGACGCGGGTATCCGCACGGAGCAGCACAGGCGTCAGGGTGCGGACGTAATTCCGCACGTCGTCGACCTGGAACACACTCGACCAGGCCTGCAGCCTCGCCGGATCCTGCTCGAGGTCGTCGACGAGCCGCTGCCGGTCGCAGAGCACCCGGTCGGGGCTTCCGCCGTAGAGGCCGGCACGGTCGCCGATCACCCGGATCCCGGCGGCGCGGGGCTCGCTCGGCAGGTCGGTGCCGGGCGGACCGAACGGAACCGTCGTCGGCGTCTGCGGCGGAAGCAGTACTTCCGTCCACGGAAGCTGCCCGTTGTCGGTGGCCCGGTCCAGGTCGACCGGATCGGGGTGGGCCCCGGAACCCGAGGAACACGCCACGAGCACCGTGGCGGTCAGGGCGCCGGCGACCGCCAGCCAGCTACGCGGTGCGCGCCCGGGGCGCGTACCGGCTCGAACGACTGCGCTGCGTCGGGCACGCCGTGCGACCTGCCCGGCGACGTCGGTGGCCACCACGCCATGGTAAGCACAGTCGCTGATCAGCCGGGCCGAATTGCGGTGTGGTTGCCGGGCCCGGCAGTCGGTCAGCTCGTGATCATGTCTTCCTGCGACCAGAAGGCCCTCATAGACGTGATCTTGCCGTCGTCGTCGAACGTCATGACGTCGATCGGCGCGATCTCGAGCTTCTGCTCACCCAGGTCGGTGACGAGGGAGAAGTGGAACGCGGCCGAGTTGCCGGCGATCTTCAGCGTCAGGAGCTCGCCGGTCTGCTTCAGCGGTTCGATCACCCCGTAGAACTCCCGCAACGATTCCACCGTGGTCCGCGGCTCGGTACCCACCGGATCCTCCACGGTGGCACCCTCGGCGTACAGCGCGACGACGTCGTCGGCGGTCCCGGTGGCCACCGCCTCGATGTACCTCTCGACGGTCTTGCGGATGTCTTCTGCGGACGGTGCCATGATGCGAACTCCTCAGTCGAATAGAACGTGTTCTAGCCGTGAGAGTAACGCAGCACCTGCCCGGTGGGGAGCCCCTTCTCCCAGGCAGCGGGACATGTCCGCACAGGGGTCCGCCCCTGCCGACGTGGAAGTCGGCAGGGGCGGGGAGGGAACAGTTCGTCAGGTTCGCGGCGCGGCCGCCTCCTCCAGCTTCGCCAGCCGGGGAGCGGTCGTCCCCATCGCCGGTGCAGCAGCGGTTACGGAGGACACCTCTTCCAGCGACTTCCCCTTCGTCTCCGGAGACATGAAGAAGCAGATCCCGAAGGCGATCGCCGTCAGCACCGCACCGAAGAGCATCGTGGTGCCCGTGCCCAGCGCCGAGATACTCAGCGGCAGCAGGTACGTGCCCGTCGCGGCGCCGAACCGGCTCACCGCAGTGGCGATTCCCACCGCAGTCGCCCTGAACTCGGTGGGGAAGAGTTCGTTGGGGTAGATCCACACCAGGATGCTCGGACCGCCGGAGATGAACGCGTACGCGCAGAAGGCGGCGACGACGAACCACAGGGGACCGTCCGCCCACAACCACAGCCCGGCCAGCGGAATCACCATCAGTGCCAGCGGGACCACTGCGATCGGGCGCCGGCCCCACTTCTCGACCAGGAACAGCGCGGGGATGGATCCGGCGACGATGAGCCCGATGATGACGGTTTCGACGATGAGCCCCGCGGAACCGTCACCGGAGATCGAGAAGCCCGACAGGATCGTGGGCAGGAACGTCAGCAACGCGTAGAGCGGGGTGACGACCGCCAGATACAAAGCGCTGCACATGATCAGCCGGGCAAGGTACTGACCCCGGAAGTAGATCCGGATGTCGGCCTTCGGCCTCTCCGCCGTGTCCTCGACCGTGACCTTGCTCAGGTCGAGTTTCTCCCCGTAGATCTTCTCGACCACGGCCTCGGCGTCGGCCACCCGGCCGTTCTTCAGGAGCCAGCGCGGCGACTCCGGGATTCCGCGGCGCACGAGAATCACGATCAGACCCAGAACCGCACTGGACGCGAGTAGCAGGCGCCAGTGGTCGTTGCCGCCGGAGATACCGACGACGAGCGCACCGACCACGTACGCGGCAACCGCGCCCGCCGACCACGCGACGGCCGACATCCCGACCATGGCGCCGCGCTTCTTGGTGGGGGTGAACTCGGTGAGCAGCGAGGTGGCGATGGGGTAGTCGGCACCGATGGCCGCGCCGATGACGAAGCGCAGGACTATGAGCTGCCACGGCAATTGGACGAACACCGACAGAACACACGCGACGACCAGCACCACCAGGTCGAGGGCGTACATCTTCTCCCGGCCGATCCGGTCGGTGAGGAAGCCGAACACGGTGGCGCCGAAGAAGATACCGATCAGCGAGGCCGCACCGATCAATCCTGCCTCGGCTGTCGTCGGGTGAAGTTGCTCGGTCACCCCGAGCAGGGCCACGCCGATGATGCTCATGACGTACCCGTCCAGGAATGGTCCGCCACAGCACGCGATCAGGAGCTTGGTGTGGAACCCGCGTTTGGCGGGTCTGTCCATCACGTCGAAGGAACTCATGTCGTCTCCACTACGTAGATTGGTGCCGTCACCCCGGGGGTGGCGGTCGAGTCGGCCGCACTCGGCCGGTACCGCTAAGAGGTTGTCTTGTTCAGCGCCGAGTAGGCGAGCTGTTCGAGCAGCAGCGAGGCGTGGTGCGGGGCGTCGACGCTGACGTCCAGTACCTGCTTGGTGATGCTCAGCGCCAGTGGCGAATACGCCGCGAGTTCGTGCGCGATGCTCAGCGCCTGCTTCACGTGCTCGGAGGGAGGCGCGATCTCACTGACCACGCCCCAGCGTTCGGCGTCCGTGTGATCGAAGCGACGTCCGCGCAGGACGAGGTCGCGGGCACGGCCGGCCCCGACGATGCGGGTGATGCGGGTGACCCCACCGGAGCTGGGGAGGATCCCGATTCCGATCTCCGGGAACCCGAACACCGCGGCCGGATCGGCGACGCGGATGTCGGTGGCGAGAGCCAGTTCGAGCCCGCCGCCGAGGCAGTAGCCGGTGATCGCGGACACGGTGGGCTGCGGGAGAGCCGCGAGCGCCTCGTACACCGACCCGGACGTCCGGTAGTACTCGGCGATCGCCTCCGGGGTCATCTCCCCCAGTTCGGTGACGTCCGCGCCGGCCGAGAACACCGAGTCACCGCCGGTGAGGACCACCGCACGACTGGATTTCACCTCGGGTGACCCCAGTGCGCCGAGCAGTTCGGCTTCCATGTGCGTGGACAGCGCGTTCCGCTTCTGTTCCCGCCTCAGCGTGACGACGGCGACGTCGCCGTCGCGGTGCACATCGACGGTCCCGGCGTTCTCGGTCGGCATCGTGCTACTTCTCCCCGGCCTCGTAGCGGAACGACAGCAGGTTGTCGAGACCCCGCTTGTTGGCCTCGTTCGCGATGACCAGGCGCTGGATCTCCGACGTGCCCTCCCAGATGCGGTCGACGCGCAGTTCGCGCCACAGCCGCTCGACGGGGTAGTCGCGGATGTAGCCGCGCCCACCGAAGATCTGGACGGCCCGGTCGGCCACCCGGTTCGACGCCTCGGAGGCGGCCAGCTTCACGGTCGCGGCCTTGGCGTGCAGCGTCTTTCGCAGGTCGGCGTCATTCGGATCGGCCTGGTCGAATTCCCACGCCACCTGATGGGTGAGTGCCCGGTTGGTGGTGATGTCCACGACGGAGTCGGCAATCATGCCCTGGATCAGCTGACGATTGATCAGTGGCTCGCCGCCCTGCACCCGCTCCCGCGCCCAGTCGACGGCCAGGGTCAGCGCCCGCTCGGCGGCACCGATCGTGCGTGCGCCGATCATCAGCCGCTCCTCCGTGAACCAGTCGCGGGTGAGGTCGTGACCCTGTCCGATACCACCGAGCACGGCGTCCGCTCCGACGCGCACGTTCTCGAACGTGAACTCGGGGTGCTCGTAGACGAAGGTGTGCGTGTAGCGCGGGATGTGCTTGATCTTCACACCCGGTGTGTCGACGTCGATCAGGAAAATCGTTGCGGCGTGGTCGGGTTCGACGTTGGCCAGCACGATGAGGTAGTCGGCGACGTCACCGACCGTGACGAACCACTTCTCTCCGTTGATGATGTACCCGCCGTTGCCGTCGGGTGTCGCGGTGGTGCACGCCGCGGAGAAGTCCGAGCCCGCGTTGGCCTCGGAGATCGCGACGGCGTCGCGGCGGTCGCCGCGGGCACCGGGAATCAGGTAGCGCTCCCGCTGTTCGGGGGTCGCGTGGGTCAGGGGGTTGGCGGGCCGCCACACCGTGTCCCACAGCGCGTTGGTGAGCTTACCGAGTTCGTCCTGCACGACGGCCTGCTCGAGCACCGTCAGTCCGGCCCCGCCGTATTCGACGGGGGTGTTGATCGCCTGCAGTCCCGATGCGAGGACGGCCGCCTTGATGGTGGCGTGGGATTCGTCGGAAATTCCGTTGTTTCTTTCGCACTCGTCCTCGAACTGCATGATCGTGTCGGTCAGGGCGCGTGCGCGCTCCTTGAGGTCGGCGAGGCGGGGGCTGTATGCGAATTCCATGATGAAAAGAACTTCCTTGTGTCAGTTGGTGTTCGATGAGCTGAGGACGATGCGTGCGTCGAGTCCGAGGGCTTGCTTCGGAGTGACGAACAGTGGGTTGATCTCGAGTTCCGCGATCTCGGGGTGTGCGGTGGCCACGGCCGTGACGGCGGCGATGGCGTCCGCAGCCGCGTCGAAATTGATCGGGGGCCTGCCGCGAACCCCTCGGAGAAGAGCGGACGCCCGCAGGTTGTCGAGCAGGCCGTGTGCGGTCTCCGCATCGACGGGCGCCAGCGCGAACGCGACGTCGGCGAGGACCTCGGTGAAGATGCCGCCGAGACCCACCATCGCCACGGGACCGAACCGCGGGTCGGTCTGGACTCCCACGATGAGTTCGACCCCCTCACTCAGGTCCGCCATGCCCTCCACGCAGTAGGCGGGCGCCGCGAGCGAGTCGTCCATCCGCGTGAAAGCGTCGGCGAGTTGCTGCGCGGTTTCCAAGCCGAGTGCCACTCCGCCGGAGTCGGACTTGTGCAGCAGACCCATCGCCTTCAGAACCACGGGGTACCCCACGGTGTCGGCGGCTGCCACCGCCTCGGCGCAGGTCCGCACAAGTTGCGCTTCGGGGAATTCGACGCCCGCAGTGCGGAAGAGTTCGCGCGCATCCCAGTACGCGTCGCTGGTGACCGGCTCGGCCGGCTCGCTCGAGGGGCCCGCATGATGCTGCGGTGCAGCGGTTTCGGCGATGACTCCGAGCGCACCGGCGGCGTCCTCCACCGCCCGGAAGACCGGGACTCCGCCGTCGGCCAGGACGCGGGCCGCGGCGCTGTCGGGATGCATCGTGTGCACGACGACCGGCTTGCCGTGGGTGCGCGCCGTCTCCGCCATCGCACGGGCGGTGTCGATCTCCGATCGCGCGAGGTTCTCGCCGTAACTTCCGTAGCCGCCGAAATATCCGGTAAGCAGGACGGAGTCGACGGCCGGACTCTGCAGGATGGTGTCGAGGACCGAGACGAACGAGGTGATGTCCTGTTCCCCGGCGCCGGCGAGGTCGACCGGGTTGGTCACCCCGGCGGACGGTGGCAACAGGGCGCGCAGTGCGCTGCTGATGTCGGCGGTGAACTCCGGTACCGCGAGACCGGCTGCCTCGACCACGTCGGACGCGACGCCTGCGTGCCCGCCGCCGTCCGCGATGACACCGACCCGGCGCACCTCCGCAGGTCCGTAGCCGAGGAGAGTGGCCGCCACGTCCGCGAGCTGCCGTGGACTCGACACCCGGTACACCCCCGCGGCCCGGCAGGCCGCGTCGATGACCGCGCTGTCGGACGTCAGCGATCCCGTGTGCGACTGCGCCCCGCGGATGGATGCCTCGCTGCCACCCACTGTCAGCAGCAGAACCGGCTTACCGGCCCGCGAAGCCTGGGCGGCGGCGTCGACGAACGCCCGCCCGTCACCGAAGTCCTCGCAGTACACGGCGATGAGATCGGTGTCGTCGTGCTCGACGCAGGAGCGGATGAGGTCGGCGGCGCCGAGGTCGGCCTGGTTCCCGAGCGAGGCGAACCGGGAGAACCCGTGTCCGCGGGACTCGAGGAACTGGCTGAGTTCGAGTGCCATGTTGCCGCTCTGGGAGAGCAGCGCGACCCGGCCGGCGGGAAGCGGGTTCGAGGCCAGCGTCAGCGCGGTGCTCGAATCCAGCACACCCAGGCAGTTCGGCCCGAGCAGGACGGCTCCGGCTGCCCGCACCCGCTCCACGACCCGATCCTGCACAGCCTTTCCGGCAGCGCCGAGTTCGGCGAAACCGGCGGTGACACCGACGATCGCGGTGGCGCCCGCAGCGAGGGCGTCGTCCACGGCCTCCTCGAAACCCTGTGCCGGAACGGTGATGACGACGAGATCGACTCGTTCGTCGAGTTCCGACAGGCTCCGGAGCGAGGGGTGTCCCAGGATGCGCTCGCCGCGCCGGTTGACGAGGTGGACCGACCGGTTGCCCTTCATGCGGAGCGCCTGGACGCTGATCCAGTTGCCGTACTTCGTCTCGTCGTTGCTGGCACCGAGGACGGCGACCGACCGGGGATCGAACAGGGCCGTGAGGTCGCGGTCGGCGATCGTGCTCATCGCGTCTCCTCGACCTTCGGAGCGGGATGACCCGTACCCCAGGCGTCGGCACCGCCGTCGATCACCAGCGTGGTCCCGGTGACGTAACCGCCTGCGGGCGAGGCGAGGAACGTGACGACTCCGGAAACATCCTCGGCCGTACCCAGACGTCCGAGCGGAACCGCGGACGTCCATTGCGCGCGGGCCTCTTCGGTGTAGTTGCCCTCCATGCCCTCCGTCGCGATGGTGCCGGGGGCGATGCAGATCGACCGAATTCCGTACCGGCTCCACTCCAGCGACAGTCCGGAAGCGAGGTTCTCGAGGGCCGCGCGGGCCGAGGTGGCATGGACCATCGATGCGATTCCGCGACGCGGCGAGAACGCCATGAAGAAGATGCAGCCCGACCGCTGCGGAATCATCGCGCGAACGGCTACCTCCCGGGTTACCGCCCAGGTGGCATCGACCGCGAGGCGGTGAACGGCGCGCCAACCCTTGCTCGTGATGTCCTCGGCCGGCGCCGCGAACTGGCCGCCGGCGTTGTTGACCAGGATGTCGATCCGGCCGAACGTGTCGAGGGCGCGGTCGACCAGATCGGTCACCTGCTGTTCTTCGCGAATGTCGGCGGGCACGGCGAGCACCCGGGCACCCAGCGACTCGATCTCGGCGGCGGTCTTCTCGAGGGGCTCGGACCGGCGGCCGCTGATGACGACGTCGGCTCCACACCTCGCCATGTCCAGTGCGATCGCGCGTCCGATCCCGGTGCCTCCACCGGTGATCAGTGCCACCCGCCCGCGATGGACGTCGGGGCGCAGCACCTGCCCGGCGCCTCCACCTGGGTTCTCACATTCCATCGAGCGTTCGCCTCTCGTCGCTGCCGTTCCGACCACGTGGGTCTGACTGATGCATCAGTTATACCGTGATGCAGCCCACATATGTCAAGAGTTTGCCGGAAACTGACTCGACGTCCGAATGCCCTCCCTGCTGATCTAGGCGCCTTGAACTGATGTTATGTATGAAAATATCCGGAGTCGCCCGTTTTCGATCGAGGCTTGGCGGGTCTGACTGATGCGTCAGTTTGAAGCGTATGATTTGATGGATCAGTCAGATGGCTATCGAAGGAGGGACAGTGACCGCTCAACTCACCGAGGACGCGCGCCGAACGGCGATACTCGATGCCGCGGCGCAGCTGATCGCCGAGCGCGGATACCACTCGGTCCGCATCTCCGACATCGCACAGGTCGTCGGCACCAGCACCGGGGCGGTGCACTACTACTTCCCCGGCAAGAGCGACGTCCTGACCGCGGCCCTCCGCCACGCCATCGACAACGCATTCGACCGGCAGAGCCGCGAACTCAAGGCGATCGACAACGCCCACGAGCGGCTGCTCCGCCTGATCGACATGCAGTTGCCCCGCGTCGGGCCGCTGCGCGACGAGTGGTCCATCTGGCTGCAGTTCTGGGCCGAGGCCACGCTTCGACCCGAACTCCGCCCGTTCCACAACACGTACTATGCGCGCTGGCACGAGACCGTCGTCAAGATCGTCCGGCGCGGACAACGCCAGGAGATCTTCCGCACCGACGTCGACCCGGAGACCATCGCGCAGCGGCTGACCGCGCTCACCGACGGGACCGCCATACAGGTACTCACCGGCGCACCGAACATGACCGTCGCCGCCATGAAAGAGGTTCTCGTGCAGTTCGTTCACGACGAACTCGTCGCGCCGCGGACATGGTGACCCGACCACTGCAGACCGCTCGGCAGCTTCGGCTCGATGGGCGATAGCACCACCGCACGGCGCCCGCGCGGCGGCAGTGCCGTTGCCTGGGGATGCGGCGCGGCCTCGGCGGTCGCGTACGGACTCACCCCGACGTTCGCCGCGATCGGCTACGCCGGTGGCGTGTCCCCGGCCGTCCTCGTCTGCCTCCGCAGCCTGGTCGGTGCCGCACTCCTGCTACTCCTGGCCTGGTCCACCGGACGATTGACGGGCGTGACCTGGAAGTCCGCCGTCGGACTGTGCTGCGTCTGCGGCCCGCTGTTCGGTATCCAGCTGCTGTGTTTCTTTGCCGCAGTGCGGGTTACCGGCGCTCAGATCGCGGTCGTGATCGTCCACATCTACCCACTCTTCGTGATGGCGCTGGTATGGGTGCTCACCCGGAACAGGATCCACCGCGGGCAGCTGGTGCTGGCCCTCGCCATGTCCGGCGGCATCGCCCTCGTCGCAGGCGCGGGCAGCTCCACCGTCGCCCTGAACGGGGCGATACTCGCCCTCCTCAGTGCGGCCGGGTACGCCCTGTATCTGGTGGTCGGGGAACGATGGGTACACCAGGTCAGCCCCGTCGCCGCCGGTGGACTGGCGTCACTCGGCGCCGGAATCGCCACCGGCACGATCGCCGTCGTCGACGGACAGTCCTGGACCTTCGCACCCAGCGGGTGGGGGTCCATCCTGTTCCAGGGGCTCCTGCTGATGCCCATCGGGATCGGCTGCTCCTTCATCGCGGTGCGAGCACTCGGTGCGGCCTCGGTCAGCCTCCTCGGACTGCTCGAACCGGTGGTCGGGGTGCTGGCCGCGCAGATCCTGCTGGGCGAGCAACTGTCCCCGGTGCAGTGGGCGGGGATGGCCGTCGTCCTGATCGCGTCCGCAGCGCTGCCGTGGATGCGGGAGAAGCGTCCCCGTCACGTCGATCGGCCGCCGGCCCTACACGGGGCCGAGAGCCGATAGCATTTACTGATCCGGAGCGAGACCCACTGCCCTCTGCATCGCCTCGAAAGCGTTGTCGGCGTCGGTGTTGGGTCCGACGATCAAGATGTCGAGCCGACGTCCGTCGGTACCGAAGACGTACATGATGTCGAGCGGCTGGTCCGGATCCGGCCCGGACACCTGAATTCCGTCGCGGCGATCGATGCCACGTTGCGAGATGCTCAGTGAGTTCCAGTCGAAGGCGACGCGTTCGGTCGTTCCGACTCGCTCCGTCAGCGCGCTGATCAGGTCGTGCAATTCGGTGGTGAGGTTGGTGGTTCGAGGCCACCACGCTCCGTCGACGCCTTCCGACACCTCGCCGCGAGCGCGCAGGAGCAGTCTCGGAGTCCGGGTGGGAGCGTCGAAAGGCTGCTCACCGTCGGGCGTCGGCTGAGACAGTCCCAGCCCACGGCCGGAGTGCGTGATGTTTTCGTCGTGCGTCATCGTCCACGTCCCTTCGCGCTCGAGGTGCTGTCGAGGCCGCCCCTGATGCCCGACATCAGCAGCTCGTCGGCGGTCAGGGCACTGTTGGGATTGGCCGCCGTGTGCATCGTCGAGTCGGCATAGCCGGCGTCGGCCCCGGGGGGCACCACCAGAAGCGTCAGCCTCGTCCGCTTCAGACCGCTGACGTACAGGGTGTTGAGCGGCTGGTAGTCGTAGCCGTCGAGATGCACCGATCGCCCCGCGACCGTGATCCGGCGCGGAGCAGGAAGCCAGGCCTTGATGTCGTACACGACCCGATCGACGATACCCACTCGAATCGACACCAGCGCAACCAGATCCGGAATCTCCACGGCGAGGTCGCGGGACCGGGGCCACCAGGCACCGTCCACGGTGCCCGCACCGGGCGCTTCGGGCTTCAACCGTAGTCGCGGCGACTGACCCGGGCCGCCACGCGTATGGGCACCGTGAAGACGACCGGGAAAGTTGCGATCCTGTTGTAGCGTCATGACGACGCTCCCGCCTCGACCGCGGGCGGTCGATATCTCTGTCGGCGGCGACGCGATCTTGGGCGTTCGCGTGCGAAGTGCCGCCGATACCCTCACCCTACGCGCAGGGGTTACGACGATCGGCTACGCCGACCACTCGATCAACGGCGGACGGACCGCAGCACACAGTGGATTCCCCCGGGCATCGGTGAGCCCGAGTCGCGCCGTGATGCGACCGGCCGCCGACGCCGCTTCCGCAGTCGCCGGATCCACCGCGTCCCACATCAACTTCGCCCGGCGGAACATGTCGAATCCGCCGTCGGCGTCGACCGTCCCCCACGACAGGTAGACGAATCGCGCCCCCGGACGGCCCTGCACGTACGGTCCGGTGATGTCGAGACCCGTCGGCGTCGGGGTGGTCTTGCAGTCGAGAACCCAGCGCGCGGTGGTCGTGTCCCCCGGATGCAGACCGAGCAGATCTCCGGGTGCACCCCGGCGTTGGACGGCCACGTGAATGTTGTCGTAGCCGGGGAAATTCGCCCCCGGCGGACACAACGATCCGGGAAGGTCGGTTGCCTCGATCACGAGTTGCACCCATGTATCAAACCACCCGTGAGTACTTATTAACCGCCGGTCGTTAATAAGTACTCACGGGCGCGGAGCGCTTGCGCCGGGCATGAATCCGGACCCGTGGTGGTACACGGGGTCCATCGTGGTCACGAGCAGCCGTCCCGCGGTGGTCTCGCCGATGAAGAGGATCGAGCCGTCGCGCTTCCCGTCCTCGGTGTGCAGATCGACCAGGCTCACCGCGCCGTCCGGCGGCTCCAGGACGCCGTGGTAGTGCCAGATCACCGCGCGTTCGAAGAGGTAGTCCCACGCCGGATGGTCGGGGGAGCGCAGACGAAGTCGGTGATCTTCGCCGGTGCGCCACCACCAGAAGACGGTCGGGAGGCGGTCCTCGCGGACACCGGGCAGCCAGTCCCCGCAGTTGGTCTCGCCGAAGACGACCACCGTGGCGCCCCGCCCGAGACAGTCGTTGATCGCGTAGAGAAACGCCTTCGGATCGGTGCCGGCCCACACGGGGTGCTCCGTCACCCGCGTCAAGCCCAGGTCCGGGGCCCCGGAACTCGAGCTTGCGCCAACGGGTCAGTCCGTCCAGGAAGATCCGCTGCACGTGCCCGTTGACGACGATCCGGCCGCCGCGGACCACGAACGCGTTCAGGAACTCCCGCTGCTCGGCGAGAAATTCCTGATCGACGTCCCACCTGAGATAGATGCCGGTGACGTCCGCGGTGCACACGGTCGGCAGGTCGTAGACGTCGACCTCACTGAACCCGTCGACCACCGTCCCGTCGCGGGGAGCCATCACAGCTTTGAGAACGGTCATACGACGATCTTGCCGTGAGTACTTGTTAACCACGGGCGGTTAATAAGTACTCACGGGCGCGTCAGCGCACTATGTTGACCATCTTGCCGGGGACGACGATCACCTTGCGGGGCTCCTGGCCGTCGAGGAGCGCCACGATCTTCTCGTCGGCCAGCGCGATCTTCTCGATCTCCTCGCGCGGGGCATCGGCGGCGACGGTCACGCGGCTGCGGACCTTGCCGTTGACCTGGATCGGATACTCGACGGTGTCTTCCACCAGCCACTTCTCCTCCGCCACCGGGAAGGGGCCGTGGGCCAGGGACTTCTCGTGCCCGAGCCGCGACCACAGCTCCTCCGCGAGGTGCGGGGCCAGCGGTGCCAGCATCAGCACCAGCGGCTCCACCACCGAGCGGGGCGCACCGCCGGGGCACGCCTTGGTGAGGTGGTTGGTGTACTCGATCAGCTTGGCCGCGGCCGTGTTGTCGCGCAGGGCCGTGTAGTCCTCGCCGACACCGGCGATCGCCTTGTTCAGCGCACGCAGCGTGTCCTCCGTCGGGGCGTCGTCGGTGACGCGCAGCGCACCGGACTCCTCGTCGACCACCACACGCCAGGCGCGCTGCAGGAACCGCTGCGCACCGACGACGTCCTTCGTCGCCCACGGACGGGACGTGTCCAGCGGGCCCATCGACATCTCGTACACGCGGAGCGTGTCGGCGCCGTACTCCTCGCAGATCTCGTCCGGCGAGACGGAGTTCTTGAGGCTCTTGCCCATCTTCCCGTACTCGCGGTTGACCTCGGCGCCCTGGTAGAAGAACTTGCCGTCCTTCTCCTCCACCTCGTCGGCAGGCACGTACACGCCGCGCGCATCGGTGTACGCGTACGCCTGGATGTAGCCCTGGTTGTACAGGCGGCGGTACGGCTCGCTCGAGCTGACGTAGCCGAGGTCGAACAGCACCTTGTGCCAGAACCGCGAGTACAGCAGGTGCAGCACCGCATGCTCGACACCACCGACGTACAGGTCGACGCCGCCGGGATCGTTGGGTCCGTGGATCTCCGGACGCGGACCCGTCCAGTACCGCTCGTTCTCCTTGTCGCAGAACACGTCCGGGTTGGTGGGGTCGATGTACCGCAGCTGGTACCACGAGCTGCCCGCCCACTGCGGCATCACGTTGGTGTCGCGGCGGTACGTCTGCAGTCCGTCACCGAGATCGAGCTCGACGTTGACCCAGTCGACGGCCTTCGCCAGCGGGGGAGAGGGCTCCGAGGACGCGTCGTCGGGGTCGAACGACACGGGTGCGTAGTCCTCGACCTCCGGGAGCTCCACCGGCAGAGATGATTCCGGCAGGCCATGGGCGTTGCCCTCGGCGTCGTACACGATCGGGAACGGCTCGCCCCAGTACCGCTGGCGCGCGAACAGCCAGTCGCGCAGCTTGTACTGGATGGTGCCCTTGCCGGTGCCGTCCGCTTCCAGACGCTCGGTGATCGCCTTCTTCGCGTCGGCGACGCTCATCCCGTTCAGGAAATCGGAGTTCACGATGGTGCCGTCGCCGGTGTACGCGTCCTTGGTGAGGTCGCCGCCGGAGATCACCTCGACGATGTCGAGACCGAACTCGGTCGCGAACTCGTAGTCACGGTGGTCGTGACCCGGGACGGCCATGATGGCGCCTGTGCCGTACCCGGTGAGGACGTAGTCGGCGATGAACACCGGCAACTCGAGCCCGTTCACCGGATTCACGGCGTAGGTGCCGAGGAAGACACCCGTCTTCTCCTTGTATTCCTGACGCTCGAGATCCGACTTGGCCGCGATCGACTTCCGATATGCCGCAACCGCTTCGGCGGGAGTTGCGGCACCGCCGGTCCAGCGCGCATCCACACCCTCGGGCCATTCGGCTGCGACGAGTTCGTCCACCAGTTCGTGCTCCGGCGCCAGCGTCACGTATGTCGCGCCGAACAGCGTGTCCGGCCGCGTCGTGAACACCTCGATCTCATGAGCAGCAGATTCACCCTCGCTTCGCTCGACCGCTGCCCGGAACTGCACCTGCGCACCGTGCGAGCGCCCGATCCAGTTGCGCTGCATGGTCTTGACCTTCTCGGGCCAGTCCAGGTACTCCAGGTCGTCCACCAGGCGGTCCGAGTACGCGGTGATGCGCATCATCCACTGCTGCAGGTGCTTACGGAACACGGGGAAATTGCCGCGGTCGCTGCGACCGTCGGCGGTGACCTCTTCGTTCGCAAGCACGGTGCCCAGACCGGGGCACCAGTTGACCATCGAATCGGAGTGGTAGACGAGGCGGTAGGAGTCGAGGACGGCCTCCCTCTCGGACACGGACAGCGACGCCCAGTCCCGTCCGTCCTCCAACGACCGCTCACCCGACACGAACTCGGCCTCGAGCTCCGAGATACGCCGGGCCTTGCCCGCCTCCTTGTCGAACCACGCATCGTGGATCTGCAGGAAGATCCACTGCGTCCAGTGGTAGAAGTCGGTGTCGGTGGTCGCGAACGTCCGGCGTTCGTCGTGGCCGAGCCCGAGGCGGCGCAGCTGCCGCTTCATGTTGCCGATGTTGGCCTCGGTGGTGGTCCGCGGGTGCGTGCCCGTCTGCACCGCGTACTGCTCGGCGGGCAGACCGAACGCGTCGTAGCCGAGGGTGTGCAGCACGTTGTGGCCCTGCATGCGGTGATAGCGGGCGAACACGTCGGTGGCGATGTAGCCGAGCGGGTGGCCCACGTGCAGACCCGTCCCCGACGGGTACGGGAACATGTCCTGCACGAACAACTTGTCCGCGGGAACGTCGCCGGCGAGGGGACCGACCGGGTTGGGCGCGTTGAACGTGCCCTCCTCGCTCCACCGGTCCTGCCAGCGCTGCTCGATCTGGCCGGCGAGCTCCGCGGTGTAGCGGTGCTGCGGGGTCGCGTCGGACGGGTTGGCGGGCTGCACGTGCTCGGTCACTGTGGTCGCTATCTACTTGGCTGACATTCTGAATTAGGGGGATACCGTCAACCAGGGTAGAGCCTCACCCCACCCGGGCTCACCTGCGCGTCCGGGTCCGCCGTATCCTGGTCTCGTGTTGATTGCCTCCGTCGTGCTGTTCGTGCTCGCCGTCGCTGTCTCCGGTGTCGCCGTTGCAGGCCTCGCCGAGCGCCTCCCGCGCAACCGGTGGGCGGGTGTCCGTACCCCCGAGACGATGCGCGACGATCAGACGTTTGCGCTGGCCAACAAGGTCGCAGGGCCCACCCTGCTCGCCGCGGCCGGCCTCCTCGTCATCGGCGGAATCGCCGGAATCCTGATCGGCGGAGTCTTCGGAATCGGCGCCGTCCTCGTCAGCGTCGTCGCTGCCGCTCTCACCGCGGCGACGGGCGGATCGCTCGGTGCCCGTGCCGCCGCGGCGGTGCCCGCTGCCGACACCGGCGGGTGCGGCAGTTCCTGCGGTGCGTGCTCGTTGAAGGGCGCCTGCCAGCCGTCCTGACCGGCTGGCGACGGCCCGTCCGGTGAAATCCTCGCGCGTCGTCGACCCCGCAGGCGCGGTCTTCGGCCTCCTGCTGCCGGTGGTCGCCGCCTTGTCCGGGGTGATCCTGACGAAGGTCTGGGAACCGCGACTTCCGGCGGAGATCGCAACCCACTGGACCACGACTTCACCCGACGGCTTCGCCACCCCGATGTCCAGCGCCTGGACGTTTGCCCTGGTGACGGTCCTGTTCGGTGGCGGATGTGCCGCGATCGCCGCCCTGGCCCAGGCGATGCTGATGATGCGCCGCACGATGCTCGTCGTCGGACTGTCCGTGGTCGGTCTGATCCTGACGGTGCAGGTGGTGATGCTCTACGTCCAACTCGACGTCACCGACGCCTCGGACACCGAGCTTCCGTTGTGGTCGCTCGGCCTCGGCGTCGTGATCGGCGCGGTTATCGGCCTGCTCGGCGCCGCCCTGCTGCGCGACTACCGACCCCGGGTCTCCGCCACCAGTCCGCCCGACCCCCGGTTGCCGCGCGCCGACGATCCGGCGACGGTCGCGGACACGGTCGGTTTCGGCACCGTCGGCTCGCTGGTGCTGCTCCTGCTGCTCGGTGTCGCACCTGCTCTCGCGGTCTGCCAGCTCGTCGACGGGTGGTGGCCGCTCGCGGTGTTCGTTCCGGTCGGGCTGCTGATCGTGAGCCTGCTCCGCTTCCGGGTGATCGTCGATCGGTCCGGCATCCGGGTGGTGAACATGGGCATGACCGCCCTGCGGTACGGCGTCGACGAGATCGAGGGCGCCCGCGTCGACGTGATCAAGCCGTTCGACCACTTCGGCGGCTGGGGACTCAAGGTGAAGGGCCGACGGAACTACGGCGTCGTGACGAGAACTGGTCCCGCCGTGATCGTCACGACCGCGTGCGGCGACCGGCTGACCGTCACCAGCGCACGGGCCGAGGAAATGGCCGGTGCGCTCAACACGTTCGCCGACAGGCGGCTCCGCCGCCCGTGAGTGGCCCGGGAGTGCAGGGATTCGCTAACCACTCACGGACGGGAGGCCTGGTGCACCGCATCGAGCACGCGATCGAGGTAGCCGAGTGCGGCCCGGACCGCGGCGTCCTCGTCGCGGGCGGCGATCGCGTCGACGACGGCACGATGGTCGTCGGTCGTCAGCGACGGGGGGTGGACGCCCTCGGTGAAGTCGTAGGTGGCCCGGGTGGGTTCGAGGATCCCGGCGAACAGGTCGGACAGCACCGGATTGTGCGCGGCCTCCACGACCCCGAGGTGGAACGCGAGGTCGGCGTCCGCGAACCGGGACGGCTGATCCGTCGTCCGCTGCCGCTCGTCGAGTAGCGCGGACAGGGATCGCAGGTCGTCGTCGGTGCGGCGACCGCACGCCAGCCGGACGGCCTCCGTCTCGAGCGCCCGCCGGACCTCGAAGACGTTCAGCATCTCGGCGACCGCAACCTGCCGCCCGAGCAGCCCGCCGATGTCGGTGCGTGCCCGCACGAACGTCCCGGACCCCCGCCGGATCTCGAGGATGCCCGTCGACGTCAGCGTCTTGATGGCCTCGCGGACGGTGTTGCGGCCGACCCCGAGCAGCGTCATCAGCTCGGGTTCCGTCGGGATGCGCTCGCCCACCTTCCAGTCGCCCTGGGCGATCCGACCACGCATCCAGTCCAGGGACTGCTGATACGCGGACTCGCGCCGAACCACTGTCATGTACTCATCCTCACACCTCACCGGCTCGCGCCTCACGACCGGCCCGCCTAAACTACGTAGGACGTCCCATGTATTCGGACAGCCCGAGGAGGCGACCCCACACGTCCACGTCAACCGCTCACGCCGACACCGTCCCGACCTCCACCGCCCGCACCACCAGCCGCCACTTCCACGGCCTGAACTATCTCCTCGTCGTGCTGCTCCTCGGCGCCAACATCCCCACGGCGCTGTATTCGCTCTACCGCCACGAGTTCGGATTCACCCCGCTGGTCCAGACGCTGATCTTCGCCGTCTACGTCGCCGGACTGCTTCCCTCGCTGCTGTTCTTCGGCCCGCTGTCCGACGCATTGGGACGCCGTTTCGTGTTGCTGGCCGCCATCTCCTTCAGCCTGCTGGGCGCCGTGGTCCTCGCGTTCGCCGATTCGACCATCTGGCTGTTCTTCGGCCGAATCGCCCAGGGCATCGCCGTCGGTGCGTGTTCGGCCGCTGGGTCCGCCGCCCTCATCGAGCACGAACCGGCCCGAAACCTCCGCCGCGCTGGTCTTGCCGCCACCCTCACCACCGCGCTCGGAGCCTCGCTGGGCCCACTGTTCGGCGGGGCCGTCGCGCAGTACCTGCCGCACGCCCTGGTCCTGCCGTACGTGCTGTTCGCGCTGGCGCTCCTGCCTGCGCTGATCATGGTTCTGCTGCTCCCCGCACCCACCGCCGGGCAGTCACGACCCACCCAGCTGTTCCAGGTCCCGCACGTCCCCGCCCCCATCCGTCAGGTGTTCTGGCTGTCCTCCCTCGGCGTCGCGCTGGCGTGGGGCGCCGTCGGCCTGTTCCAGTCGGTGGTCCCGACGTGGATCATCGGCCTGCTCGGCGTGAGCAACCTCGTGGTCGCCGGCGGTGCCGCCGCACTGGTCATGATCTGCTCGGTGACAGCGCAACTCGTGGCCAACCGGCTCGGAACCGTACTCTGCAGAACCCTGGGCATCGGCGCCGTCGGCGCAGGCATGATCGGATTGCTCGTCGTCGACTTCGTGCCGTCCCTCGCCCTGCTGTGCGTCGTGACGGTCATCGTTGGTGTGGGACACGGACTCTCGTTCGCCGGAGCGATGCGCGCCGTGGGTGCCGCCGCCGCGGAGCACGCCCCCGACGCCCAGGGCGGGACTCTCGCCGCGTTCTTCACCGTCGGCTACGTCGGTCTCGCCGTGCCGTCCATCTGCGCGGGCATCGCCATCACCGTGCAGGGCATGCACGTTGCCATCATCGAACTCGCGATCATCGGCGCCGTCCTGTGCGGTGTCCTCGCGGTGCTGAGCGTCCGCACGAAGGGTGGGGACCGGGCCGAGGCAGCCAGTACTGTGGCATGAGGACGTGAAATGCCGATGCCCGAGCCACTTCGTCACTGCGAGTTCCGCTTCTACGAGGAGCTGAACGACTTTCTGCCGCCGGTGCGGCGCAAGCACACCTTCGAGCACGAGTTCGACGGCACCCCGTCGGTGAAGGACCGGATCGAGGCGCTGGGCGTCCCGCACACCGAGGTGGATCTGATCCTCGTCGACGAGGTGTCGGTCGATTTCGCGCACCTGCTGCGCGGCGGCGAACGCGTCGCGGTGTACCCGATGTTCGAGCGACTCGATCTGACCGGTGTCACGAAACTGCGCCCCCGACCGCTGCGGGACCCGACGTTCGTCCTCGACGTGCATCTCGGCCGACTTGCCCGTTACCTCCGCCTGCTGGGCTTCGACACCCGCTACCGCAACGACTTCGCCGACCCGGAACTGGTGGACATCTCCCTGTCCGAGCATCGCATCGTCCTGACCCGGGACACAGGCCTACTCAAGAGGTCGGCGCTCACCCACGGCGCGTTCCTGCACGAAACAGACCCACGTCGGCAGTTGCGGGAAGTGCTGGACCGCTTCGACCTTCGGTCGCGGATCTCGCCGTTCACGCGGTGCGCGCGCTGCAACGGACTTCTCGCGCCGGTTCCCCGTGCCGAGGCGCTCGCCGAGGCGCCGCCGGGCGTCGCGGGCAACGAACACGAGTTCAGCCGGTGCCGGGACTGTGCGCAGCTGTACTGGCCGGGCAGTCATCTTCCGAAGCTGCGCCGACGCCTGTCGGAGGTCGGGGTGAGGCTCGAGGTGGATTCTCAGGATGCGTGACGCAGCTGCTCGGCGAACTCCGCCGAGCACGCGCAATCGCCGAATTCGTCGCAGTCGATGATCAGTGCGTGCCGGACCTCGGACAACTCGACGCACGACTCGTCCGTGCATTCTGCCCCGTAGAGCGTGTGCACGATCAATGTTCCGTGGCAGGTGTCGATCACGTGTGCTGTCCTCCTCACTTCTCGTTCCCCACCTCTGTTGATACCACCCGTCCCCGACAGTCCAGGGACGTGCGCGGGGTGTGTCGGCTAGTTCCGCTCGACGTCGATCGGGTGAGTCGCGAGCAGGGCGAGCGGGAGCGGCTGCCGGCGCAGCACCTGCGCCCACACGTCGACTCGGGCGGGAGCGACCACGTCCGACGCGAGCGCCGAGATGACGATCCAGTCGTCGCGCTGGAGTTCCGAGTCGAGCTGGCCGTACGTCCAACCCGAGTAGCCGGCGAAGATCCGGACGCCCTCCACCAGCGGGGCGATGACCTCGGGGTCGGAGTCGAGATCCACCATCACCACGCGGCCGTGGACCCGGCGCAGACCCGCGACCCCGTCGGCCTGCGCGCCGGTGCGCAGCGTCGCCAGGCACAGTGCGGCGTCCCGTTTGACGGGACCGCCGACGTACAGCGCGGACGGGCGCGCGGCGAGCGGCGCCCACTGTGGCAGCACGTCGTGCACCGCGGTTTCGCTGGGACGGTTGATGACCACGCCGAGGCTGCCGGCGTCGTTGTGCTCGATCACATAGATCACGGTGCGACGGAATGCGGGTTCGACGAGATCTGTGGACGAGACCAACAGGCTGCCGGGCCGGACCACCGGTTCCGTCGACGCCGTTCGATCTTCGGGTTCTTCTGCGTGCGCCACCTGAACATCATCCCACCGCGGCGGATGCGATGTGACGGAGGACGCGACCTGCGTCCGGTTCGCCGCTTTACGCCGCGGGCAGGCCCGCCGTCTCGGCCAGAACCGCGAGGTGATGCTCGAACATTGCCCCCGGTGTGGTGAACGTATCGGCGCCGTACTGCCCGAACACCTCGAAGTTCACCGCCCCGAACAGAGCCGACCAGACCAGCACCCCGCGGGCGAGCAGATGGTCGGGGGTGGTGAGTCCGAGTTCGGCGCGGATGCGGTCGAGGTCTGCCGCGAGCTCGTCGTCGATGGGCGCCGCCGCGGCCGCCTCGAGTTTACCCGCCCGGAACGCGTTGTCGAAGATCCCGACAAGGGCGTAGATCACGCGCGTCCCCGGCGTCGTGGTCTGCTCGCCGGGCGCGTGGTAGCCGGGAACGGGGCTGCCGAACAGCAATCCGTAGCGGGCGGGCTCGCGCAGCGCCCAGTCGCGCACCGCGCGGCCGAGCGCCAGGAACTGTTCCCGCGGTTCGGCTGCGGACGCCACGGCCGCCTCCACGGCGTCACCGAGTTCGTTGTACCCGTCGACGACGAGCAACGTCAGCAGCTCGTCGCGGCTCTTGACGTACCGGTAGACGGCGGACGACACGACGCCGAGGTCGCGGGCGACGGCCCGCAGCGACAGGGCCGCGGCACCGACCGCGGCCAGCTGTTCGCGTCCGATCCTCGTGATGTCCTGCAGCGTCTGCTCGCGGGCGCGCTCTCGTGGTGTTCCTGGCATGGGGTCCAGCGTGGCAATTTCAGAGAGCGGTGTCAACAAACGAGAGCATTGCTCTTGACAATGCGGTCAAAGGGGAGCATTCTCGAATCGGACAGAGAGCAGTGCTCTCGAATCACCGATATCGACTCATACAGCAGGAGCGGAAATGTCGAACATCGAGATCGTCACCGGAGCAGGACCCGTCGGCTGGACCGTCGCCCGGCAGCTCGCCGAACAGGGACGGCAGGTGCGGGTCCTCACGCGCTCGGGCAGCGGCCCGGACCATCCCCTGATCGAGCGGCGGAAGGCCGACGTCTCCGACGCCGACGCGCTGCGTGAGGCATTCGACGGAGCCGTCGCCGTCTACCACTGCATCCATGCCGCCTACAGCGCCGACGCGTGGGAGCGCGAACTCCCCGCCGCCGAGCAGACCGTGCTCGAGGCCGCCGGGCACGTCGGCGCCGTCGTCGTGTTCCCCGAGAGCCTCTACTCGTACGACACGTCGCAGCAGCCGATGACCGAGCACACTCCGCGGTCGGCCGATTCCGGCAAGCGCGGCATCCGGACCCGGTTGCTGAAGGCCCGCGCCGAGTCCTCGACTCCCACCGTGAGCGTCGTCGCGTCCGACTTCTTCGGACCGCAGGTGCTGAACGCGCACGCAGGCGAGCGCATGGTGCCCGTCGTCCTCGCGGGCAAGACGATGCGCGTCCTCGGCTCCGCCGACCTGCCCCACTCGTTCACGTACGTTCCCGACTTCGCGGCCGCGATGATCGCCGCCGCCCACGACCCCGCGCTGTGGAACTCGGTGCTGCACGCACCGACCGTCCCGGCCGTCACCCAGCGGCAGATGGTCGAGGCCTACGCCAAGGCCGCCGGGGTTCCCGTCCCGAAGGTCGGCACCCTGCCCGGCTGGGTGATCCGCGGCGGCGGGCTCGTGCACCAGGGGAGCCGCGAGCTGGCGGAGATGCTGTACCAGTTCGAGGAGCCGTTCGTGATGGACTCCTCCGAGAGCGAGGCCCGGCTCGGACTGGCCCCGACCCCGCTGGACCGGGCCGCCGAGGAGACCGTCCGGTGGTGGCAGGACAGGTCGGTCGCGGCCGCCGGATAGGGTCCTGTGAATGGCGAAACAGCTCGGCGACCGGCGCGAGGCGTGGCGCAGAACGGCGTACACCCTCCGGCGGTCGCCCGGGCTGGCCCGTCTCGCGACGGTGCGATTCGCCAGTCAGCTGGGCGACGGCATGTTCCAGACGGCACTCGGCGGCGCGATTCTGTTCAACCCGGAGCGCGCAACGGATCCCGTCACGATCGCCGCCGGTTTCGCGGTACTGCTGCTCCCGTACTCGGTGATCGGACCGTACGCGGGCGCGCTCCTCGACCGCTGGGACCGCCGCGCCGTGCTGCTGTGGGCGAATGTTCTGCGCGGACTGCTGATTCTGCTGACCGCCGTATTGCTGGAGACCGGAATCGGCGAGTCCGCTCTCCTCCTCCTCGCCCTCGCCGCCATCGGCGTGAGCCGGTTCGTTCTCGCGGGAGTCTCGGCGGCGCTGCCGCGAGTGGTGCACCGGTCCTGGCTCGTGGCCACCAATTCGGTGCTCGCCACCGCCGGCTCCGTCGTCGCCGCACTCGGAGCCGCGACATCGGTCGCCATCATCTCCCTCGTGGGCGCAGGCGACCGCGGCTCCGGCATCGCCGTCGCGACAGCCGCCTGCGGTTCCGCGGTGGCCGCATTCGCGGCGTCGCGCTTCCACCATCGGCTGCTCGGCCCGCACGCCGACGAGAAGCCCACATATGGGGCGGTTCGCGCCGTCGCCGCCGGATTGCGCAACGGGGCGGTCGCCGTGTGGCAGTCACCGGGTGTCACGACCGCGATGATCGGAATAGGCACGCACCGGATCGTTTTCGGTGTCAATACGTTGATCATGGTTCTGGTGCTCCGCGACACCGCCACCGTCAGCGCCCTGCCGGGCGGTCTGGCCGGTTTCGGCGTCGCCGTCGGCGCCACCGCCGCGGGCATGCTGCTGGCCGCGATCTCGACACCGTTCCTGATCCCGCGGGTCGGACGGTCCCGCACCATCGTCGGCGGCCTGATCCTCGCCCTCGTCGTGCAGTGCACGCTCGTCGCGACGCTGACGCAGGCGTCGCTGCTGTGCGGCGCGCTGCTCCTCGGATTCGCCGGGCAGTCCATCAAACTCACCGGAGACGCGGCGATGCAGATCGAGATCGAGGACGACCGCCGGGGACAGGTGTTCGCACTGCAGGACACGGTGTTCAATGTGGCCTTCATCGCATCGATCGCCGCGGCGTCCCTGGTGATCGCCCCCGACGGCCGATCACTCGGACTGGTGCTCGCGGGTGGCGCGGTCTACGGCCTCGGACTGCTCGGCGTCCTGTTCAACTCCCGACGCGAACCCGCCTGAGAGTCAGCCTATTTCGATCCCGGCATGGGCACGTTCTGCAGTCGGACCTGACCGCGAGCCACCTCCTTGCCGGTGTCGGCCGCGGTGATCACCACCGACCACAACTGCTGCACCCGGCCCTGCTGGATGGGCACCGCGACCACGTCGACCCGCCCCTCGGTGCGGGCCCGCAGGAAGTCGGTGCCGTTGTGCACACCCACCGCGAACTCACCACGGTCGGCGACGGCAGTGCTCGCACCGATGCTCGCGGCCGACTCGACCGCCGTCGTGTAGACGCCGCCGTGCACGACCCCCCACGGTGTGTGGTGGTCGGCGGACAGGTCGATGTGGCCGACGACCTTCGTCCCCGACACCTCGTCGAGTTCCAGGCCGGCAGCGGCGACGAAGGCGCTCGCCGCCTCCCGGGTCAGATCGGTCATGATGCGTTCCCCTCGTCGAACACTCGGTCAGTTTGAAATCCCAACCCACCTTGCCCGGCTTCGGCCCTGACGTCAATGGTTCCGGCGGTCCCGATCACCGGATCGGGACGCCACGTGTGCACCGCCGCGATCACCGGTGGTTCGGCCATCGTCATCTCGACATTCCACGTCCCGTTGCCGGAAGGGTCGGTGAAGTAGCGGGCCTCCTCGTCGGCGTCGTAGTCGAGCACCGACCGATCGGCCACGCCGTCTCCGTCCGAATCCCACATCGCGTCGTCGAGGAGGCCGTCGCCGTCGAAATCCAACCGCACGGCGTCGACACCGCCGGACGGCCCCAGGTCGAGATCGGCGGGTGACGTCCACGCCGTCGGGGCGTCGGCACCGGTTCCGAACGAATACTCGAGAGGATCCATATAGAGGTAGGACGCAGCGGAATCGGATCCGGTTCCACCTGCGCCCGATTTTCTCTTCTGCGCCAGTGAGACCGCACTGTGACCGGACGGGCCGGGCTCGTGCGCTGAGGATGCAGTCGCCGGGTGTTATCTTCAACCCGAACGTGCAGGTCGGTCCACCATTACTCCGACCACCGATCTGGAGGGGTCCCGTGGTCGAGAAGTCATGGTCTGTGGCCGGAGTGCCGCTGTGCGTCGCCGCCGTCGTGGCCGCGACCATCGGCTTCGCCGCCGCCCCCGCCGCGGCCGAGACCACTCCGTGGCTGCCCGTGAACGCCTGCGGCGAGACCGGGTTCAACCCGGCCAAGGAGCCTCCGAGTCCTGGCGGCGGCCCACTGCTTCCGCCCATTCCCCCGACCGTGAGCATCCCGATCCCGTACCCCGACTTCGTGCCGGTGCCGGTCCCCGGACCGACCGCCGATCAGACGCGTGTCGCCCAGGACCTTCCCGCCGACCCGTGCGCGGACCCGTGCCCCGACCTCACCGATCCGGTCGACGAACCGGAGGCCGAGCCCGGGTCCTCGGGTTCTGCAGGCTCTTCCGGCTCTTCCGGCTCCGCGGTGTCTTCGGATTCGTCCGGCTCGAGTGCGCTGGCCATCCCGAAGATTTCGATCGATCCGCGTCCCGAAACCATTCCCATCCCCGTTCCCGGCGGCCCCGGACCCGAACCGCAGGCGGCGCCACCCGTCGAGATCAACCCGGCCGCGCGTGGTTCCCTCACTGCAGCCGTCGCGAAGCCGGAGGTCGGCGACGTCCGGTTGGTGTCGCAGCTGACGGGCCGAGGTTCGGGGAACCGCACGGACAAGCGCTGGCAGGTCGACGGCACCGACCTCGGCATCACCTGGGAGACGAAGCCCGGCGAGGTCGCGGTCGCGTTCGGCGACACGTTCGGCAAGGACTGGGCTCCGCCGGGCGCCTTCGGCGAGGACTGGCGGAGCAACGTTCTCGGCCACAGCACCGACACCGACCTGTCCGACGGCATGACCATCGACAGCATGGTCCAGGACAGCCGGTGCCATGCCGCCGAGATCATCGACAGCAGGCACATCAACAACTTCGAGACCACCACCATCCCCACGTCGGGGTTCGCGATCGGTGAGCGTCAGTACCTCAGCTACATGTCGGTGAAGCGCTGGAGCATGGTCCCCGGCATGTGGTACACGAACTACGGCGGCATCGCCTACTCCGACGACAACGGGCAGACCTGGACCAAGGACCAGCACGCCAAGTGGGACAACATCTTCGGCGCCCGCTTCCAAGTGTCCGCGATGGTGCCGCAGGGCGACTACGTGTACATGTTCGGCACCCCCAACGGGCGCATCGGCACCATCGGACTGGCCAGGGTGCCGGTCGATCAGGTCCTCAACACCACGTCGTACCAGTACTGGTCGGACGGCACGTGGACCCCGGTGTCCCAGCACCTCGCGACCCCCATCGTCGGTGGAGTGGCCAGTGAACTGTCGGTCCGCTACGACGCGGCCGCCGGCACCTGGCTGATGAGCTACCTCGAGCCGATCGGCGGCTCGATCATCCTGCGGCAGTCGTCGAGCCCGCAGGGTGCGTGGTCGGACGGTGCGACGCTCGTCGACACGGCCGAGTACCCGATGGCGTACGGCGGCTTCATGCATCCGTGGTCGACGGACAAGGATCTGTATTTCACGATCTCGGAGTGGGACAGCTACAACGTCTACCTGATGCACGCGTCCCTGCACCCGTGAGTACTTGTTAACCGCCCGCGGTTAACAAGTACGCACGGCATGGAGGGCGACCTCGGTGGCCTTGACGACGAAGAACACGTCCAGCCCCGGCACCAGATCGAGTTCCGCGACGGACGCCGCCGTCACGTCGGCGCTGAGTTCGAACCGGCCTCCGGCTTCGGCGGCGCGCACCCGGACCGTCGGCCCCCGTACCTCGATCTCCGAGATGGACACCTGGAAGACGTTGCGCGGACTACCTTCCGGAGAGCGCCGATGGACGGCCACCGAATGGGGAGCGAACACCGCGACCGCCGGCGCACCCGGCACGAAATCTGCGTCGGGCAGACCGTGCAGCCGAACACCGGTCTCGGTCTCGAAGCCGTCCTGCGCCCCGAACACGGGAACGAGGTTGAGCCCGGCGATCCGCGCGGCGAACGCACTGCGGGGACGCGTCAGCACGTCCCGCACCGAACCGAATTCGACGACCTGCCCGCCCTCCATGACGATCACACGGTCGGCCAGCGCCAGCGCGTCGAGGATGTCGTGGGTGACCACGACCGCGGTCCGGTCGCCTTCCCGCAGCACCCGCCGGAGCAGCACGCGCAGGGCGGGCGCCGCGGCAACATCGAGGGCTGACATGGGTTCGTCGAGCAGAAGGGCTCGAGGTTCGGCCGCGAGGGCTCGCGCCACCGCGACCCGCTGAGCCTGCCCCCCGGACAGTTCGTGCGGACGGCGGTCCGCGAACTGCGTCGCATCCACTGCGTCCAGCCATTTCTCGGCGATCGCCCGCGCCTCCCGACGTCCCCGGCCTGCACTGCGCGGGGCGAACGCCACATTGGCGGCCACCGTCAGATGCGGGAACAACAGCGCCTGCTGCGCGAGCAGCGCGATACCCCGCCGGTGCGGGGGGACTGCGACGCCCCGGGTGGTGTCGGTGAGCACGCGACCGTTCAGTTCGACCCGACCGGCATCCGGGCGCACCAGGCCGGCGACCACCGAGAGTGCCGTCGATTTGCCGGCGCCGTTCGGCCCGAGCACCGCCAGCACCTCACCCTCGCCGAGGTCGAACCCCACCTCCACGCCATGCGCATCCACCCGCGCCTCGACGCTCAGGCCGGTCACAGCGCGGCCCTCGACGCCCAGCCCCGCGAGCCGACCACGATGAGCACCGCGACCACGACCAGCACCAGCGACAACGCGACGGCCGCATCGGCATCGGTCTCACGCTGCAGGTAGATCTCTAGCGGCAGAGTTCGCGTGACGCCCTGCAGACTGCCCGCGAACGTCAGCGTGGCACCGAACTCGCCCAGCGCCCGTGCGAACGACAACACCGCCCCGGACACCAGGCCGGGCAGCACCAGTGGAAGCGTCACCCGCCGGAAGACCGTGGTGGGGCTCGCACCGAGCGTCGCGGCGGCGTGCTCGTACCGGCTGCCCGCAGTCCGGAGCGAACCCTCGAGGCTCACCACCAGGAACGGCAGCGCGACGAACGTCTGAGCGAGCACCACGGCCGTGGTGGTGAACGCGATGTGGATGCCCGCGACCTCGAGGTGCTGCCCGATCAGGCCCTTCCGGCCGAATGTGTACAGCAGGGCGATGCCCCCGACCACCGGTGGAAGCACCAGCGGCAGGAGCACCAGCGACCGCAGCACGTGCAGTCCTCGAAAACTGCTGCGCGACAGCACCGCCGCCATCGGAACACCCAGCAGGACGCACAGCACGGTGCTCAGGGCGGCGGTCCGCAGGCTCAGTTCCAGTGCCGCGAGCGAGGATTCCGACGTGACCAGCTGGAAGAACCGCGACCAGTCGACGCTCGCCAGCATCGCGAACAGCGGCAGGACGACGAACAGTCCGCCCAACGCCGCCGGAACGAAGATCCAGCCCGGAAGCCCGGACGGGACTCTGACGCGCGCCGCCCGGATCACGGCTGGGCGAATCCTGCCTTCGCCAGCACTGCCTGACCGTCGGGTCCCGTGACGAGGTCGACGAAGCCCTGCGCCGCGTCCGGTGCCTTCGAAGCGGACAGCGTCGCAATGGGATAGGTGTTCACTGCCTGCGCGGCCTCGGGGAAGGCCACGGCCGTCACCTTGTCGCCCGCGCCCGCCGCGTCCGTGACGTACACGAGTCCGGCGTCGGCCTGACCGGCCGTCACCTTGTTCAGCACGTCGGTGACCGACGACTCCTCGCTGACCGGGGTGAGGTCGACACCCGACGCGGTCTCGACCTTCTGCGTCGCGGAACCACACGGAACCTGCGGGGCACACGTGACCACCAGCGTCCCCTCACGGTTCAGGTCCGCGAAGGACGTGATGCCCTTGGGATTTCCGGGTGCCGTGACGATGGTCAGCGTGTTGGTGGCGAAGTCGACGGGAGTGCCCTCGACGAGGCCGGCGTCGACCACCTTCGTCATGTTTTTGGTGTCGGCGGACGCGAACACGTCGGCCGAGGCGCCCTGGTCGAGTTGTGCGGCGAGGTCGGAGGAACCCGCGAAGCTGAACTCCACGTGGGATTCGGGGTTCGCGGTCTCGTACATCTGGCCGAGTTCCGTGAACGTGCCCTTCAGTGACGCCGCGGCGAACACCGTGATGTCGCCACCCGACGCGGAGGCGGACGTCGACTCGGCCGAACCCGAGGCGCTGCTGTCGTCGTTCGAACCGCAGCCGGTGAGAAGACCGAGACCGAGTGCAGCCGCAGCAGTCCCCGTCGTGGCCCGCCGCCAGGACATCTTCATGAAATTCCTCCAGGTGTTTCGACGATCACCGTGGTCGACTTGACGACGGCTACCGCGACCTTGCCGGGCTCGAGCCCGAGGTCGCGGACGGCTTCACTGCTCATCAGGGAGACGACGCGGAAAGGCCCGCACTGCATCTCGACCTGGGCCATCACCTTGTCCATCACCACCGCGGTCACGATGCCGGTGAATCGGTTACGCGCCGAGGACTCCGATCCGAGCAGGTCGGGCGACTTCGACGCGTTGGCGCGCGCGAACTCGGCGAGGGCGGGGCCGTCGACGACCTTGCGGCCCGACTCGTCCTTCTCCGCTGCGAGGCTGCCGTTGTCGATCCACCGCCGGACCGTGTCGTCGCTGACGCCGAGCAGTTCTGCGGCCTGTCGTATCCGGATGCCCGTCATCCGGGGATTGCCCGCGCATGCGTCATGACCGACATCCTATGTCGGCAAATACGGACCGATCAAGTGCGTCTTTCCGCAGATGCGGATCAGTACACGTCCCGCACGTAACGCTTGTCGGTCGCGAGCTGCTTCATGTACAGCTCGGTGTCCTCCTCGTCCAGGCGCCCGTGGGTGCGGACGACCTCACGGACCGTCTCGTCCACGTCCTTCGCCATGCGGCTGGCGTCGCCGCAGACGTACAGGGACGCGCCCTCCTGCATCCAGCCCCAGAGCTTGGCGCCGTGCTCGCGAATGCGGTCCTGCACATAGATCTTCTGCCGCTGGTCCCGGGAGAACGCTGCATCGAGGTGGGTGAGAAATCCGTCGCGGTGCATAGCTTCCATCTCCTCGCGGTAGTAGAAGTCGGTAGCCTCGTGCTGCTCACCGAAGAACATCCAGTTCTTGCCCGTGTGACCCAATTCCCGGCGTTCGTGCAGGAATCCGCGGAACGGAGCGATGCCGGTGCCGGGACCGACCATGATCATCGGCGCATCGGCGGCCTGCGGGGGACGGAAGTGCGCCGACTTCTGCACGAAGATCGGCACGTCCGCCTCGTCGCAGTGATCGGCGAGGAACGTCGAGCAGACCCCGGAGCGGTTCTTGCCCTCGTGGTCGTAGCGCACCGCGGAGACGGTCAGCTGCACCTCACCCGGGTCGACCTTGGGGCTCGACGAGATCGAGTACAACCGCGGCTGGAGGCGCTTGAGGACGCTCAGCCACTCGTCGGCGTCGGCGTCGACCCCGTACTCCGCCAGCACGTCCATCGACTGCCGCCCCCACAGCCACTGCTGGAGCGCGATCTTGTTCTGCGGGCGCAGTAGCCGCGCCAGCTCGGTGTCCTGGGTGCGGCTCTGCACGAACCGGAGCAGCTCTGGGGTCACCTTCGTGATCTCGAGCTTCGTGCGCAACGCCTCGCGCAGCGTCATCTCCGGCAGGTCCGACAATGTGACGGGCGTGTCCGGGATCGACCGGGTGACCTTCAGCCACTCGTCGACGACGGCGTCGCTGTTGGTCGGCCAGACACCGAGAGCGTCGCCCGCATCATAAGAGAACTCCGGATCGCTCACCTCGAAACCGAACTGCCGCACGTCCTTCGACGATCCCGCCGCGCTGAGCGGAATGTTCTTCGTCAAGCGCGTGACCAACGGGGACTTCCGCGTGAACGTCGCCGCCTTCTTCGCGGCGGGCCTCGCCGGCGCGGATGCGGCCGCCGCCACGGTCGCACCGCCGGCCGCCGCACGCTCCCGGACAAGCTTCTGGACCTGGGTCAGCCACTGGCGTGCCTGATCCTCGTAGTCCGGTTCGCAATCGACACGCTCGGTGAGGCGCTTCGCCTCCAGCTGCTCCAGCCGGGCGTCGATCCGCCTACCGTGCCCGCAGAAGTCGTCGTAGTTGGAATCGCCGAAAGCCAGTACGGCGTACCTGGTCTGCGACAGCGTCGGGGCCTCGTCGCTGCTGAGCGCGGACCAGAAGCTGCTGCCGTTGTCGGGGGCGTCGCCGTCCCCGAACGTGCTGGTGATGATCAGGAGGTCGCGGACGTCGGCGAGGCCCGCGACGTCGTAGTCGTCCATGCTCATCAGGCGGGTGCCGTGCCCGGCCGCCTCGAGTTGTTCGGCACATTCGGCGGCGAACTCCTCGGCGTTGCCGGTCTGCGACGCCCACACCACCACCACGGGGTGCTGGACCGATTCAGCGTTCGCGGAACTCGCGTCCGGCACCACGGCACTCTGCGGAACATGGGAACGGGAGAACAGCCCCGCCATCAGACCGTCCAGCCACACCCGTTTGGACCCGGAGATCGGTGCGCTTCGCGGAAGGACCGGAACGCCCTGGATCTCGGTGGACTGCAGCCCCGACAGCAGCCCGGCGAGGTACGTGCGTTCGTGTTCGTCGAAGGTGGGGGAGGCGGAGTCGTCCAGGCCCAGGATGCGACTCATCTCGGCGGCGGGCGAACCCTGCGCCAGGGTGAGCGCCCCACCGGTTTCCGGGATCTCCGGCACCGACACCGGGGCCACCCGGGACAGGGACACGGCGCACGCCTTGAACTCCGGCTGGAAGGACGTCGGATCGACGGCGTCGTTGGTGACGGCGTTGATGCTGAGGTACTCGCCGAACGAGTCGTTCCAGTGGAACGGGGCGAAACAGCCTCCGGCGAGGACGCGGTCGCTGACGACGGCGGGAAGTACCGCGCGGCCGCGCCGGGACGCCACCTCCACCTTGTCGCCGTCGGCGATCGAAAGCTTCTGCGCATCAGCGGGATTGATCTCGACGAACGGGCCTGAGTTCAGCTTGTTGAGCTTGGCCACCTTGCCCGTCTTCGTCATAGTGTGCCACTGGTGCTGCAGGCGACCGGTGTTGAGGACGAAGGGGTAGTCGTCGTCGGGCATCTCGGCGGGCAGCATGTGCGGGCGCGGGAAGAACGCGGCCTTACCGCTCGCGGTGGCGAACGCGAGCCGGGGGAGTGAACCGTCGGGAGCCGACAGCAGGTTCTGGCTCACGCCGTCGTTGAGGTAGCGGAGGGGGTTGCGATCGGTGCGGTTGCCGGGCGGGCTCGGCCACTGCACCGGTGTCTCACGCAGACGGTCGTAGCTGATGCCGCGAAGGTCGTAGCCGGTCTTGGGATTCCAGGTGCGCTTGATCTCCTCGAACACGTCTTCCGAGGACTCGTAGGTGAACGCGTCCGCGTATCCCATCTCGCAGGCGACGCGGGCGATGATCTGCCAGTCGGGCAGTGCTTGGCCGACCGGATCGACGGCCTGCTGCAGCAGGGTGAGGTTGCGCTCGGAGTTGATCATCACCGAATCCGACTCCGCCCAGAGCGCCCCGGGCAGCAGGATGTCGGCGTAACCGTTGGTCTCGGTGTCGAGGAAGACATCCTGGGTGATCACGAGGTCGGCGGCCTCGAGGCCCTCGATCACCGTCCGCCGGTTCGCGACGGTGGCAACGGGGTTGGTGCAGATGATCCAGCAGGCCTTGATCTCGCCCGCCACCATCCGCTCGAACATGTCGACGGTTCCGGTGCCGACCTCCGTGCGGATGCTGCCCTCCGGCAGCTCCCACAGATCCTCGATGAACGCCCGGTCGTCGGCGGCGAGCACCGACCGCTGCCCCGGCAGGCCAGGACCCATGTACCCCATCTCGCGGCCACCCATGGCGTTGGGCTGACCGGTGAGGGAGAACGGGCCGCTGCCCGGCCGGCAGATCGCACCGGTGGCCAGGTGCAGGTTGCAGATCGCGTTGGTGTTCCAGGTGCCGTGGGTGCTCTGGTTGAGTCCCATCGTCCAGCAGCTCATCCAGTTCTCGGCCTCACCGATCCACTGGGCGGCCTGACGGATGTCGGATTCGGGGATGCCGGTGATCTCCGCGACCTTCTCGGGCGTGTACTCCTCGAGGAACTCCGGCATCACCTCCCAGCCCTCGGTGAACTCGGCGATGAACTCGGGATCGGTGTGCCCGTTCTTCACGAGCAGGTGCAGCAGGCCGTTGAGTAGCGCGAGGTCGGTGCCCGGCGCGATCTGCATGAACAGGTTCGACTTGTCGGCGGTCGCGTTGCGGCGCGGGTCGACGACGATCAGCTTGGCGCCGGCCTTGACGCGGTCCATCATCCGCAGGAACAGGATGGGGTGACAGTCCGCCATGTTGGCGCCGATCACGAAGAACACGTCGGCCTTGTCGAAGTCCTGGTACGACCCGGGCGGGCCGTCGGCGCCGAGGGACTGCTTGTAACCGGTGCCCGCGCTGGCCATGCACAGCCGCGAGTTGGACTCGATCTGGTTGGTGCCGACGAAGCCCTTCGCGAGCTTGGTGATCAGGTATTGCGCCTCGATGGACATCTGACCGGAGACGTAGAACGACAGGGCGTCCGGTCCGTGCTTGTCGAGCTGTTCCTTCAGCCGGCGGGCGGTCTCGCTGATGGCGGCGCCGACATCGATCGAGGTGGGTGCCTCCCCACGCTGGTCGCGGACGTACCCGGTTCCCATGCGGCCACCGGCCACCAGCATCTCGGCGCTCGTCGCACCCTTGGTGCACAGCCGCCCGAAGTTGGTGGGATGGTCCTTGTCGCCGGACGCCTTGAGCACGCGGCGCGCACCGGTCTCGGGATCGATCCCGACCTCGAGCACCATGCCGCAGCCGACACCGCAGTACGAGCAGGCGGTCTTCACTGTGGAAGTCCCGGCTTTCTGCTGCTGCATCGACTAGCTCCTCACCTGCACGGTCGCCGCGTGTCCACCTGGCTCACGACCTGTATCAATGCTGCCGTGAACCGTGTTTCGTCGGGATTAACCCCCGTGAGCGTTCGATGACGTCTCTCGCACCCGGCCCCGGGCACGATGGTGATGTCGGCACCGCAGAAGCGACCAGGTCATGTGACCGTCGTCACTTCGGATGGGTGGCCGCCCGAAAGCGGAGTAAAGAGATGACGACGTCGACCCGAGCGGATCGCCGATCGGTCAGCCCTGCTGCGTGGCCCACCACGACAGCAGTTCGGCCTCGGCCTCGTCGCGGCTGAGGGGGCCGCGATCGAGCCGGAGCTCCTTGAGGAACTTCCACGCCTTCCCGACGTCGGGCCCCGCCGGAATGCCGAGCAGGTCCATGATCGCGTTGCCGTCGAGGTCGGGGCGCACCCGCGCGAGGTCTTCCTGCTCGGCGATCCGAGCGATCCGCTCCTCGATGTCGTCGTACGTCGCCTGCAGAGCGGCCGCCCGCCGCTTGTTGCGGGTGGTGCAATCGGCGCGGACCAGCTTGTGCAGCCGCGGCAGCAGCGGCCCGGCATCCGTGACGTAACGACGCACGGCGGAATCGGTCCACTGGCCCTTGCCGTAGCCGTGGAACCGCAGGTGGAGGAAGACGAGCTGCGAGACGTCGTCGATCATCTGCTTCGAATACTTCAGAGCCCGCATCCGCTTGCGGACCATTTTCGCGCCGACCACCTCGTGGTGGTGGAAGCTCACGCCGCCGCCCGGCTCGTTGCGCTTCGTGTCCGGTTTGCCGATGTCGTGCAGCAGCGCCGCCCACCGCAACACCAGGTCGGGGTCGCCGTCCTCCAGGTCGACGGCCTGCTTCAGCACGGTCAGCGAGTGCCAGTACACGTCCTTGTGCTGGTGGTGCTCGTCGATCTCGAGCTTCATCTGCGGCACCTCGGGCAGCACGAAGTCGGCGAGACCCGTCTCGCACATCACGTTCATGCCGTCGATGGGGAACTCGCCGAGGATCAGCTTGTCGAGTTCGGCCCGCACGCGTTCGGCCGTGATCCGCTCGATCTGCGGCGCCATGTCGACGATGGCCTGATGCACGCGCTCGTGCAGGGTGAATCCCAGCTGGGACACGAACCGGGCGGCCCGCAGCATGCGCAGCGGGTCGTCGTTGAAGGAGTTCTCCGGCGCCGAAGGCGTGTCCAGCATCCCGGCCAGCAGCGCGTTCATGCCGCCGAGGGGGTCGACGAAGTCCTGCGAGCCGTCCGCACCGATCCGCACTGCCATCGCGTTGACCGTGAAATCGCGCCGCACCAGGTCGTCCTCGAGTTTCGTCCCGAACTGGACGACGGGATTGCGCGACACCCGGTCGTAGGCGTCGGCCCGATACGTCGTGATCTCGATCTGCTGGCCCGCCTTGGCGGCACTGATCGTCCCGAACTCGATGCCCGTGTCCCACTGGTTGTCGGCCCAGCCGGACAGCAGTTTCTGCACCTGCTCCGGGCGGGCGTCGGTGGTGAAGTCGAGGTCGGTGCCGAGGCGGCCCAGGATCGCGTCCCGGACACTGCCCCCCACCAGGTACAACTCGTGACCGGCGGCAGCGAACCTCTCACCGAGCGGCGTCAGGACTTCGGACAGCTCGCGCAGCGTCACCGCGGCGCCGGCAAGCAGTCGCGTACGGCGCTCGTCGTCGAGAGAAGGGGCAGTCACGTCCAGGAAGCTTACCGAGGTGCGCAAATAGCGAGATACGCATACACGCTGTCACCTCGCCGTTCGGTTCACCACAGGTGTGTCACGAAGCGTCTCGGTTCGGGTGCGGCGTTCCGGTGGAGACGGCAAAGCCAACTACTATCGATGGGGTGTCTGCTGCCGAACGTGCGAACAGGAGTCGCCGCAACTCGCGGCGGCGCGGCGCCGTCGGCAAACCCGCGAAACCCCACATGAGGACGGTTCGCGAAACCTCGGCGGGCGGGCTCGTCGTCAACGGTCTCGGCGGACCGCGGGAGAATCTGTGCGCCGCGCTGATCGGACGCACCGACCGACGCGGGCGGCTGCTGTGGTCGCTGCCCAAGGGACACATCGAGCAAGGTGAGACCGCCGAACAGACCGCGATGCGTGAGGTCGAGGAAGAGACCGGCATCCAGGGCACCGTCCTCGCGTCGCTCGGCAGCATCGACTACTGGTTCGTCACCGAGGGCCGACGGGTCCACAAGACCGTCCACCACTATCTGCTGAGATGCCTCGGTGGGGAACTGTCGGACGAAGACGTGGAAGTCACCGAGGTAGCGTGGGTGCCGCTCGCCGAGCTGGGATCACGCCTGGCCTACGCAGACGAACGGAAACTCGCAGAAATCGCCGGTGACTTGATCTCCAAGATGACTACCACCCCGACCGCCCCCGACCTGAAGCTCCAGAAGGGGCCAGACGCCGGATGAGGATGGCTTTGCGTCGGGTCGGTGCCGTGACGTTGACCGCACTCGCGGTCGTTCTGGCTCCCACCAGCACCGTGGTGGCGGCGGCCCAGGACCCTGTGCCGCCCGAGAGCGCCGGCACCCAGACCGTCGACGAGGACCCCGAGTTCCTCGAGCTGCACATCGACAACGTCACCCCGTCCACGGTCACCACCACCAGCGACCCGTTCGTCACCGTCTCGGGCTCGGTGAAGAACATCGGCGACCGCACGGTCCGCGACGTCAGCGTCCGAATGCAGCGCGCTCCCGCCGTCGCGAGCAGCGAGGGCCTCCGAACATCGCTCACCCTCGATCAGTCCCGGTACGACACGGTCGGCATGTTCGACACGGTCGCGGGCCGCCTCGACGAGGGACAGAGCAAGCAGTTCACGCTGTCGCTGCCACTACGGTCCGAAACCGACATCTCCCTCGACATCACCGAACCCGGCGTGTATCCGCTGATGGTGAACGTGAACGGCACCCCCGAATACGGCGGGGCCGCGCGTCTCGACGACGCCCGTTTCCTGCTCCCCGTGTTCGGGGTCCCCGGCACTCCGGCCGTGCCCCCGGACATCTCCAGTCCCGTCGCCGTCACCATGCTGTGGCCGCTCGCCGACCGGCCCCGGCTCGCGGCGGGGGTGCCCGGCTCCGTCACCGAACCGGTCCGTCTCGTCGACGACGACCTCGCGACCTCGCTCGCCGACGGCGGCCGGCTCGACGAACTGCTGGGCGCGGCGGAGTTCGCCACCCGGGAGAGCGTCGACCGTGACCACACGCTCCGGGACAGTCTCTGCCTGGCCGTCGACCCGGACCTGCTGATCACCGTCGAGAACATGACGCGCGGATATCTGGTGGTGGACGACCCGTCCGATCCCACCGGTTCCGCGCACGAGGGCGCAGGTAAGGATGCCGCGTCGGCGTGGCTCGACCGGGCCCGGTCGCTGGCCGCGTCCATGTGCACCACATCGGTGCCGTTCGCGCAGGCCGACCTGTCCGCGATCACCGAGGTCGCGAACCCGGACCTCACCGCGACCGCCGTCGACGCCCCCGCGGACATCGTCGACAACGTTCTGGGTGTCACGTCGCTGCGCAATTTCGTGTGGAGCGACGCCGGGGTGCTCGACGACGCGACGGCGCAGATGCTCCGCGGAGACGAGGCGACCACCACGCTCGTGGCCGCGAATTCCATCGACACGACGACGCCCCGCGACAGCGCCCACGTCATCGAGGCGACACCGCCGCCCGCTCCCGTTCCCGCGAACGGCGATACGACCCCGGCGGCCACCGAGGCGCCTGCGGCCATCGGAAGCGTCGACGCCCTGTTGTTCGATCCCTCGGTCGGCACGGCGCTCGCCGCCATGGGGACGACGCCGCAAACTCCCTCCTATACCCCCGAACGCGCCCGGTACGACCTCTCGGACGATTCCCAGACCGCGCGACTCCAGGACGCGCTCGGTGCAGTGTCGTGGTCTGCGCTCGAACCCGAGACCGCACGGACCGCAGGTACCCCCCGATCGCTGATGGTGGTGCCGCCGCAGCTGTGGACGGCCGGCGCCGAGGACGCGAAGACACTGCTGTCCACGGTGTCCTCACTGATGCGTTCGGGGCTGGCGACGCCCCGGCCGCTGACCGCGCTGCTGGGACGTCAGCCCGGCTCACCCGAGATCGCAACCCTGGACTACCCGGATCAGGCCGCCGAGGACGGCGTCCCCGCCCATATCCGTGACGCCGCCGCCACGCAGACGCCCCGCATCGAGGCGCTGAACGCCGCGCTGGTCGACGACCCGCAGGCCCCGCTCACCCCGGAACGCTTCACGGCACCGCTGCGCGAGGACCTCCTGCGCTCGATGAGCCTCGCGCACCGCCGCGACGACGAACGGCGGTCCGCGGAAGAAGCGTCCGACACGCGCGCCGACGAGGTGGCCGAAACCATGGACGACCTGTTCGGGGCCGTCACCGTCGTGTCGCCGGGCGGGGTCTACACGCTGGCGTCGGAACAGAGCCCGCTGCTGCTGGTGGCCAGGAACGACCTGCCGGTCGGGATCACGGTCCGTCTCCAGGTGGATGCGCCTTCGGGGATGACCATCACCGACATCGGCCCCACCACGCTGCCCCCGCGCGGCAGTCGCACCCTCACCGTTCCCACCGAGGCCAACGACTCCCGCAAGCTCGTCGTCAAATTCTCTCTGACCACCGCCGATGGACAGCAACTGGGAGAGCCGACCAGCGTGACGGTACGGTCCAACGCGTACGGGCAGGCGTTGGCGATACTGACAGCATGCGCGGGTGCTCTGCTGCTGTTCCTCGCCGGCCGCCGGCTGTGGCATCGATTCCGCGGCCAGCCGGATCCAGCTGACGAAGGGTACGAACGTTCATGACCGGGAACTTGCCCAGTAGGGGCCAGAGGCTTCCCGATCGCTCCCATCCCCGGGTCGCGCCGTGGGAGCGGGACCACTGGGCTCGCGAAATACGGCCGGACGAAGCGCCGACGGTGCAGTTCGCGGCCATCCGCGTCGACCCCTCGCCGCCTCCGGTCCGCGACTCCGGGCCCTCGACCGCGCCGCAGAAGCAGAGCAACTCCCGACTTCTGGCGTCCACCGGTTCGATCGCGGTGGCGACGCTCGTCAGCCGCATTACCGGATTCGCCAAGCAGCTCCTCGTCCTGACGCTGCTGGGTGGCTCGGTGGCCAGCTCGTTCACCGTCGCCAGCCAGATCCCGAACATGATCTCCGAGCTCGTGCTGGGAGCGGTGCTCACCGCGATCGTGGTGCCCGTCCTGGTGCGCGCCGAACGCGAGGACCCCGACCAGGGTGCGGCGTTCGTGCGACGACTGTTCACCGCCACGTGCGTGCTGCTCGGCACGGCGGCGGTGCTGGCGACCGCCGCGGCACCCGTGCTCACCACCCACGTCTTCCTGTCGGCCGACGGCAAGGTGAACACGTCCCTCACCACAGCTCTGTCCTATCTCCTCCTGCCCGCGATCCTGTTCTACGGACTGTCGGCGCTGCTCACGGCCATTCTCAACACCCGGCAGGTGTTCAAACCCGGCGCCTGGGCTCCGGTGCTGAACAACGTCGTGATGCTCACCGTGCTGGTGATCTACTACGCGACGCCGGGGGAGATCACCCTCGATCCGGTGCGGATGAGCGACCCGAAACTGCTGGTCCTCGGTGTGGGCGTCACGCTCGGTGTCGTGGTGCAGGCGCTCAGCCTGGTGCCTGCGATCCGGCGCGAGGGCATCTCGCTGAAACCGCTGTGGGGCCTCGACGACCGGCTCAAGCAGTTCGGCGGCATGGCCGTCGCGATCATCCTGTACGTGCTGATCAGCCAGGCAGGCATGATCGTCGCCACCCGCATCTCGTCACACGCGGACGCGTCGGGTCCCGCGATCTACAACAACGCGTGGCTCCTGCTGCAGCTGCCGTACGGCGTGCTCGGCGTGACGGTGCTGACCGCGATCATGCCGCGACTCAGCCGCAACGCCGCCGCCGACGACACCCCGGCCGTCGTGGACGACCTGTCCGTCGCCACCCGTCTCACGATGATCTCCCTCATCCCGATCATCACGTTCCTTACATTCGCCGGCCCCGAGATCGGCCAGGCACTGTACGGGTACGGCAACTTCGGGTCCGGTGACGCCGAACGCCTCGGTCAGGCCGTCAGCTGGTCGGCCTTCACGCTCATTCCCTATTCCCTGGTGCTGATCCAGCTCCGCGTGTTCTACGCCCGCGAGCAGGCGTGGACTCCCACGTGGATCGTCCTCGGCATCACCGCGGTGAAGATCGCGCTGTCGGCGCTCACCCCGCTCGTCGCCTCCAGCGACGACCAGGTGGTCATCCTGCTCGGCGCCGCGAACGGCCTCGGCTACATCACCGGCGCGCTCGTCGGGGGCTGGCTGCTGCACCGCAGTCTCGGCAACCTGCAGATGGCGAACGTCGGCAAGACGGTGTGGGTGGTGGTGCTCGCGTCGATGGCGGGTGCGCTCGTCATGCTCGGCGCCGACCGCCTCCTCGGGCTCGACCGTCTCACCAGTTTGTTCGGCGGTCCGGGCTCGATGGTCCGGGTCATGATCAGCGGCGTGCTGATGCTCGTCGTCACCTTCGTGATCCTCTGGTTCGCGAAGATCCCCGAAGTCGTGTCCATCACCGTCGCCGTCGCCCGCAAGGTTCGCGCCCTGCGCGGTCGCGGCGCCGCACCGGAACCGGAGGTCGACCCGCTCGCAGAGGCCGAAACTGAACTGATTCCCGTGGTCCGCGCCACACCGCACGACTTCGGGGGACAGCCGCGTGGTATCGAACGACCCGGTGGACTCCCGTACCCTGGACACGAGCGGGTCGGATCGCCGCCCGGTACTGGTCGGAGTTGGGCATTCGAGAATGAAGGAGTGAGGGTGAGCGACGACGACGTGGCCGGCAGCAAGAGAGCCGGAGGTTCTACGGTGCAAGCGTCCGAACGCGATTCGGCCGCCGCCCCCAACGGCGTCGACGCCCCGACCACCCGGATCTCGTCCGAGTCGGCCTCCACCGACTCCGCGAAGACCGACAAGCCGGCCGGCGCCGACGCACCGCAGAAGAAGGACGCAAACACGTCCGCGGGCTCCGCAGACACTCCGAAAACGGGGCAGAGCAAGGAGACCGGCGATCGTGCGGATGCCGAGACGAAGGCCGCGCCGACGACTCCCGCCAACGATGCAGGCGAGTCGCGCGGAGACACACGTCACATGGGCGCGGCCCCCGCACGAGATCTCAGTTACGACACCGGCGTGATCCCGATCACACCTGCGCCCGGACGTGAGCCCGGCGCAGGCCCGCGTCGTACTCCCCGTGGCCCCAAGCTCATTCCCGGTGCGTCCGTCGCGGGCGGTCGGTACCGCCTGCTGACACCGCACGGCGGTTCGCGGGGACTGCAGTTCTGGCAGGCGCTGGACGTCAAGCTCGACCGCGAGGTGGCCCTGACATTCGTGGACGCCGAACAGCGCTCCACGTCGGCCGGTCCCGAAGGCCCGCAAGCCATTCTGTCGCGCACCCTGCGACTGGGCCGGATCAACTCGCCCGGACTCGCCCGCGTGCTCGACGTGGTCCGCGGTAGCTCCGGCGGCATCGTCGTCGCCGAGTGGACCCCGGGCCGCTCGCTGCGGGAGATGGCCGACACCAAGCCTTCTCCGATCGGCGCCGCCAGTGCCATCCGCGCGCTCGCCGCGGCCGCCGAGACCGCGCACCGGGCCGGTGGGGCACTGTCCATCGACCACCCCGACCGCGTCCGCATCAGCATCAACGGCGATGCCGTGCTGGCGTTCCCGGCCACGCTCGCCGACTCCGACTCGAGTTCCGACGTGCGCGGACTGGGCGCCATGCTCTACGCCCTCATCACCGCGCGCTGGCCGCTGGGCGACCCGTCCGCTCCCGCGGGTGATCCGTCGGGTTCGCACCGTCCGGGCAGCGTCGGCGGTATGCGACTGGCCGACCGCGACTCGAGCGGGCAGCCCATCGGGCCGCGTGTGATCCGGCCGGAGGTTCCGTTCGAGATCTCCGCGGTGGCACTGCGCTCGCTCGAGCCGAACGGGGGAATCCGCACCGCGGCCACCGTGCAGCACATTCTCGACCAGGCGTCCGTCGTCAACGACAAGACCGAATTCATCCCCGTTCTGCGGCTCGGGCAGCGGGGCCCCGGCACGACCGGTCACGCTCTCGCCGACCCGGAAGCGCTGGAGGCGGAGAAGAAGAAGTCCAACCGGATGATCGCGGCGCTCGTGGGTCTCGCTGTCGTGACGATCATCGTGCTGGCGCTCCTGGGCTTCTGGCTCGCGACGTTCCTCACGGGCAGCAGTTCCGACGCGCCGCTCACCGAACAGGACTTCGGGCTCACCACTTCGGCCGAGGCTCCGCCCAACCCCGAGTCGCCCGCACCCGCGCCCGCCCCGGCGGCGAACGTCGCACCGGTCACACCCTCGGGGGCAACGGTGTTCTCGCCGCAGGGCACACCCGACTCCGCCGCGAGCGCCCGGCTGGCCGTCGACGGCAACACATCCACCGTGTGGAGCACCGACTCGTACTTCCAGCCCTTCCCCGCGTTGAAGAACGGTGTGGGCCTGATGGTCACGCTGGACGAGCCGACGACCCTGTCGAGCGTGTGGATCAACTCGCCGACGCCGGGCACCAACGTCGAGATCCGCAGCGCGCCGTCGGAGAACCCGACCCTCGACCAGACGCAGGTGCTCGGCTCGAAGGTCCTCGGCAACGGTGTCACCGAGATCCCGGTGAAGTCGGAGGGACCCACCAAGAACGTCCTGGTGTGGATCACCGGCCTGAGCAATTCCGGCGGCAAGAACCAATCGTCCATCGCCGACATCGGTTTCAACGCCGCGACGTAGGCGGTACCCGGTGCTCGCGGACCGGCGAACTGAGCTAACATCCGCCGGTGCGAATCTTCCGGGGGGATTCCGAGGGCGAGCCCTCGGACGTCGACCTGTTGGCTGCGCACGTCGCCGGCGATCGGCACGCATTCGAGACACTGCTCGGACGGCACTACGACCATCTGTGGCACGTCGCCAAACGCACCAGCTACACCACCGAGGATGCGGCGGACGCCCTGCAGGAGGCGCTGCTGTCCGCGCATCGCAACGCGGCCTCGTTCCGCCGGGACGCCGCGGTCCGGAGCTGGCTGCACACGATCGTGGTCAACGCCTGCCTCGACCGCATCCGCCGGAACAAGGCTCGTCCGGCTGTGTCCCTGTCCGCCGACGAGGACGACGAACCGCGCGACGCCCGCGATTACGTTTCCGAGGTGGAGCTGAGCCTGGTGGTCGAGCGCGCACTGGCGCAGCTCCCACCGGATCAGCGGACCGCGATCGTCGCCGTCGACCTCGAGGGCCGTTCGACCAGCGAGGCAGCCACCCTGCTCGGCATTCCGGAAGGCACCGTGAAGAGCCGCTGCGCCCGCGGCCGGAAGAAGCTGGCCGCCTCCCTCGAATATTTTCGGGTGGAGGGGAACCGATCATGACTCCGGGACGTCAAAACGTAGTAGGAGCGGGGAAGTGTCCTGATGTCCCGGACCACAATGAATCGGTGAGGAGGTGCCATGGCCGACCGTGAACCCGACCCGTCCGGTGCCGCGCTGCCTGCACCGCCGTACTCCGAGGACCTGCTGGCCGATCTCCACGCCGGGGTGCTGCCAGAGTCGGTCAGCGATCGCCTGTGGCCGCTCGTCCGGAACGACCCGCAGGCCATGGCTGTCATCGACGCCCTCGACCGGGTCACCGATCAGCTGGGCGCGCTCGGCCGCGATCATTCCGTCTCGACCCCGATTCCCGCCGACGTCGCCGACCGCATCAACCGCGCCCTCGCCGCGGAACGGGACGCGCCTGCCGAGGCCACCGTGGTGCCGCTCGCCCGGCGACGGAAGTGGGCGACCGCGGCCGCGGGGACCTTCGCGGCGGCGGCAGCGGTCGTGGTGGCGGTCGCGGTCGTCACGCCGAACAGCCGGGAACCCGAGACCCCGACCGTCGCCCTGCCCAGTTCCGAAACCCCGCCGACACCAGCCGTTCTCGATCTGGGTACCGATCTCGACTCCGGACGCCTGCTCACCGTGATCGGTTCGCGGCAGCTCGGACCACTCGAAGATCCCGCACAACTGTCAGAATGCCTGAGCGCCAACGGGATCGAACCGTCTCGCCCTCTACTCGGTTCCGGCGAGGTTCGCCTCGACGGTGTTCCCGGGGTACTGCTGCTGCTGGCCGGGCCACGTCCGCCGCAGATCACGGCCCTGGTCGTCGGTAGCGCGTGCGGCACGGGAGATCCGGCGACGATCGCCGTCACCGAGATCGGTTGATCCTCAGGGGCGTTCCCGCTCCAAACGGGCGACCGGCATCAGCAGCTCGAGGATCTTCGCACGCAGCTCCGGAGTGTCGTCCTCGACGGCGATCAGGCTCGTGAACAGTGCGGCGCCGGCGGCGAGCACCAGAACGGCCGTCGCGGTGATCGACCCCCCGTCCTCGGATTCCTCGTTCCCGAACAGCTGAATGCTCGGCCCGCTGAATCCCCGCCAGAGCGCGGTGCGGAGATCGTCGTGGTCCCGGATCGCGGCCAGCAAACCCGGCGTGGCCGCTCGCACCTCCGGTCGTGAGAACAGTTCGGCGCTGCCGGTCACCACCCAGCGGATCCAGCCTTCTCGATCGGTGCCCTCGAACGGTGTCAGGTCGGGTGTCGCACCGAGGATGGCGTCGAGAACCAGATGAGCCTTCGACGGCCACCGTCTGGTGATGGACGCCCTGCTCACCCCGGAGCGCGTCGCGATGGCCCGCATGCTCAGTTGTTCCCAACCCGATTCCACGAGCATCGCACGGGTTACCCCGAGGACGTCGGTGTCGATCCGCGGGTCGCGGGGGCGGCCGGTTCCGGTTGCATTCATTGGTTCGAATTGTGGGACAGAAGTGGCTTCCGCGCTATATCGTACCTATTACGAGTCCAGTGGCATCGTAATTCGAACAGGACGGGCACATGAAGATCGCGGTCACCGGCGGCACCGGATACGTCGGCGCCCACACCACGCTGGCGCTCCTCGCCGCCGGCCACACGGTTCGACTGCTGGTGCTGCCCGCCGAATCTCCCGACGCCCTGCTCGCGGCGGCGGGGGACGACGCCGCGTGGATCGAGCAGGTGGTCGGCGACATCCGCGACGCCCAGGTGCTCGCACGCCTTCTCGACGGCTGCGACGCCCTACTCCACGCCGCCGGGGTAGTGGGCACCGACGACCGCCGCGAACAGCTGATGTGGGAGATCAACACGCAGGCCACCGCCGCGATCCTCACCCGGGCGGCCTTCCTCGGACTCGACCCGATCATCCACGTCGCGAGTTTCAGCGCCCTGTTTCCGTCGCCCGACGCCGTCATCGGACCGGACAGTCCGACGGCCTCGGGCCGCAGCGCGTACGGCCGGACAAAGGCCGCGGCCGATCGCATCGCCCGCGCACTCCAGGACGCGGGCGCCCCCGTGGTCATCACCTACCCGACGAGCGTCGTCGGTCCCGGGCTCGGAACCGCGAAGGGCGTCACCGAACAGGGCTGGGCCGCAATCGTCAGCGGCAGGGTGGCACCCCGATTCGACGGCGGAATGCAGATGATCGACGTGCGCGACGTGGCCGCGGTCCACGCCGCCGCGATGCACCCCGGCCGCGGTCCACGGCGATACGTCTGCGGCGGCGAACTAGTCGAGTTCAACCAGCTCATCGACGTCCTCGAGCACTCCTCGGGCCGTCGGCTTCGACGCATCCCGCTGTCAGGCAGAACTTTTCGCACGATCGGGCGGTTTGCCGACGTGATCGGCAAGTTCACACCCCTCAGTGCCGGGCTCAGTTACGAGGCCGCCTGGCTACTCACTTCGGCGACCCCGACCGACGACTCGCGAACCCGCGACGAGCTCGGGCTCACCTGGCGGCCTGCCCGCGCGGCGCTGGCCGCGACGTTCGCCTGAACGCCCTCACACCACCACCCTCGAAGGCAGACCACCATGAGCGTTCCACCAACGCACCCCGATATCTGGGAGCCGGCCCGCCTGGGTCCCCTGACACTGCGCAACCGCATCGTGAAGGCCGCCACGTTCGAGGGCGTCATGCCGCGCGGCCGGGTCACCGAACAGCTCATCGACTTCCACGCCGAGGTCGCTCGCGGCGGCGCGGCACTGACGACCGTCGCGTACTGCGCCGTCTCACCCGGCGGACGCGTCCACGCCAACACCCTGGTGCTCGATGGCGCCCGCGTCCCCGATCTGCGCCGGCTCACCGACGCCGTCCACGCCGAAGGCGGGTTGGTCGCGGCGCAGATCGGTCATGCCGGTCTGGTCGCGAACACACTGTCCAACCGCACCAAGACCCTCGCGCCGTCCACCCGCCTCAGCCCGCCCGCCATGGGTCTGGTGAAGGGTGCCACCCGGGAAGAACTCGACCAGGTCGCCCGCGACTTCGAGGATGCGGCCCGCAATGCCGTCGAGGCCGGATTCGATGCGATCGAGGTCCACCTCGGGCACAACTACCTCCTCAGCTCGTTCATGAGCCCCAACCTCAACAGGCGGACCGACGAGTACGGGGGCAGCCTGGAGCGGCGGGCGGCGTTCCCCAGGCGGGTGGTCGAGAGGGTGCGCCACGCCGTCGGCGACTCGGTGGCCGTCACGGCCAAATTCAACATGACAGACGGTGTTCCGAAGGGGCTGTGGCTCGACGACAGTCTCCGCATCGCGCAGCTCCTCGAAGCCGACGGGCACCTCGACGCGCTGCAGCTCACCGGCGGTAGCTCGTTGCTCAACGGGATGTACTTCTTCCGCGGCGAGGTTCCGATGGCCGAATTCATTGCGTCACAGCCCAAGCTGGTGGGCTGGGGCCTGAAGGTCTACGGGCCGCGCATCTTTCCGACCTACCCGTTCGAGGAAGCCTTCTTCCTCCCGATGGCCCGGCAGTTCCGCGAGGCCCTGTCGATGCCGCTCATCCTCCTCGGCGGCATCAACAGACTCGACACCATCGAGAACGCACTCGGCGAAGGGTTCGAATTCGTCGCGATGGCGCGCGCCCTGCTCCGCGACCCGGACCTCGTCAACAAGTTCCGCGACCGGCACGTGCCCGAAGGACTCTGCATCCACTGCAACAAATGCATGCCCACCATCTACACGGGCACCCGCTGCGTCATCCGGGAGACTCTGCGCTGATCAGGGCGCCTGCGAGGGGAGCGACCGGTATCACCTGCAGTAGGGGAACAACACCCTTTAGTCTTGTGTTGATCCATACGACTGAGCACCCCTCACTACTGGAAGGCCCGCATGACCACTCCATCGACGGTTCATGAACTCATCATCGTTGGTTCGGGACCTGCCGGATACACCGCTGCCGTCTACGCGGCGCGCGCGGAACTCGAACCGCTGCAGTTCGAGGGGACCCAGTTCGGTGGCGCCCTCATGACCACCACCGACGTCGAGAACTTCCCCGGATTCCGTGAGGGAATCATGGGACCCGACCTGATGGACCAGATGCGCGAGCAGGCCAAGCGCTTCGGCACCGACATCCGCACCGAGGACGTCGAGGAACTCGACCTCACCGGCCCGATCAAGAAGGTCGTCGTGAACGGCGAGACCTACCAGGCCCACGCGGTCGTGCTGGCAATGGGCGCCGCAGCCCGTTACCTGGGGATCCCGGGTGAAGAGAAGTTGCTCGGCCGCGGCGTCAGCGCCTGCGCCACGTGCGACGGATTCTTCTTCAAGGATCAGGACATCGTCGTGGTCGGAGGCGGCGACTCCGCCATGGAGGAGGCCACCTTCCTCACCCGCTTCGCCCGCAGCGTCACCGTGGTGCACCGTCGCGAGGAGTTCCGCGCGTCCCGCATCATGCTCGAGCGCGCCAAGGCGAACGCGAAGATCCGGTTCGTGACCAACGCGGCGCCCGTCGAGGTCCTCGGCGAGAACAGCGTCACCGGCCTCGTGATCCGCGACACCGTCACCGGTGAGACGTCCACGCTGGACGTCACCGGCATGTTCGTCGCCATCGGTCACGACCCGCGCAGCGAACTGGTCAAGGGACAGGTCGACCTCGACGACGCCGGATATGTGCTCGTCAAGAACCCGTCCACCGCCACGTCGCTGGATGGGGTCTTCGCCGCCGGCGATCTGGTGGATCACATCTACCAGCAGGCGATCACCGCCGCCGGCACCGGATGTTCCGCGGCGATGGATGCCGAGCGCTGGCTTGCCGAGCGCGGCGACATCACCGCCAACACCGTCGCCGCCGCCGGCTCACCGGTCGACGCCTGAGCACCCCACAAACACCCACCTCGAGTAAGGGAAATCCCCGTGTCGAATACCGTCACCATCACCGATGATTCGTTCCAGCAGGACGTCATTTCCAGCGACAAGCCTGTCCTCGTCGACTTCTGGGCCACCTGGTGCGGCCCGTGCAAGATGATCGCCCCCGTCCTGGAGGAGATCGCCGGTGAGCACAGCGACAAGCTGACCATCGCGAAGCTCGACATCGACGCCAACCCGGGCGCTGCCCGCGACTTCCAGGTCATGTCGATTCCCACGCTGATCCTGTTCAAGGACGGCAAGCCGATCAACACGATCGTCGGCACCAAGGGCAAGGCTGCGCTGCTGAAAGAGCTCGCCGACGTTCTCTGATCGACACCCGAACACCCGGCGCGATTCCCGATTTTGTGGGAATCTCTGAGACAATCGATCGATGTGCTCCAGTCGCACAGCTAGACCGACCGGAACACATCGATCGTTTTGTTTGTACCGAGACTCGTATGTACTCGTTGATTCGGACTGAGAGGCCCTGAAAAATGCACCGACTCCGTCACGGCGACCATGGTCCGGCCGTCGCTGAGATTCGGGGCACTCTGGCCGGTCTCGGTTTCCTGCACAACGGCGTCGCCGACACCCGGCGCGAGGGCACCAACGGTTCGCACTGGATCGCTCCCGACGCCGTGTTCGATCATCACCTGGACAGCGCCGTACGGGCCTTCCAGCAGCAGCGTGGGCTTCTCGTCGACGGAATCGTGGGTCCTGCCACCTACCGGTCCATGAAAGAGGCGTCGTACCGCCTGGGCGCGCGCACGCTGATTTACCAGCTGTCCGCACCGCTCTACGGGGACGACGTCGCCACCCTGCAGACCCGCCTGCAGGATCTCGGCTTCTACGTCGGTCGCGTCGACGGGTTCTTCGGCCCGCAGACCCACGACTCCCTGTCCTCGTTCCAGAGGGAGATCGGGATCGCCGCCGACGGCATCTGCGGTCCGGCCACCCTGCGGTCGCTCGAGTTGCTCGGCACCCGCGTCACCGGTGGGTCACCCCATGCGATGAGCGAAGAAGAAATGGTTCGCAGCTCCGGCCCCCAGCTGAGCGGCAAGCGGATCGTCATCGACCCGGGCCTCGGCGGCGACACCTACGGGACCATCGTGCGGTCTCCGTACGGCACGATCTCGGAGTCCGACATCCTGTGGGACCTCGCCAGCCGCCTCGAGGGCCGCATGGCCGCGACGGGCATGGAGACGTTCCTGTCCCGCCCGCACCACGCGAACCCCAACGACATCGAACGGGCGTCCACGTCGAACGCCTTCGACGCCGATCTGATGATCTCGTTGCGGTGCGACGGAAACACCAGCCCGTCCGCCAACGGAGTCGCGAGCTTCCACTTCGGTAACTCGCACGGTTCGACGTCGATGATCGGTCAGGTTCTCACCGGATTCATCCAGCGGGAGATCGTGGCACGCACGCCGCTGCAGGACTGCCGGACCCACGGCCGCACCTGGGACCTGCTGCGTCTGACGAACATGCCGACCGTGCAGATCGACCTCGGCTACCTCACCAACGACCTCGATGCCGCGGTGCTGTCCAACCCGCGGGCCCGCGACGCCATCGCCGAAGCGATCCTCATTTCCGTCAAGCGTCTGTACCTGCTCGGTCAGGACGATCAGCCGACCGGAACGTTCACGTTCGCCGAGTTGCTCGCCGAAGAGCTGTCTTCCTCCGAACGTTCCTGACTTCTCGTTCCCGAGCGGTCAGTGCGCACCGACAGGTGTGCGCTCCCCGATGTCGACCATGCTCACCGACGCGGTGTGGATCAGACGCTCCAGGGCAGCCTCCACGTCTTCCTTCCACCCGTGATCCCGGTTCAGTTCGAGCCGCAGGCGCGGGAACCGATGGTGGGGCGCGACGATTTCGAAACCGTTGTCCTCGAGGAAATCGGCCGGGATCATGCACTCCTCGGGGGAGCACTCGCGGGCCGCGGTGGCCGACGCCATCCCGTGCGTGTCGATCGGACCGGTTCCGTCGGCGTTGCGGATACCGAACGCCTCGAGCGCGCGAACCCCGCGGCGCACCAAATCGGCCACCACGGCTTGGATCAACGTGGTCCCGAGATTCTGTTCTTCCCCGGCCGGCTCGAGCCGGAGGCTGGTGAGGAGGACGGCGTCGGCACCGACCGGAGCGGTCGGGAGAAGCTGCGCGCGCGGCACGGTTCGCGGGGGAGCGTAGAGGGCGCTGCCGACCGGCTTCCCGTCCATGACGGCAACCTGACCGCACGATCCCCATTCGAGCATGACCATGGAGAGCCAGGCTTCCTTCTCGAACTCCTGGTCGCAGAATCCGCGCGAACTGTGGATCGCCGCCGGATCCATTTCCCAGAAGACACAGCGACGAGCGTGGGCGGAGAGCTTATCCAAGCCGTCGAGAGTGAGCGATGTGACGTGAGTCGACACTGGCTAGCTCAGCCTCCATATGTCACTACCGCAGATCATTCGACATCCTCTGGTATTCAACGTTTTTCGCCCCCGATAATTCTGCTGGAGTCGGTCCGTCAGCGGCCACTGTCACAGTGACGGATCACCCGCGGGTACTTCTACCTCTGTCAGGCGCTCACGAATCGGCCTTCTGTGCCTCCATCATCCCAACGATCCTCTGAAGATCGTCCACCGAACCGAACTCGACCACAATCTTGCCCTTGCGCTTGCCGAGGCTGACCGTAACCCTCGTGTCGAACGAATCCGACAGCCGTTCGGCGACGTCCTGCAGGCCCGGCATCTGGATGGGCTTGCGACGCTGGGCGGGCTGCGACGCCTGGTCGTCGCTGCGGTTGGCGAGGGTCACCGCCTCCTCCGTTGCGCGAACAGACATGCCCTCCGCGACGATGCGTGCCGCCATCACTTCTTGCGCGTCGGCTCCTGCCTCCAGCGACAACAGGGCGCGAGCGTGACCGGCGGACAGCACACCCGCCGCGACGCGGCGTTGCACGGGAATCGGCAACTTCAGCAGTCGGATCATGTTCGTCACGACGGGACGCGAGCGGCCGATCTTCGCCGCCAGTTCCTCGTGGGTCACCTCGAACTCTTCGAGCAACTGCTGATACGCCGCGGCCTCTTCGAGAGGGTTCAGCTGCACGCGGTGGATGTTCTCCAGGAGCGCGTCGCGGAGCATGGCGTCGTCGCCGGTCTCGCGGACTATCGCCGGGATCGTCTCCAGCTCGGCTTCCTGGCTGGCACGCCACCGACGCTCGCCCATGACGAGCTGGAACTTGCCGTCGTCGAGCGGACGCACCACGATCGGCTGCATCAGCCCGAACTCGCGGATCGAGTGGACGAGCTCGGCGAGAGCGTCGTCGTCGAACACCTGACGCGGCTGCTTGGGGTTCCGCTCGATCAGGTCGGGAGCGATCTCCCTGTACACCGCTCCGGTGGGGGAGGGGAGGGGTTGAGCACCGTTCCCGGATGCGCCGTCGGCGCCGTTGCTCCCTCCGTTGTTTCCCGTGGACGTGTTTCCCGTGGACGCGGGAGCGGTCTTGTTGTCAGTCACAGAGTCCGATGAGTTCGGTGCGGGAGCGGTCAGTACGTTGCGCCGGTCCGTCCCGATCACGACGTCGGCGGCGGCGTTGCCCAGCCCCGGTCCCGTCGTCGTCGGTCCCGTAGGAATGAGCGCAGCCAGTCCACGGCCAAGTCCACCCTTACGCGTCTGACTCATCGCTGCTCCTGCTTCGTGATGTGTGCGGTGCGTGCTGCGAGTTCACGTCCCGCGTCGAGGTAACTCATGGCTCCCCGCGAACCGGGGTCGTAATCGAGCACGGTCATCCCGTACCCGGGAGCTTCGGACACCTTGACGCTGCGGGGAATGACAGCGCGGAGGACCGCGTCACCGAAGTGGTTGCGGACCTCTTCTGCCACCTGGTCCGCCAACTTGGTGCGCCCGTCGTACATCGTGAGAAGGACCGTCGATACGTGGAGGTCCGGGTTGAGGTGCGCCTGCACCAGTTCGATATTCCGCAGCAGCTGTCCCACACCCTCGAGGGCGTAGTACTCGCACTGGATCGGAATGAGCACTTCCTTGGCAGCGACCATCGCGTTCACCGTGAGCAGTCCGAGCGACGGTGGGCAGTCGATCAGGATGAAGTCGGCATCCACCTCGCCCAGAGCCTTCTCCGAGAGCGCGCCCTTCAGCCGCCCCTCGCGGGCGACCATGGAGACCAATTCGATCTCGGCGCCGGCGAGGTCGATCGTGGCGGGAATGCAGAACAGCCGGTCGTTGTGCGGGCTCGTCTGGATCGCTTCCGCAGCGGTCACCTCACCGAGGAGGAGCTCGTAGCTGGACGGCACGCCGGAGTGGTGGGCGACGCCCAATGCAGTGCTGGCGTTACCCTGCGGGTCGAGGTCGATCACCAGAACGGTGAGTCCCTGAATCGCGAGCGCGGATGCGAGGTTGACCGCACTCGTCGTCTTGCCGACGCCGCCCTTCTGATTGGCGATCGTGAGGATCCGGCGTTCGGGTGGCTTCGGCAGGGAAACTGAGTGGGGGTGCAGCACCTGGCTTGCGCGGTGCGCGGCGGCACCGATCGGAGTCTCCTCGACGGAAATTCCGTTGTAGGGGGCCGTGAATCCGTCGTCTCCATTCCCGGAGCTCGTCGCCTGGTCGGATCGATGGTCGGTTTCACGTGAAACTGTTTCACGTGAAACGGCGGATTCAGGCCCACCCGACATTGACTACTCCTTCGATTGGGAATCGCTCGTTACTCGACATACTCACTCCCTAGTCACCGTGCACATCGTCATCGACGCTGACGGCGTTTCGGTACACGTTCTGCCCGAACGACAACGGTGGGGACAGGAAGCAGGCCCACTCCGCATTCCACGATATCCAGCTTGCCAGCACCCAACCGAGTCAGGGAAGCGCGATCACGGGAAATCTCTTCAGCGGCGCTCGAACCTTTCAATGCGAGCATTCTCCCATGCTCGTGGATAAGCGGCAGCGACCACTTGGCCAACTTCTCCAACGGTGCCACCGCACGGGAAGTGACAACGTCTGCGCCGCCGGCTTCCTTCACCACACCCGACTCCTCCGCGCGGCCCCGGACCACGAGCACGTCCAGACCGTTCGACTCGACGAACTCGGCGAGGTACACCGACCGTCGCAGCAGCGGCTCCACCAACGTGATCCGGAGATCGGGACGGGCGATCGCGAGAGGGATACCAGGCAACCCGGCACCGCTTCCGACGTCGACGACCGACTCACCCTCGGCGATCAACTCACCGACGACGGCACAGTTGAGGAGATGACGTTCCCAGAGTCGCAGAACCTCTCGCGGTCCGATCAACCCCCGCTCGACACCGTCGGTCGCTAGCGACTTGAAGTAGCGCTCCGCAATATCGAATCGCTCACCGAACACCTGGCGTGCCGCCGCTTGTTCGTCCCATTCGGCCGGCTCTCCACCATTCGGTTCCACGTGAAACATCCTCCCGCGAACAACGCGAAATCAACAAACACAGCTTCTTCATTATCCGCCCTCGCTCACGACTATGTCCCTTAACTCGGACGCGCAACGCCGGAACAGTGTCGAGCCGCACCCTTCCGGTGGGGGAGGGGAGCGGTGGGTCGGTCCACACTCAGTGAGTGCGGTCGCCCCTCTCGGGCGTCGATCTCGCACACATCGCCGTCAGCGAGTTTTCTGCGGATCCATGATGGTGCAATCGTCGCGAGGATGTTTCACGTGGAACAGGCCGCCTCGTCCGCGGACATGTCACGGGACCGTGCGTGTCCAGCTTGGTTCATCCTTGCGCCGGTCCCCGCCCGACAACTCCGCGGGTCCGTGCCCGGTGCCGCGGCACCCTCTCCGTGCTGTCCCGTCGCGCGGTGCGGTCCGTCGCGAGCTTTACCCCACGCCGGCTAGCCGAACTTCATCGCGTTTGGCGCGAGCAGTTTCACGTGGAACAACTGGCCTGTGTTTCACGCGGAACAGACGGCGGTCACTGACTCCATCGGAGCTCACTCGACCGCTACCTCGCCGCAGTTACACGCGCCGACGAATCCCGTTTCTTAATCATCACAGTGACGAAACTCCCGGGTGTGGTTGGGTGGGTGAAACTACAACCTTAAATCCTTCGAAAACGTCCAAACGACGGCCCAAGGAACCCCATCAGCAACACGTCAGACACTGGTGTCAGGGAAGGAGTGTTGCTCGTGAGCGACGAGCCAACAACCATCCTCCTTCCGCAACCCCACTATGAGGCGGAGCCGCTTCTCCGGATTGACGGCGAACTACGCTTGCATTCCACAGCGGAGGAGCACGTGGGCGAACGCGACATCTTCCGCCGGCAGTCACCTCCAATGACACCAACTCGAACCTCGCACCCTGCGACTGCCATTCGAAGAACGGCGGCATATCTCTCGATACGCATCAATTCCGCGAGCACCCTCGTACGGCGGTGGCACGTCGAACATCACGATGTCGTCGGAGTGTCCGCGAGAACCCCGGCCATGTCGCCACTGTGCACAGCCCCGATCCGACGTTCGATCAGTCGACGGCACGGTTTCGGTCGCCTCAATGGTGTGGACCTCGAGAAGCGTCGAAACTCATCGCGTGGACTCAGCGTCAGCGTGAATGGTATGTCTCAGGACATCGCAAACCTACGGTCCCGGTGACCCTCACCGGACGAACGGAACAGGGCATCGATGGAATGAACACTTGTCGCCACGATCTCAGCAGCGGGCGGCGGCAGGAGGCAGGAGGGTTAGGTAGGTCGATCGGTTTACCCCCGAAGGCGCCGACGGATTCACGTGTAGACGGCTCCTGAAAACTGAGCGGGATACGGCATCCCAATTTTGGCCCCTGCCCACCGATCCTGGCTCGAGTCGAGCACGAGGGGCGAAGCGATGATGTCCGCGAAAGATTGGTATGAGATTCGTCTGCTGCATCGCAGCGACCGGTTTCCGATCAAGGCGATCGCTTGGGGTTGCGTCCACGATGATGGTGTACGAGCCGGATCTCGTACCAATGACCGGCGTGTCGTAACCGGACGAGAGACGGTCACCGCGTGATTCTTCGA